>JBPCMK010000017.1:0-6512 GCA_051002375.1 Pyrinomonadaceae bacterium | reverse complement strand
CCGGTTTGATGCCGCATAACCGTTTGAACTTTTCCGCCGACCGATGTTTTATGTTTTCATAGCTCATTACTTTTATTTGAGCTATTACTTACTTGTTGTCAAATATCACTTATGAAAGAGGTCTATTAAAAGGTCATAAATGACGAAAAGTAGTGTGAGCGATTATTTTAACAAATTTTGTCGCCAATTAAGTTAGAAAATCAACCGTAACTTTTCAACTTGCGTCAGAGATTATTAGGATAAAACAGCAATCTCATAAATTATTACCCACATTTAAGAATTTCTTGAGAATTATTTAACGATGAAGTATGATTTGGCTTACAAGATTTATCATTATCATCGAAATAGTCGCCGAAAATTTGGGACTAATTACCAAAATCGCCAACTGTATCGAAACGTAATGGAGTAATTTTCAATTAAATTTAATAGGAGTGAAAGTTTATGCCGCAGAATGCTTGGACGTTGAGTTATCAGGATGTTATGGGATTGTGCAGACTTGCGTATGTAAATCGCAGCGATGCAGGTGGTATTTATATGCTTGCCGGTCGGGAATGGAGAGTATCTACTATTTATAACGCCGGTCCTTTTCGGGCAATTTTGGCGGAAGGGAAAGATTTGCAAAATAACAACACGAGAGTTTTGTCTTTCTCCGGGAGCGATATAGAGTGGGGAGATTGGAATCATCGCGGAAATTTTGGAAATGCTATGATGGGCGCGGATAATACCGAGCAGTATCAAGTCGGACTTAATTTAGCCAGACAAGTCCGCCCAACTTATTATACGGGTCATTCGCTAGGCGGAGGAATCGCTTTGTATTCTTGCGTGAACACCAGCATCAGGGCGGCGACCATCAACCCTTCTCCACTTTTTAATGATGTATTTGGAACTCAGTATAACAAATATAATAATACTCCCTGGGCAATTAACTATTGCGTGAATTACGAGATGCTGGCAGCCGGCAGAAATACGGCGGCTGTCGGCGCGTTCGGCTTTGCAGCAGGAGCTACTCCCGGAACGCGCGTTACTGTCGGATCGCTAAGCAAAGACCCATATAATAGACATTTATTGGCTAATTTAGAGGGTTTCTCCGAACCTGTTAAGAAAAACTAGATGTCGTTTTATGAAAGAGTTTATTCCGATTCAGGCTGTAAGTTAAAACAGGCATTGGTAAAAGAACTTAACGCGCCCCGCGCGTCCAAGCGATAACCAAAAATGCGTTCCTTATAAATATTTAATGCTTGCCGTGAATACGACGGCAAGCATTCTTTATTTAACCTTGGTGTATTCATCGGAGATTCAGCATTGAAAATTACCGGAGAATATTCATCCGCGAAAATTCTTTTTATGAAAAATATTCCGAGAGTAAAAGTAACCAACGAAGCGAAAAAAGTTATCGCCGAACTTCGCGCGAAATATGGCGAGTTGATGTTTCACCAATCAGGCGGCTGCTGCGACGGTTCTTCGCCGATGTGTTATGAGGCGGGCGAATTTCTCGTTGGTTCAAGCGATGTTTGGCTTGGGGAAATTGATAGCTGCGATTTTTATATGGCGAAAGACCAATTTGAATTTTGGAAGCACACGGAATTGACGATTGATATAACTCCCGGACGCGGCGCGTCGTTTTCGCTGGAAATTCCGTTGGGTGTGCGGTTTATTACGAAGTCGAGAGTTTTTTCATTAGAAGAATCAAACAATTTAATCGAAACGCGGCTTGGTGATATGATTTGAGTTATGAAAGGAAAAATTACAGTCTATGAAAAACCGACTTGAACGACGTGCCGCAATCTGGCGAATTTGTTTCGGGAAAACAACATTGATTTTGAAAAAATAAATTATTTTATCAAGCCTTTGACTGAAGAAAAGCTGCGCGATTTATTGAGAAAAATGAATCTCGCGCCATTTGATGTCGTGCGGATAAAAGAGCCATTGATTAAAGAATTGAATATAAACGAAAATACTTTGCCCGACGAAATAATAAAACTAATTATCGAAAATCCGAATCTTCTCCAGCGTCCGATTGTCGAAGTCGGAGAACGCGCGGTTCTCGCGCGTCCGATTGAACGGGCGATTGAATTGATAAATTCCGCAAAATAAATTATGAGTATCACCAACGGAAACGGGCATCGTCCGAAACCGAAAAATGTTCTCGGCACGGAATTGAAAAGCTGCTGCAAAAAGCCTCTGACGGGTTTTTACCGCGACGGATTTTGCAAAACCGGCGCGGACGATCTCGGCAGTCATACGATTTGCGTGCGCGTTACCGACGAATTTTTAAAAT
Organism: Pyrinomonadaceae bacterium; assembly: GCA_051002375.1. Taxonomy (GTDB): domain Bacteria; phylum Acidobacteriota; class Blastocatellia; order Pyrinomonadales; family Pyrinomonadaceae. The sequence continues at coordinate 4,234 of JBPCMK010000017.1, read as the reverse complement.
TTTCAAAATCGCGCGGCAACGATTTGTCCACGCCGCGACCGGAATTTCAATTTCCCGGACTCATCGAAGGCGACAAATGGTGTCTGGTCGCTCTGCGCTGGCAGGAAGCGTTGGAGGCGAACGCCGCGCCGGAAGTCGTTTTGGAAGCGACGCACGAAGCCGCTCTGCAATTCGTTTCGCTCGAAGATTTGCAAAAATATCAAATTGATTAAATGAACACCGTCGAACATCTCCAAAAACTTTTCGATTATAATGATTGGGCAAACCGCCGAATCGTCGCCGCGCTAAAATCAAATGAGAGCAAAAAATCGCAGCGTATTTTAAATCATATTCTCATTACCGAGCAAGAATATTACGAGCGACTTTACGGCAAAGATTCGACCGGATTTGATTTCTGGCAAAATTTAACTTTAGAAGAATCAAGCGATTCGGCGAAGGAAAACGCCGGACGATTTGAAAAACTTTTGAAGCGGTTTGACGACGAAGGTTTGGGGCAAACGACTTCATATAAAACGAGCGAAGGCGTTTCGCACGAAAATAATTTTCGAGAGCTTTTGACGCACGTTCTTTTTCATTCGGCGACGCATCGCGGAAATATAATCGCCAAAATGCGCGAGGAAGGATTTACGCCGCCGAAAATTGATTACATAATCTATTTGCGCGAATTCGCAAGAAAATAATTTGGAACAGCAACTCGAACAAATCAGTTTTGATTTTGAAAGCGTTCAGCCGCGCATCGTCGGCGGCGCGAGCGATGCGATAAACCTGCGCTTGGGCGAATTTGCCGGACCGCTCGACCTTCTGCTTTTTCTCATCAAGCAGGAGCAGGCAAATATTTTCGACATTCCGATTGCGAAAATCACGGACGCATATTTGAAGTATATTCGCTTGATGAAGCGGCTCGATATTTCGCTCGCGGCGGATTTTCTCGTGATGGCGGCGACTTTAATCGAGATAAAATCAAAAATGCTTTTGCCGCGCGAGATAACGGACGACGCGCTGGAAGACATCGAAGACCCGCGACAGGAATTGGTCGAAAGGCTTCTGGAATATGAAAAATTTAAAAACGCGGCGGGAATGCTTTACGAGCGAAACACCGTCGAGCAGGCGGTTTTTATGCGCGGGCAAATCGAATCCGACGAAAATAATACGGAAACGAACGCTTCGGTTTTCGATTTGCTAAACGTCTTTCAAAAAATCTTGGCGCGGCACAAAGAAGAAATTCAGATGGAAATCGAGCGCGAGGAAATGAGTCTGGCGGAAATGCTCAAACGAATACGGGCGAAAATTTATGCGGCAAAGGAAATAAATCTGCTCGAATATTTTCGGGAAATCAAAACGCGCCACGAACTCGTTTTGGCGTTTATCGCCGTGCTTGAACTCGTGCGAACCGAAGGCATAAAGTTGCTGCAAAAGAAAACTTTCGGCGAAATAATTTTACGAAAAACCTGAAATTTTCATAGCCAGAATTGAGAAGTTGCATTATTCTTTTTTTATGACGACCGCAGTTTTAGAAACCGAAGACAGACAAACGCGCGGCATCGGCGAAATTATTTCAATCGTCGAAGCGTTAATTTTCGTCGCCGACGAACCCGTAACCGTTAAAACTTTGTCGGAGGTTACGGGCGAAAACAAAGAAACGGTTAGCGCGGCAATCGAAGAACTCGCCCGCGAATATGAACAGCGCGAAAGCGGTTTGCAAATCAGAGAAATCGCGGGCGGCTGGCAACTTGGAACACGCGCGGAATTTCACGAAGAAATCAGACGATTTTTGAAAACTCGCCCGAACGCGAAATTATCTTTAGCCGCGCTCGAAACGCTCGCCGTTATCGCTTACAAACAACCGGCAACCGTTCCCGAAATTCTAGAAATTCGCGGCGTGCAGTCGGCTTCGGCAATCAAAACGCTGCTTGATAAACGCCTGATTGTCGCCAAAGGCAGAAAGGAAACCGTCGGGCGACCGATGCAATACGGCACGTCGAAGGATTTTTTGATTCAGTTCGGTTTAAAAGATTTATCGGAGTTACCGTCAATCGAAGATTTTGAAGATTTGGCGGGCGGGACTTTTTGATTTGGGATTTGGGATTGCGGATTGCGGATTTCTCGATTCCAAACTCGAATCAGAAAATTGAGATTGGTTTCTCTTTATGTGCTTTGCGCCTTTGCGGAAAATTACTTTCTAAATTTCTGAAACTCGTTTTGCACATCAGCAAAAGTTTTACCGACTAAATTTCCGCCGATAAAAAATTCGCTGTCCGTAACTTCCAAAACCGCAAATGACGGATTTTCAAACGCCTGCATTTCTTTCGCCGAATCAAAACAAATTCTCGCCAAAACTAATCCCCAAAGCTCGCCCAAAAATAAATCAATCTCTAATTGCTTGCCGCCCGAATCATAAAAATATCTGTTCTTGCGAATCTCGTTTGTTTGAACTCGCTCGTTCTTCCGCACTTCCCTGCCTTCGAAAATTTCAAACGCTCGATGTTCGGTTTCGTTCAAATGAATTTCCGAAATTTCCCATTGCGACAAATCTTCGAGCGACTCGCGCTGCTGCAAAATCCACATCCATTCTTTGATTTCGGGAACGCGAATCGAGCGCAGACGAAGCCTTGTGTTTTCGATGTAATTATCGAAAATTTGCAGATGCCGGCTGGCGCGTGTCAAAGGCGCGGGCAGATTTTCGATAATAAAAACGCGGCGCAATTCGATTCGATATGTTTTGTCCATTTTCAACAGATGATTTATACTCTTTCTTTTTTCAAATACATTTTAACTTTTGGAGACGACGAATGCGATTTTACATATTATTATTTACGACGATTTTTTTAATCGGATGCGGCGGAACGGAAACGTCGAACAGTTCAACTAACACAAAACCGGCAAACACGAATGTCGCCGCGACCGGCGCGAACAATCCGCTGGCGACAACCAAAACGCCGGAAGCCTCGACGACGAATAACGCGCCGACGCTTGCGCCCGTCGTGCAGAATTACTATGCGGCACTGCAGAAAAAAGATGAAGCCGGAGCGAAGAAATTTCTCTCGCAGTCAGCAATCGCATATTGGCAGGCTGAGATGAAAACTGATAAAAGCACTTCTCTTCTAGCGGTTTTAGAAGATGATGCGTATCCGGTCGAAGAAAAGCGCGAAGTTCGCAACGAGAAAATCGAAGGCGATGCCGGCATCGCTGAAATCAAAGGCGGTAGTCTTGGAAACTGGACACCAATTAAGTTCGTTAAAGAAAACGGCGAATGGAAATTTGCGTCGCCGAAAGAAAGTCTCGCGCTTCAGGATATTCCGAAAACTTCCGCTAATAACGGCGCGGCAAAATAGATTTCGCCGGAACACGAGTATTTGTTTTTTGAGTTTTCCGGCTTTACAAAACCGCGATTTCTGTTAATATCACAGCTTGTTTGTGAGACATTCACACAAACATATCCGGTAATTAAATTTTAAGAAGCAAATAGGAAAAAGAATTATGAAACTGAAAGTTATTTTGACTTTGGGTGTTGCCTCGCTCGCATTTTCAGCTTGCGGTGGCGCGACCACTAACACAAATTTAGCCAATAAAGCGGCAAATGCAACGAACACGGTAGTCAATGTGGCGAGCAATGCGACCAATTCGGTTGCCAACACGATGACTACTAATTCAAACGCCAATACGATGGCGGCGACCAACGGCGATGTTTTGAAAATTGACGAAGCGGGAATTATGATGACCGTTCCGAAAGGCTTCAAGTTCAGCAAAGACGGTGAAGATACGATTGTTCAATCCGAAGACGAAGGTGTTGATATTCGTTTCACCGTTCCGAAAGACGGCGATTATGATAAAGCCGTAACCGATGCCGCGCAGGAAGTTGACGACTACCTGAAAGACGTTAAGGTTACGGACAAAGGTTCGAAGAGGGACGTTGACGGTATGGAAGGTACCCGAATAGCAGGCACGGCAAAAAACGAAGGCGAAGATGTATTTTGGAATCTGACCGTTCTCAAAGCCCCGAAAAAAACGGTTCTGATCAATATCTATGCTGCAAAGTCCAGTCTAGAGAAATATAGTTCGGAAGTTGAACAGTTTTTAAAAAGCGTTAAAAAACAGTAGTTTAATTGATAATCGAAAATAAAAAAGCGGCGCAATTTAATCGCGCCGCTTTTTTAGGGGCTGTAAGAAATTTTGTGTAAATCGAAATTTATAGAATAAGGAGATTTACACTTATGACGATACGAAAAGAAATACT
>JBPCMK010000016.1:0-27314 GCA_051002375.1 Pyrinomonadaceae bacterium | reverse complement strand
TAACGCTTCTTTCGGGATGTAAAAACTTTTGTTTTCGTCCCAGCCGAGATTGCGTTTCGTTTCTTTGACGGCTTCTTCGCCGGGCGCGTCCGAGTGCGCTTTGCGTGTTCCCTGACTCGGCATTCCGAAGCCGATAATAGTTTTCACGCGAATCAGTTTCGGCTTATCTTTAGTTTTCTGCGCGTCGGAAATCGCTTTTTCGATAGCCTTCAAGTCGTTGCCGTCTTCAACCACAATGACGTGCCAACCGGCGGCTTCAAACCGTTCGGTCGCGTCTTCGGTGAACGCCAAAGTCGTTTCTCCCTCAATCGTAATGTGATTGTCGTCATACAAATAAATCAAATTATCAAGCTGCAAATGTCCGGCAATCGAAGCTGATTCATACGAAATTCCCTCCATCAAATCGCCGTCCGAACAGATGCAGTAAATAAAATGATCCACAATCGGAAACCCGTCCTGATTAAACTGCGCCGCCAGATGTTTCGCCGCAATTCCCATCCCGACACCGTTCGCAAATCCTTGTCCCAATGGTCCGGTCGTAATCTCCACGCCCGAAGTCAAAGTATTTTCAGGATGCCCCGGCGTTTTTGAATGAAGTTGACGAAAATGTTTAATGTCATCGAGCGACAAATCATAACCCGTCAAATGCAGCAGTGAATACAGAAGCATCGAACCGTGTCCGGCTGATAGTAAAAATCTATCGCGGTTAAACCACTTCGGGTTTTTCGGATTGTAACGCATAAACTTCGTCCACAAAACGTAAGCCGCCGGAGCCATTCCCAAAGGCAGTCCCGGATGCCCTGATTCCGCCTTCTGCACCGCGTCGAGCGACAGAGTTCGGATTGTGTTGATGCAAAGTTGATCTAAATTTTGTTCTGTTTTGGTTGGGGTTGCCATAATTTTATGTGTTTAGCGAATGAATTAAAAAATTCCGATTTTGATATTTTTGTAATTCTACATTTTCTCCGTTAATTATTTTTTCGTAAATTTCTCTCACTTCCAAATCATTGATTTCTTTCGGCAAAAAACGAAATGAAGATGCTGCAATATAGTTTAAGTTCTCTTCAAATGAAATCCAGTGTCTGCCGTTCGATTCCGCTGCGTAGCCGGTCGTATTCGAGCCTGAAAATATATCAACTACCAAATCATCCTCGTCGGTTAAAAATTTGATGAAAAATTCCGGCAGTTTTGCCGGGAATCTCGCCGGATGCGGCTTTTCGTTGACAATTTTACAGGAGGTTAGATAAGAACCGTTAGAATCGGTGTTTGATATTTGAAGCAGATTTGACGGAATCGCGCCGCCGTTGTCACGCGCAAAACTTTCGCTGATTTGGTGTCCTGACGGACGATTTTTTGGCGTGTAAAATTTTTCGGGATTTTCAAGAAGTTTTTTCATCCGCTCGCTGTATTCGACTAAAACATTTGTTACGTCTGCTTTCGGAAATTCGGATTTGCTAAGCCACCAAATCGTGTTGACGGAATCTTTAACTCTTATTTTGCGTTTGTTGACCCATTCAATCGGACTCGGTAATTTGGCGGGATTATACCAGTAAAAATCTTCAGCCAGAAAAAAACCGATTTCGTCGCAGAGATGAATCAACAATCTAAAATTATACAAACTTCTGGTCGGAGTTCCTTTTTGATACGCGCCGCCTAAATCTATAACAAAACTTCCGGTTGATTTTAGCTTTTTATGAACGGTTTCGGCGAAAGACGCAAACCATTTAACGTAATTTTGTTGTTCAACATTTCCATAATCCTTTTGACGCTGTAAAGCAAAAGGCGGACTGGTAATCACTAAATCAACCGTTTCATCGGGCAAATTTTTTAATAACTCGCTTGAATCTCCACAAAATGCCGCGCCGCAACTCGTGATATAAGTTGGCTTAACCGGCATATTCGCATAAATGCTACTTAAAGTCTGTAGATTCAAAGTGTTCATTTCTGTAAGTTTATTCTATGCCGGAAAATACTTCAAAGAGTAGAATAATCTTTGCCAAAAATTTAAGAAAGTTTCGACTTGAAAAAAAATTATCACAGGAAGATTTGGCAGATTCGGCTAATCTTCACAGAACTTACATCGGTTCGGTTGAAAGAGGCGAAAGAAATATTTCCATTGATAATATGGAACGGCTGGCAACCGCTCTTGATTGCACAATTGCCGATTTGCTCGCCGAAGAATTGGAAGACCCGGAAGAATTGACAGACAAAGAAACTTTGGAAAATTTGTTTTTCTATGTTAGAAAATATCAAAAGTTAGCCAACAAACACGGCATCGGCGATATTTTTCAAGACAACGGCGGAAAACTTTTGCAGGTTTTGTTAATCAGCGGATTGAAAATACTTCCCGGCAGAGAAGGAAATGACGCGATTGACGAAAACGGTAGAGAATATGAGCTAAAATCCGTCAACATCAATCTGACAAAAAGTTTTTCAACGCATCATCATATGAATCCGACAATAATCAGAAAATATCGAAATGTAGATTGGTTATTTGCGATTTACCAAGGAATTGAACTCGTTTCAATTTATCTTCTGACTCCGCAAGATTTGGAAATATTTTTCTCAAAATGGGAAGAAAAATGGCATAGCGATGGCGGAAAAGATATTAACAATCCTAAAATTCCTGTCAAATTTGTTATGGAAAAAGGAAAAGTCATCTTTCAATCCATTCCAGAAAATTGATTATTATTGATTTTTCTCAATAATAATCTTCGTCAAAAAAATCTTCGTCGTCCCCTTCATCAAAATCCTCGTCGAATTCGCGCAAGAATTCGCGTCTGAATTTCGCGTCTTTTTTGAGCAGATTTGAAATGTATTTACGCAACGCCGCTTCGTGCAGATTTTCCAGAAGCGCGTTTAATTTGTCGTTTATATCATCGAACTTTCCGTTGCGAATCGAGTAGAAAACGGCGATTTCGTGTTTGCAGACATCGCCGTAATCATACGGGCAATCGCATTCGTGTTCGACGATTGTTTCGCCGTTTAGTTTGACATAAACCGTGTATTTTTCGCTGCCGAAAACGATTGCGCTGAATTCATTCGCGCCGACTTTTTCGAGTTTTTTGACATCGCCGCCGCGATAATAATTCAAGCCGCGTTCGACGATTTTTCCTTCGACTTCAGTTTCAAAATTATTCAGATTCATTTTTCAACCAGCATTTTATAAAATTTTTCGTGTCTTTCCCGCGCCTTTTCGTAAATTGCGTGTCGCTTTTTATCAAACTCAAACTTCTGACCTTTCGGCGTTTCCACATTTGAGATGCTTTCTATTTCGCCGATATTTTCGAGCGCAAGCAAAACCGCGCCGCGTGAAGACGCTTCGCGCACGTCGGGCAAACTCAGGTTTTGGGCGAGAACATCGGCGATAATTTGCGTCCAAACGGGCGATTCGCGGAGTGCGCCGCCGGACGCGATAATTTCATTTATTTTAGCGATTTCGTTTAATTGCTCGTAAATCTCCGCAAAACGATACGCGACCGATTCGAGCGCAGCTTGGACAATATCAATCGAATCGGTTGAAGAATGCAGTCCTAAAATCGCGCCGTGCGCCGATTCGTGATAGCCGGTGCTGCGTTCGCCGGCGAGAAACGGCAGAAATGTTAAATTATGCGCGTCGGGAATGCGTTTTTCGATTTCGTTTTCGATTTCGTCGTCTGTGCCGTCCAATTTTAGATTGTCTTTTAGCCAGCGATAAAGTCCGCCGCCGTCACTCAATGCGCCGCCGGTGATAATTCGCTTTCGGTCAATGCGATAACACCACAAACCGCTCGGAATGTTTTTCGGAATTTCGCCCGGAAATGCAACGCGCATCGCGCCGGAAGTGCCGATCATCAGCGCGGCTTTTTCCTTTGAAACACAGCCCGCGCCGATATTGTTTGCCGCGCCGTCGCCGATTGCCGGAAACCATTCGGCGTTTTCTAATCTTTCCCAACGCTTTTTATATTGCGCGTTTAATTGAAAGGTTTGCGCGTCTTCGGCGACGATATTTGAAAGATTTTCCGATTTGATTTTGAGAAATTTTAATAACCGAGCGTCCCAGACATTTTTTCTGACATCGAAAATTCCCGTCGCCGAAGCCATCGAAACGCTCGTCTGTGATTCGCCGAAAATTTTCAGCGCGGCGTAATCGCCGAACGAAAGCCATTGCGCCGTGCGTTTAAAAATCTCTTTTTGCTCGTTTTGAAGCCAGAGCAATTTCGCCGTCCAAAAGCTCGAATGAAATCTCGCGCCCGTTCGATTGTGAACTTCCGATTCGTCAAATTTTTTTATCAAAACGGAAACGTAATTTCGACTTCTCGTGTCCGCCCAGCCGAAAACTTTCGTCGTCGGTTTTCCCGCCGCGTCAACCCCGACGAGACTGTGCCAGAAGGCGGAAGTTGCGACATACAAAATTTCGCCTTTGATTGTTTTCGATTTTTCCAAAACGTCGTCAATCGCCCGTTCGATTTGCGCGAACGCTTTTTGCGCGTCAATCTCCGCGCCGCCGTCTTCGGTTGCGGTCAGCGTGCGCTCGTTTTTAATCATCGTCGCGGGCAAAACATTTCCCGCGAAATCATAAAGCGCGGCGCGGACGCTTGAAGTTCCGATGTCTAAAGCTAAAATATATTCTGATTTCATTTTTAAAAAGATTCAGCTAAGTTTAATCGAAAAATTATACTATTCAAAAGCCGCCGTTTTAATAATTTAGCATTTGCCCTTTTATTCATTTGAGTTAATATAATCAGCAGAATTTTTTCGTGAAATAACTGTTTCTGAAAAGGAGAAAATAAAAAATGAAAAGATGCCAAACTTGCGGCATTGAAAATTCCGATGCGATGAACTTTTGTCTGCAATGCGGAGCGACGCTGGCTAATTCGCCGATGGTTGTTAATCTGCAAGGCGATGAGGCGCGGCAGCAATCCGGCTTAAAAACCGATTCGTTTAATAAAAGTGCGGAAACCGTCGCGGGCAGACAGTCTTTCCCGACAAATTTTCAAACCGTTCCGCCGTCATCGCCGCCGCGAAAATACGGCAAGATTTTTGCGATTCTGGGCGGCATCTTCGCTTTGTTTTTGCTCGTTCTTATGGCGGGCGCGGCAATCATTTATTACAACTTCAAATCAAATTCGACGATTGCTTATAACCCGACTCCAACGCCGACAGATTCTCCGAAGAGTAATATCAAAGAAAAATCGCCGACTCCTTCGTCTTCCGTTTCGCCCGTTCCTTCGCCGCGAGTTTCACCGAGCATCGCGCTTAAAGACGATGGCGAAACTGATAAAAACGACACCGATACTGCTGCGAAAAAAGCCGATTTTGACAAAATTTGGGTTGATTACGACGTAACCGACAACGGCAGATACGGAATGCGCGTTCACACTAAATTTACGCTTAATGATATGAAAGGCGTAAATTCATACATTGCGGTTTTCGTTCAAAAGAAAGACGGCACGAGATTACAGACCAAAAATCGCGCGTTCAGCAGCACGCAAGGCGAATTGGCTGCTTACAGACTTTTAGAACCGACCTATGATAAGACCGACTATGACGACGCGAATGTTTTTTTGCCGTATAGCGAATTTAACTTAAAACGCGGCAAATATAATTTGAGCTTAGACGTTGATTTGCTTTATAAAAGCGGCGAATTTATACAGCATTTAACTTACGAAGATTTCGATTATACGAAAGAGTAAATCAAAATTCGGATTGTCAAATTTAATCAGCCGAATTTCATTCGGCAAATATCGGTTCAAAATTTATCCCGAATTTTCTTAATCCACCAGCGCAAACCGACAAACAGAAAACGATAATCTTTAAAAAATTCCGGCGGCTTGCCTTCAAAATAATGCCCGATGAATTGCAAAATCCAACCGATAACAAACAGCGCGAGCGGAATTTTCCAAAATCCGGCGACGAAAAAACTCGTCGGAATTAAAAGCAGAGACAGCGCAATCATCGGAATACCGACGGTATGCGTCAATTTATTTACCGGATGCGTGTGCGATTCCGAATAATCGTCAATCCATTCGTCCCAACTTTTTCCGCCCATCATAGAATTTTTCTCCTTTTTGATTTTCTACGGATTTTACTACGAATTTATCTTTTTGCAAAAATCTCGACGCTCAAATCGTCTTCCAGATTTTTCGTTTCGCGCAATTCAAAATTTTCGAGAAAATTCTGCGGCATAAACGTATCGGCGTTTTCGACGTTTTCGGAAATTTTTGTAACAATCCATTCGTCAATCGCGTCCGCAAAACTTTTGTAGGTTTCCGCGCCGCCGATGACGAACAAATCGCAGTTCAGATATTTTGACAAAGCGAGCAATTCTTCTTTGTTTCGCAAAAGCAAAACATTCGGTTGCGATTCGATTTCCGCCTTGCGGCTCAAAACGATATTAAGGCGATTCGGCAAAGGCTTGCCGATAGATTTCCACGTATTAAAACCCATCACGACGGCGTGATGGGTCGTCGTTTGTTTGAAAAATTTTAAGTCCGCCGAATAATGCCAAGGCAATTTTCCGTCCTTGCCGATAGCGAAATTTTCTGCGACTGCAACAATGCCGATAATCATATAAAGGAAATTTTAACGCAGAGAGGCGCAAAGACGCGAAGGCGCAAAGTGCGGAAAAAATTGTGGAAAATTCACTCGAAATCTTTTCTTCTTTTTTAGTTCAAAGTTTCGCGCCTTTGTAGACTGAAATGGGCGAGCCTTTCGCCATAAAAATCGAATGCGGTTTTTCGTTTTTCAGAAAAGCGAATCGCTCGCCGTAAAGTCTGCCGAAATCAACTGCAATCTCGTAATCTTTGACCGCGAAAAGTTCCCATTTCGGATGCTCGACTTTGTATTCGTCCGTTCGGTTTGCGTCGCGTTTCGTGTAGCCCCAATAATGTTCGATGATAAATTCGCCGTGCGAATTTTCCTTCGGAACGCCCGTGTTTTCGCCGATTGCGACTTTTATTTGATTTGTCGAATCGGCTTTCCACCACGAATAATTTAGTTCATTTTCCGTTTTTGAATTACTCATTCGCCATGCCTCGTAAGGTTCGCCGTAAAAAATTCTGGCGACGGTTGCAATCGCCAATCGCGGAACAATTTCTTTGATAAAAGTTACGCCGCGCCTCGTTTCATTTTCCGTTTTTCTTTTGACGTAAAACCGCAAATTTACTTCTTCAAAATTGACGTGAAACGGCACAGGAATTTTCAAAACGCGCGTGTCGAGAAACATAAACGCGACGAGACTAACGAAGCATTTGCCGTCTTGCAAATCGAGCGTCGTTTGCGGCGGAACAAAATCGTCTAAAAGATCGGGCGCGACTTCGTAGTTCGCCATTATCAAATTTTGCCATTTTGCCGTTAAAAATTTCCTCATTTTATTTACAGAACGATTCTCTTATCGCCCGCGCGTCGGGTGATTCGTTCGCGGTCGAAAAACTCTAAAAGCGGAATCGCATATTTTCGGGAAATGCCCGCGATTGTTTTGAAAGCCGGAACGTCAATCAATCGGTCGGAAGTCGCGTCGGCGAACGATTTTATTTTTTCGACGAGCGCGTCAATCGCCGTTTTCGTGAAATAAAATTCTTCCGACACTTTGACGATTTCGCCGGAATTTAAAAATAGCTGGAAAATTTTTCGTGCCGTTTCGCGCGTTTTTTTTGTGCCTTTGAGCGAATCGCTCAAAGCGTCTTCGAGTTTCGGAACTTCGAGATTTGCCGTTTGATAAATTTTTCGCAAATTTTCGCGCAAATTTTTTTCGTCGCTTGAAAGCTCCAAATTGTGCGAAGCCGCGCGAAGCGTATCTTTTTCCGACGCGATTTTATCATCTTTTTCCAAAGCGAGAAGCGTCGCTTTGAAAATCTTCGGCGGCAGATGCGCGAAGATTTTTTCGCGCAAAGTTTCCCGAAAAATTCCTTTGGCGAGCGGTTCTCTGCGGTGAAAATTTTCGATTTCGGCGAGCGTTTTCGATCTCAAATTTTCAAACGGCGTTCGGGCGACGTAAAAATTTTCAGCTTCGACGATTGATTTTTTTTCCGTGTTTTCCCGAATCGCTTTTTGTAAAACTTCTCGCCGCCAGCCCGTTCGCGCCTGCAAATCCGCAAACGTCAAACCGTGTTCGCCCGCTGTTTCGAGATGGATTTTTATTCGTTCCGCTTTGTCCGCCGCGGACAAAACGCGCAGACGTTTTCTGATAATTTCGACTTCTTTGCGCCGGTGCTTCTGCGCCGAGTTATCTAAAATTCTTCCGCCCGCGATGGTGATTTGCGGCGAATACGAGCGAATGATAAATCTTTCGCTCGGAACGCAGACGATTGGAATTTCCAGCCGCAACTGCGCGAAATCCGTTTCGCCTTTGGCAATTTCGTTACGCTCATTCAAGACCTGAATTCTTGCAAGTGCTTCGATTGTGCCGATGTGAACGCGGACTCGCTGGCGCGATTTCAAATTTTTTTTCGCGTCTTTTAAGACTTCGATTTCCGCGTCGAAAATCTGCGTCGGACGCAAAATATTTTTTTCGCACAAAACCATTCCGCGCGTCGTTTCGGCGTGTTCGATGCCGCCGAGATTGACCGCCGTGCGCTGTCCGGCGCGCGCCGTTTTCACGGATTTTCCGTATGTCTGCAGCCCGCGCACACGCACCCGTTTTTCGGGCGGCAAAACTTCCATTTCGTCGGCTTCGGTTATCTCGCCCGAAACCAAAGTTCCCGTTACGACCGCGCCGAAACCTTTGACCGAAAAACTGCGGTCAATCGGCAGACGCGCGACGAATTCGTTTTTTCTTTCGGGAATTTTTGCGGCGAGATTTTTTAAAGTTTGCTTTAATTCTTCGATTCCTTCGCCGGTTTTCGCGCTGACGGCGACGACGGGAGCGTTTTCTAAAAAGGAATTTTCGACGAGTTCCGAAGCGTCTAATTTAACCAATTCAAGCAATTCTTCGTCAACCAAATCCGTTTGCGTCAAAATTATCAAACCGCTTTTTATTTCGAGCAGGCGGCAGATTTCAAAATGCTCGCGCGTCTGCGGCATCACGCCCGCGTCCGATGCGATGACGAGCGCGACCAGATCAATTCCGCTTGCGCCCGCCAACATATTTTTGACGAATTTTTCGTGTCCCGGAACGTCTACAAAACCGATTCGCACGTCGCCTAAATCGAGTTCGGCGAAACCGATGTCAATCGTGATGCCGCGTTTTTGTTCTTCGGGCAGACGGTCTGCGTCAACGCCGGTCAAACTTTTGACGAGCGCGGTTTTTCCGTGGTCAATGTGTCCGGCTGTGCCGACGATGATGTCCAAACTAATTTACCAATTCAAAATCTATCTGCTGAACTTGCGGCTCTTTGAGCGCGTCGCCCGCGACCGCGACTTGCAAAACGTATCTGCCAGCCGCCATATCCGTTCCGAGCAGAAACGCGCCGCCGCGATTGATGCGCTGGATTTTTCCGTTCGGCGTGATATTTAAATCTTCCGCCGCGCCTTTGAAAACTTCTTTGCCGTCTTTAAAAACCGTGAACTGCGCCTGCGATTTCGTGCGAAGCGACGGCGCAGCATAAACGGCGTAACTGAACGACAAAACCGTTCCTTCTTTGAATTGTCGGCTCGCCGTGTTCGCCTGCATTCTGGTTGCCGTATCTGCCGGAGCTTTGCCGTTTTGCATATTTTGAAATTCCTGCGCGGTGTAATCGGCGAGCAAAATTCCAGACAAGCCGAGCGGCTGTTTGTCGAAATTCGGAATGACGACGGTTTGCAAAGCTGTGCCGACGCGCTGCGTATTTTGGTCTCTGACCGACACTTTTATTTGCTCCGCCCCGCGCGTTTTCGTCGTGAAAGTCAGATTGTAATTGATTCCTTCCTTGAGCAGTTGCAAGTATCTTTCCGGCGAGGCTTTGACCTCGAAAACTTTTCCGACCTGAGCAATCGGAACGCCGTTTTCGTTAAAGGCGACGGCGAGAACATCGAACCGCACCGTTTTATTTTTGTCCGCGCCTTCGACAAACTGCAAATCTTTTGTATTGATGTTGACGAACGAGCGAATGGTCGAAGTCTGCTCGTCCGCCGCATAAACGGAAGTCATTCGCAAGCCGACATCAGTCGCTTTGTATGGCGAAAATATCTTTTGCAGAAATGCTCTATCCGGCGTTTCCTCTTTTTTATTTTCGCTTTCGGCGACGTTAAAAAATCCGCTCCGGTAGCTGACGTTCACGTTCGGACGTTTTACTTTGACGGTCAATTTATTAAAGCGTCTTTTGTTCGGGTCGAAGGTTTCCGCGTCGGGTTGATAAGCGAGAATGTAATAACCGTTTTGCGAATCGAGAGTTTCGCGCAGACTTTTTCCCAAATCATTTGTGTTGATAAAAGCCTTGCCGCTCGTCTCTTCGGATAAGAATTTTAATCCGAGCTGCGAAGCCTTTAGCTGGTCGGCACGGTCGGTTAAATCGCGGTCGTTTCTGCCGGTGTTGCTTCTCCCTTGTCTTTCTTCCGCCGCTTGCAATTCTCTTTCGGTCATACCTCCGCGCATCTGGTCGGCGGCGGAAAAATTTACGGGCAGAGTGCCGCGCGGGTCGAGTGCGTAGATGGCAATCGTCGCGCGATTGGCGGTTTCCGTAATGCCGCGCAAATCTTCTTCGAGTTTTCTCGTGTCTTTGAAAATCGAACTCGTGCCGCCTTGATTATTTTCTGCTAAACGGGCGGCGAAAAGACTGTAAACGCCCTCGGCGACATATAAAACGGACTTGCGTCCCGGCAGTCCGCTCATCGCGTTGATGGTCGCGTTTAAAACGCCGAGCGAGCCGGAGGTTACCGTTAAATTTCGATTGATTTCGGCGAGCGATTCGACATTGTTTTTTTGCTCGGTAACCGATTTTGCCTGCTGCGTAAATTCGCCGGTAGTGTTAGCCAAAATCTGTTCCGCGAAAGTAACGCTAATCGGCTCGAACGGGCTGAGACCGCTGCTGGTTAGCGGCTGGTAATGAAGATTGTCAATCGTCGCCAGCAGTTTTTCTTTATCAGTCGTAAATTGCTGCAAGATGCCGACGCTGCCGCTCGTTTTGATAATCGCCACAAGATCGCCCGGCTGAACTTGCTCGCTGACGAATTTCGCCAATTCTTTTCTGACGAGATTTATACTTTGATTCGATATTCCGGCATCGTCAACGACGATGGCAACCGTGCGGCGCACTTCGCCGGAGACAGGCATCGCGCCCGCTGAATTTGCGTTTAAGCTGCCGCTTGCCGGAGCGTTTTTTTGACCTGAAAAATACGACAAGCCGGTTATCGTCTGCCGCTCGCCATTTTCCGAAACCTCGAAATCTTCCGGCTTCAAATCGGTAATCGGCTTGCCGTTTTTGTCGGTTACGACGACATCGAGTTGAATCAGCGCGGTCGAAATTTTCACCACATCCGAGTCTTCTTCGACCGGCGGAGTCGGCGCGGGTTTCGGCGTTTGAATTGGAGCGTTTTGTCCGAAACCCGAAACCGCCGCAGCGATTAAAATGAAAATTATCGCTAATGAACGATTGAATAAAATTTTCATAAAAACACCTCTTTCAAAATTTATTTGGCTGCTGAACAAATGTATCAAAATACAATCGGTAAATTCAAAAAATTCGAGCAGGGAAATTTATGAGTTCACCGGAAACCGTCTGCGTTTTGCTAATTTTCGCCGTTTCGATATTGCTCTAATTTTCGATAAAGCGTTTTTCTGCCGATGTTCAAAAGACGCGAGGCGCGGGATTTGTCGCCGCCTGCATAATCCAAAGTCGCTTCGATAACTTGTTTTTCCACTTCGTCCATCGCCGACGGCAGTTCAATTTCGATGCCGATTGAATTACCTTCGCTCGCGGCGCGAAAGCGTTCCTGTCGGGCTTGGGCAAACGATTCAAACGCGCGTTTGCTGATTGCTTCGGGCAAATCGTCGAGTTCGATTTGACGACCGGACGCGATGATAACGGCGCGTTCGATGGCGTTTTCGAGTTCGCGCACGTTGCCGTGCCATTCGTAATTGACCAGAGCGCGTAAGGCTTCTTTCGAGATGCCGGAAACGAAGCGTCCGGTTTTTTGTTTGTAAGTTTCGAGAAAATGAAAAACCAAAATGTGTATGTCTTCGGGACGTTCGCGCAGAGGCGGCACGACAATCGGGAAAACCGAAAGGCGATAAAACAAATCTTTGCGAAAAGTTCCCGCTTCGACCGCTTTTTCCAAATCTATGTTCGAGGCGGCGATGACACGCGCATCGGTTTTTAAAACTTCGTTGCCGCCGACGCGCGTAAATTCGCCGTCCTGCAAAACGCGCAGTAATTTCACCTGCGCCGCCAGAGACATTTCGCCGATTTCATCAAGAAAAAGCGTTCCGCCGTTTGCTTCTTCAAAACGTCCCTTTCGCTGCGTTCGCGCGTCGGTAAATGCGCCTTTTTCGTGTCCGAATAATTCCGATTCGAGCAGCGTTTCGGGAATCGCGCCGCAGTTTAATTTGATATACGACTTGTCTTCGCGCCCCGAATTGTAGTGAATCAAATTCGCCAGAAGTTCTTTTCCCGTTCCCGATTCGCCTTGAATCAAAACGGTCGTGTTCGTATCGGCGACATTCAGCGCGAGTTCGATGGCGCGGCGAATCGGCGCGGCTTGCCCGATAATTTCGCTCGTGTGCCGTTCGTGAAGTTCCGATTTCAAGCGCATTATCTCCGCGCTTAATTGGTCGCGCTCAAGTGCCGTTCCAATTTGGTCGGAGATTCCTTCCGCCAAAGCAACGTCGTGGTCTTCAAACGGTTTGGCGTTTTCCTCGCTCCATACGAAACCGAGCAGCCCGAAGGCTTGTCCGCCGACACGAACGGGCGCGACCAGAGCCGCTTTTCCGCCAAGCTGTGAATTAAAAATAAGGCGAATCGCAAACGGCATCTGCGTATCAACGAGGCGCAAAGTTTTTCCTTCCTTCAAAATATCGCCGAGCGCGGGAAATGGTTCGATGTCGAGCGATTGGTTGTGTTGCTGAATCATCTGCAAAACACGATTCGGTTCGACCTCCGGCGCGGATTTGAAGGCGACGAGCGAGATACGTTTTCCCGTTTGGTCAAGCACGCCGAGCGCACCGTAATCCGCGCCGACAAGCTCGACGGCGCGTTCCAAAACCTTCGACGAAACATCATTAAAATCCGAATGCGAATTTAAAATATTGGCGATTTCCAAAAGCGCGTTCGTGCGTTTCGATTCGTGTTCCTGCGCGACATAAAGACTCGTGTATTGATAACCGATGCCGAGTTGGCGGGCGATTGATTCTAAAAATTCGACTTCTTCGTCGAGCCATTGGCGCGGCGATTTCGTATCGTGAAGTCCCAAAAGCCCTAAAACTTTCCCGCTCAAAATAATCGGCACAATCAAGAGCGAACGAGTTTCCAACGCTTTAGTAAAAAATTTGACGGTCGCGTCCTTTGTTTTTGAAGTGTCGTTGATGCGAATCGGTTTTGTAATATCAAAACGCTCGGCGAGTTTTTCCGCGTCAATAGGAATCGCCGTGCCTTGGCTTGAAGGAATTTTTTTCGACGCACGCCATTCGTGGCTGATGCGAAGCTCGCTGTCCGGTGTAAGTTGCAAAAGGTCGCAGCGGTCAGCCTGCATCATTCGCCCGATTTCGGAGACGACGACGTTCAAAAATCTTTCCAAATCAATATTCGTCGGCAAATCGCGGGCGAGCCGGTCAATAATCGCCTCACGCGCTTCGTGCATTTTTATTTTGCGTTCGAGCGGAAACGTCGGCGAACTTTCGATTTCCATTTTCATAAAGCGAATCGGCAATCAATCAAGAGCCGCAAAATTTAGACTCTTGATTTTTCGCGTTGATGTCAAGCTGACACAGATAAATTTTAGCGTGTGTTTTTAAGAGGCAGGGAAATCAAGCCGATAAGTTAAAAATAAATTATTCAAGTAATGCCGTCTTCCAGACGGCTGTCGTGCGGGCAAGATGCTGGCGTTACTTCACGATTAACGGTTAGCATTTTTCTTTTCCACCGTTGGCGCGACTTTCGGCTTTGCGTTGGTCTTATTGGCGACGTTGGCGTTTTCATTCGTGTCGTCTCGCGGTTTTGTTCGAGTAACCGGTGTCGGTTTGGGCGTGCTGCTGAAACCGACGCGCTTTTGCCCGGCTTCGGCTTTTTCGAGCATATCCTGAATTTGCACATTGTCCGAGTCGAGATTGTCGGCTTTTTTCAGCGCGGCGACGGCTTGGTCGTAGTGCGCGAGTTTCATCAAAATCGCGCCGTATTCGGTTTGATATTCCGCGTCGTCGGGTTTGAGTTTGACGGCTTCGCGCAGAGCCTTTTCCGCGTCTTCGTCTTCGTTGAGTTTATTTAGGGCGCGTCCGAGATTAAACTGCGCCACGTCGTCCTTCGGGTTTTTCGCCAGAATTTTTTTATACGCTTTGACGGCGTTGTCAAACGCTTTCGCCGAATTTTTCGATAAATCAACAACCAATTTGTTTGATTCCTTTTTTCCTTTGCGCGACGGTTTCGGAGTCGGAGTCGGTTCGATTTCTTCCTTGGCGATTTCCGCTTCGTCTTTTTCGACGAGCGCGTAAGCGATGCCGAGATTAAAATACGCTTCGGCTAAATCGGGGTCGAGTTTGACGGCTTGCTCGAGCGCGTCAATCGCCTTTTCCGTTTCCAACGCGTCGAGCAATTTTTTCCCTTCCGCCAAAGCATCGTCGGCATTCGTGAAAATCGGCAGCGGCGTGGCTTGATTTTTTACGTTAGCGTTTGCTTGATTAGTTTGCGCCGCCGGATTGTCATTCGTTTGAACGGCATTGTCCGTCGCGGTTTTCGTGCAGTTTAATTGAAAAAATGCGAGCGTCGTAAAAAATAAAAATATAAAAACCTTCTTCATAAAATTTTTCGTCCGCGCTGTCCCGTCAAATAAAAAGCCGATTCAATCAAACATTTGCCGCTTTGTCGCCAGCCAATCCGCAATCCGCAATCCCAAATCCCAAATCGAACTATCCGGGCGGAAAAGCGAACTGACGACCGCCGAGCAAATGTATGTGCAGATGAAAAACGCTCTGCCCGCCGTCGGCGTTCGTGTTGATTACCGCGCGATAACCGCTTTCGGCGAAACCTTGTTCGCGGGCGATTTCCGCCGCAATCAAAAGCAGATAGCCGAGCGTCTCCTGATGTTTGTTTTTGGCTTTGTCGAGCGATTCGATATGCTCGCGCGGAACTATCAATAAATGCGTCGGTGCTTGCGGACTGACATCCTTGAACGCTACGCAGATGTCGTCTTCATAGACAAATTCGGACGGCACTTCGCCCGCAATGATTTTGCAAAATAAACAATTTTCTTGATTCATATCTAAAAACCAATTTAACGCAAAGCATATCCACAAGCAAATTTTCCCGTCCGAATTTTAACCGCTCACGAAAAGTAAAAATTCTCTTTTCAAAAGTAAAAATTTTCGGTATCATTCAGCACAATGTCGCCTATCGCAATCACTTTAATTTTGCTGCTCGCCGCCGTCGTTTTATTCGGGACGGAAAAAATCCCCGTTGACATCGTTGGTATTCTGCTCGTTATCGGCTTGGTGATGACTAGAGTTTTAACCGTCGAAGAAGGTCTTTCCGGTTTCGGCGATAACGTAATTATCATCATCGGCGGGCTGTTCGTTTTGACGGGCGGATTGGTGAAAACCGGCATCGTGGACTTAATCGGGCGCAGACTTTACCGCATCGCGGGCAACAACGAATTTTTGCTGACGGCTTTAATAATGATAGTCGCGGCGATTTCCGCTTCGGTTTTGAAAAACACGACGACGACCGCGATGTTCGTTCCGGTCGTTTTGGGTTTGGCGGAACGCGCTAAAATTTCGCCGTCGAAACTGCTGATGCCGCTCGCCTTCGGCGCAATCTTAGGCGGAAGCTGCACGCTCATCGGAACTTCAACCAATCTCGCCGTGAGCAGCGCGATTCAGCGTTACGGAATGGAGCCGTATTCGATGTTCGAGCTAACGCCGGTCGGCGTGGTAACGGTCGCTGCCGGATTGCTTTATATGCTGATTATCGGCATTCGTCTGCTTCCGAATCGCGGCGGCGAAGAATCTCTGACCGAACAATATCACATCCGCGAATACATCTCGGAAGTTTTCGTTTCGCCCGGCTCGCATCTGATCGGCAAAACTCTGGGCGAAGCGAATATCAATCTCGAACTCGACTTAAACGTCATCGGCATTATTCGCGGCAAGGAAGAACGCATCGCGCCCAGCCCGAATCAGCGCATCGAGTTGGGCGATTTGCTGATTGTGCAGGGCAGAATCGCCAACATCTTGAATGTCAAATCCGAAGTCGGTTTGGAAATCAAACCCGACTTTAAACTCAACGACCGGGATTTGGAAACCGAAGACCTCGAACTGCTCGAAGTGATGGTGCTGCGTAATTCAAAACTGCTCGGTCAAACGCTGAAAACCGTCAATTTTCGGCAGAATTATAACTTGACCGTTTTGGCGATTAACCGGCACGGCGCGACGTTTCTCGAAAAAATCAGCAGCGTTCGCCTGCGTTTCGGCGACGTTCTGCTCGTTCAAGGCAACCGCCGTCTGATCAAACCGTTCGTCGTCGAAGGCGAGATGCTTCTGCTCGAAGATGTTTCGGCGGACAGTATGCGGACGGCGAAACGGCGTTGGGCGATTGCCGCTTTCGGACTTTTTCTCGCGCTTTCGCTGTCCAAATTAGTTACGGGTTACGAAGTTCCGCTCGCCATCGCCGTTCTGCTCGGCGTTCTGCTGCTGCTTGCAACGAACACCGTTCGTTATTCGGAACTTTACTCGCTGATTGATTTTCGTCTGCTGGTTTTAATCGCTTGTATGATGAGTTTCGGCGTGGCGATGGAAAAAACCGGCGCGGACAAATATCTTGCCGGTTTAATCGTTGATTACTTTCAAGCCTACGGTTCGATTGCGGTGCTTGCCGGATTTTTCGTTTTGACGGTCGCCTTGACGCAGCCGATGTCAAACCAAGCCGCCGCGCTCGTCGTGTTGCCGGTCGCGGTAAAAACCGCCGTCGCGCTCGGTCTGAATCCGCGCACATTCGCCGTGGCGATAACTTACGCCGCGTCGTTTTCCTTTATCACGCCGCTCGAACCGGCTTGCGTTTTGGTCTATACGCCCGGTCGCTACCGCTTTATGGATTTCGTCAAAGTCGGCACGATTTTAACCATCGTCGTTTTTATCGCGGCGATACTTTTAGTTCCGATATTTTGGAGACTTTGAATAAATGAGAAATCTTTAAATAAATGAGAGCATATAATTTCTCATTAATATTTAAAGATTTCTCATTTATTCAAAGAACACTTGCCGAGATTTCAACTTTGTTCACCGCCTTTTTATCGGCAACAATATTGAGTGGTACATTCCAGACAAGCGTTTTTATTTTGCAAACGCCCGTGTTGTCTTCGCGGCAATAATAAATCGTCAATTTCGCTTTCAAATTGACCGCGCCTTTTTGAACGGTTTGAAAAGGCACGACGACGGGCAGCGTTTTAAATTTTTGCGTCGGGTTGGCGATTTTAATGGCTTGTCCGCCTTCAATCGAAATTTCATATTTCTGCGGCGCGTTCTGATTCAAATGAAAGCCTTCCGGCAAATTGATATTAAAGATTAGCGAATTTTGCGTGTTCGCCGCCACGTTTTTCGTTTCGAGTTTTATCGCTTCGGAGTTCGGCGCGGAGCTTTCCGTTTCGCTCTGCGGCGCGGGCGGCGTTAAGCCTTCGATTTTCAAAGTCGAAACCGTTTTCGTTTTCAAATCAACGACGCGAATCGCTTGATTGTTCGTATCGGCGACGAAAAGTTTTCCGCCCGCGATTGACAGTCCGGCAGGCTCGTAAAACATCGCGTTCGCGCCGTCGGCTTGCCCCGCCTCGCCCGTGCCGAGAAACGTCTCGACCGTGCGTTTTTCGGGATCGAGAATTTTAATTTTGTGATTGTATGTGTCGGCAATCAGAATTTTATCGCCGTCGAGCGTGATGCCCAAAGGATGCTGCAAACGCACGTCGTCGCCCGCGCCGTCGCGGTCGCCGAAATCGAACAAATCGCCGCCGACCAGCGTTTCGACCGTTTCCTTTTGCATATCAATCCGGCGGATAACATTCGATTCAGCATCAGCGACGAAAAGGTTTTTTCCGTCCGAAACGATGCCCGAAGGCTGCGCGAAAGCCGCTTCGCCGATTGCGCCGTCATACCGCGCTTCCGCCCGCGTTCCGGCGTAAGGCGCAAGTGTATTTTTGTCCAAATCCATTCGCCAAATCTGATGCGAGCCAGCCATTGCGATGTAAAGATTTCTGCCGACAACCTGCAAATCCCAGGGCGAATTTATCGCGGTTTTCAGAGCGTCGCCGCCCGTGCCGTCAAAATCTTCGAGCTTGCCCGTTCCGCCAATCGTTTCGACTTTTTTCGCTTTCAAAACAACGCGCCGGATCAAATGATTTTCCGTGTCGGCGACATATAAAAAATCGCCGTCGAGCGCGAGACCTTGCGGACGATTGAAACTCGCCGTTTCAAAATCGCCGTCGGCTTTTCCCGCCGCGCCATTACCGATTACATTAAGAAGTTTTCCCGCCAAATCGGTTATGACGATGCGATTGTGATTTGAATCGGAAATGAAAAGCCGGTTTGATTTTTCGTCCGCGAGAACTTTGCCCGGAAACGCGAGCGGCAAATCGCCGACCTTGGCGCGTTCGAGCGCGAACTTTAAAGGCTGTTCGTTCAACTCGCCTTTTTTGCGAAATTCGGAAATCGTGTCGCTGATGGTTTTATCAATTTCATCAAATTGCCCTTCGCCGAAAATGGTTTTTATCACATAACCATCCGGGTCAATCACGACCAACCCAGGCCAGGCTCGTATCGCGTATGCGTCCCAAATCTTAAAATCCGCGTCGTTGACAATCGGATGTTCGATGCCGTAGCGCAAAATGATTTTCCGAATGTTTTCCGTATTTTTTTCATTATCGAATTTCGCGGAATGAACGCCGATGACGACCAAGTTTTTAGAGTATTTCGTTTCGAGTTTTTTTATTTCGGGAATGATGTGAATGCAGTTGATGCAGCCGTAAGTCCAGAAATCCAATAAGACGACTTTGCCTTTCAAACCGGCAATCGAAAGCGGCTTGTCGGTATTGAGCCAGCCTCGTCCGCCGACGAGTTCCGGTGCGCGAACTTTTCCTTGCTTTTCAAAATAATTCATTTGACCGAAAGTGCTGCCGCTAAAAATCGCGGCGGCAAATAAAATCACCAAAACATTTAAAACTTGTCGCATCATATTTCCTCATCTGTTGATTTCGTCTATATTTAAGATGCGGTTTCAGATTGATTGTATTCCGCAAATAAAACGAGCGACGATTTCCGCGCCGCTCAACCTGAAAAATTAAATTTTTTTTCGCCTTCTCACCAATTAACCGTTCCTTCTTTTGAAGTGTCAATTTGCGTAAGTTCAACTCCTTCATTATAAAAGAAAATCTTCATCTGGTCGAAAAGAAATTCGTGCGAATCGGGATTTGAAATATCTATGCCGAAATGATTGATAAGCTGTTTTTGTTTTTGCAGCCATTCCTGCCAGCAGTTTTTACACATTTCCGCGCCGATTTTTTGTCCGAGTTCGGTCGGAACGGGAGCGTAACCGAGCGGTTCGTTTTTCTGCCCGCAGCGGGCGCATTTAAATTTATCGCTTGAGAATAAAGCCATTTGGAAAACTCCTTAAAAATATTTTATTCGTCCGAGTTACAATTTATTTTGCCGCGCTTTTCCAAACCGAGCCGTCCGCATATTCGATGCTTTGAACGGCTATCTGTTCGGCGTATTGGTCGCGCATTTTTTTATCGGCTTTCGCTACATTGACGGTTTCGGTCGGCGGCGAACTCGAATGCGCGATTAGCGTTTTCGTTTTTCCGGGATCAATACTCACTTTAGTCTCGAACTGCCGCCGCCCGACTTCCTTCTGCGTTCCCGCTTCAAAAAAAACGTATTCCCACGTAACCGAACGAATCTCTTTTCCCCCGCTATTTTTAAGTTTGACTTCATAAACGTAAGATGTCCAAGCGTCGGACTGCACAGCCCGCGGCGAACTCGGCAAATCTCTCTGAATCTGCTGCGGCTTTCCTTGACTGCTGAGAATCGCGTTTGACCGCAAATTTTCCTTGCGGTCGCTTTCCTGCTGATTATGCTCGTTAACCCCACGAAACGGGTCTTCGTCAAGAGCCGGATTGCGAAACTCCACACGCCAACGCTTTTGAATTACCTCCACCCCGGCAGCATCGGAAGGATTAGTCAATGTCTGACCCGTAACTCCGACAGCCGATAAAAACAACGCCAAGCCGAGATATAAAAATTTCATAACAAACCTCCATTCCGGTCGCACAAACCAAATACTTTTTTGCTTGCAAGCATAGCAATACTTTGCAAAATTAAAACGAGTCGTTGTATATCAATAACACAAACCGAAAAAACTTTCCAGAGTTTTGTGAGCCGAACAATCAACTGCGGCTGGCAGCGTTCGCCTTTTCGATTGCCACCAAAACTTCATCGTCTTGCGGACGGAAAATACTTAACGACTGAACTTGATAATGCCGAATAATTCCGGTTTTATCAATCACGACGACCGCCCGCGCCGAGCGATTCGGCAGCCAAGATTTCACGTCATAGAGTTTGACGACTTCGCCCGCTTCATCGGACAAAAGCGGCAGCGTTAGATTGTATTTATCGGAAAAGCCTCGATGCGATTTTGCCGAATCGGTCGAGATGCCGACGACTTCCGCGCCTGTTGCCTGATACTGCGACCAATTATCTCTGACGGAACAAAGCTGTTTCGTGCAAACCGGCGTGTCGTCGCCGGGATAAAAAAGCAGAACAACCGTTTTTCCTTTTTGCCCGGACAATTTCCAATCGCGCCCGTCGCCATCTTGCAGCGTAAAATCAGGCGCGTTTTCTCCAATTTTCATTTCTTCACCTTTTGTAAATTTTATCTAACGCATCGGGTCTCGATAATATTTATCGCGTCCTTGAATTTTCGTGTCGGCTAAATCGAAAAGCCTTTGCCAGTTGGGAAGCATCGCAAACCAAACGTCTTCGCTCTTGGTTTTGACGATGTTTTGTTTGATGACACCGCGTTTTACATAACCGTTTTTTCGCAGCAAATAAACGATGTCGTCCAAATCCTTATCGCGTCCGGCGATGTATTTCAAAATCGCCAGCCATTCAGCCGTAATCACGCGCAGACCGTTTTTCAAAGTCGTCGCGTCCTTCAAAGCCTGCACATAATACTGCCGGTAATTATCTTCGCGGACAATCCAATCAACATGAATTTTTTTCTTCCCGACGACAACCTCATAAGATTCGCCGCCGAACCCAATCGGTCGGATTGATTCGAGCGATAATCTCTTCATCGAAATAACGTCAACATCTTTCGTCAAACGCGGACTGCCGTAAAGGTGCATCGCAATTCCGCCCGCTAACGCCCATTCGACATTTTCTCTTTCCGCAATTTCAGACAGTTTTTTAACCGCCGAAATTCCCGTTTCCGTATCAATCATCGGGCTGTTTTCGAGATTTTGTTCGATGTATTCGATTAACTCTTGTTCGCTCATACTTGAAAATCCCGAATATCCTTAAAAGGCTTTTCCGCGTCGGTAAAATCGGGGCGGTAATAATGCGAAGCCGATTCGTATTCCTGCATAAAGCCTTCTTCCATTTCCAAATCTTCGAGCAAAGATATGGCTTCAAACCATTCGCGTTCGGAGATTCGGCGCGAAAGCAAAATGTATCTTTCGTCGGTCGCGGCTTTGTTTGTCGCGTAGTATTGCGCCATCAGAGAAATCGCTGCGTGCGGCGATAATTCGTTGCGAATCCAGCGCAGATTTTCTTCGATTCCGGCGATGTCGTTCGGCAAAACTAAAAGTCGAATCAGCAAGCCTCGACGCAGCAAATTGTTTTCGTCAAAAACGAGTTCATCGCCCGTTTGCCGATACATTTCCTTTATCGCGGCGCGGGCGTAATCTTTGTAGCCGCGCACTTTCGAGTATTGAAAACCCGCATCGTTTTCGGCGTATTTCAAATCGGGCAGATAAACGTCAACGATGCCGTCGAGCAATTTCAAAACCTCGACCGAATCGTAAGCATTCGTGTTATAAACAATCGGCAGACGCAAACCTTTTTCGGCGGCGATTAAAATCGCTCTTACAAGCTGCGGCGCGAAATGCGTCGGCGAAACGAAGCCGATGTTGTGACAGCCTCGCGCTTGCAGTTCGAGCATCATTTCGGCGAGTCGTTCGTGCGAAACTTCGCTGCGTTTTTGCGTTTTCCAAGTCTGCGAGATTTGGTAATTTTGACAATAGACGCAGCGCAGATTGCAGTTGCCGAAAAAGATGTTGCCCGCGCCGCGCGTCCCCGACAAACACGGCTCTTCGCCGAAGTGCGCCGTGTAGCTCGACACAATCGGCAAACGACCGGAATAACACGCGGCGATTTCATCGTTCAGGCGATTGTTGCCGCAATCTTTCGGACAGACGACGCACGATTCAAGCAATCTTTCCAATTGCTCAACTCTCTTTTCCAGTTCGCCCGCCGCTAAAAGTTTCGTGAATTTTGGCTCTAAATCTGCGTTTTCCGTGTGCATTATAAGTGTATTTGCTGATGATTTCTTCGGGCGCGACCGTCCGCGCGAGTTCCCATGTAAAATCCATTTCGGCGTTGATCGCCGCCGTCGCCATTCTGGTTTCGCGCAGCATCAAGATACTGCCGTAAAAAATAAATAAAATTCCGACGATGCCGATTGGAATCGGAATCAAGCGATAAACGCCGATAATTCCGACCACGCCGATTGAAACGCTCGTCAAAACGAACAGACACAAACCGTAATAAAACGCGCCGTTCGCCCGCTGCAAAATCCGCGAGCGGCTCGTTACTTTGTCCAATAAATTGACGACCGTTTCCAGCCGTTTCTCGTAGAGCGGAATGCTCGATTTGTCTTCGGTCGTAATCAATTCCGAAAGTCTCTGTTCCAAATCGCGCACGCGGTCAACGACGCGCCCAAGCCGCGTCGAAGTCGAAAGCACGAGCGAACCGGTCGCCGAAATCAAAAGCGCGGGCGTAATCATCGCCGTCAGAAATTCGATTGTTATCTGAAGCGCGTTCGGATTTACTGCAATTACATCGCTTGCCATAAATTGATTTTAACGCAAATGCGTAAAGACGCGAAGGCGCGAAGTTTTTTAAACAACATTTCTTTGATTGCCGCCTTGCGCCTTTGCGCCTTTGCGTTAAAAATTAAACATTATGACTCTGGAAAAACAAATGCAAGGAACTGTCCGAATTTTACGGCACGAAAGCCAAATTTTGAAAAACAATCCGCCCGGCGACGCGCACGAAAGAGATTTATATGTTTATTTGCCGCCGAATTATGACGCAGAAAAAGAGCGGCGTTTTCCGACCGTTTATTGTCTGACCGGATTTACGGGGCGCGGAAAAATGCTTCTCAACGACAACGCTTTTACGCCGAATCTGGCGGAGCGAATGGACAGACTGATTGCAGCGAAAACAATCAAACCGATGATCGTCGTGATGCCCGATTGTTTCACCCGTTACGGCGGTTCGCAATATATCAATTCGACGGCGACGGGCGATTACGAAGATTATTTGACACAGGAAATCGTGCCGTTCGTTGACGAAAATTTCAGAACGCTGAACAATAAAAATTCCCGCGCCGTGATGGGAAAATCTTCGGGCGGTTACGGCGCGTTGATTTTGGGAATGCGGCACGCCGACCAATTCGGACTCGTTTGTTCGACGAGCGGCGACGCATATTTCGAGTTTTGTTATTTGTCCGATTTTCCGAAGGCGTTTCGCGTAATCAAAGGCGACGCGAAAGCGTTTGTAGAAAAATTTTGGCGCGAAGAAAAGAAAGGCAAAGATGATTTTCCGGCTTTGAATATCATCGGAATGAGCGCGTGTTATTCGCCGGACGGCGCGGATTTCGATTTGCCGTTCGATACGCAAACCGGCGAAATTCGCGCCGACGTTTGGGCGCGTTGGCTCGCGCACGACCCGGTGCGGCTGGCGGAAAAGTTTGCGGAAAACCTCAAAAGTTTGAAGCTGCTTTTTATTGACGCTGGAACGCGCGACGAGTTTGCTTTGGATTTGGGCGCGAGAATTTTGTGCGAAAAACTGAAAAATTTCGACGTGCCGTTCGTTCACGAAGAATTTGACGACGGACATTTTCAAATAAGCTATCGCTACAACCGCTCGCTCGAATTGATTTCACGCGCATTTGAGAATGAATAAAGAATTAGAAAACAAGCGCGTCAACGTCGTCGGATTGCAGACGAGCGTTTGCCGCCGCGATTCGACGATTCGACAAATCGCCGAACTCGTCGAACGCGGCGACGGCGGCTACGTCTGTTTTTCGACCGTCCATATGGCGATGGAATCGCGCGATAATCCCGAATACGCCGAAAAAGTGAACGCGGCGGATTTAGTAATTACCGACGGAATGCCGCTCGTCTGGATGCAAAAACTGCAAGGCTTTTCGGACGCGAATCGCGTGCGGGCGAACGATTTGATGATTCAGCTTTGCGCCTATGCCGAAAAGAATAATCTGTCCGTCGGGTTTTACGGCGGCAAGCAGACAGTGATTGACGCAATCGTCGAGCGAGCTAAAACGGATTTCCCGAAACTGAAAATCGTTTATGCTTTCTCGCCGCCGTTTCGACCTTCGACCGACGCGGAAGATTTGAAAATAACTTCTGAAATCAACACGAAAAAGCCGGACATTTTATTTATGGGTTTGGGCTGTCCGAAACAGGAAAATTGGATGTGGGCGCACAAAGATAAAATCAAATCCGTGATGCTCGGTGTCGGCGCGTCGTTCGATTTTTTCGCGGGCAACGTCAAAGAATCGCCCGAATGGTTGGGAAAACTCGGACTCGAATGGCTGTTTCGTCTGACGCAAGAGCCGCGTCGTCTGTGGCGCAGATATTTGATTCTCAATCCGCGTTTTGTGTGGCTGGCGACGCTGCAACTGCTCGGTTTGAAAAAATTCGATTAGGGAATTTATCTTCATTAAAAATCGGTCGCCGCCGGAGCGCGGACGGCTCGTCCGCATCGAGCGCGTAAGCGCGAGAAAAAGCATTGCCGTTGAGTTGCGTAATGTAATGTTCACAACGTCGCTTTCGCTTCGTTGGCGGACGAGCCGTCCGCGCTCCGACTGATTTCATAAACTCCCGTCAAAAATGGATTCGTCGTCCGCTCGCGTTTAATAGTCGTATTCGCGCCGTGTCCCGAATAAATTTCCACGTCGTCGCCGAGCGGGAGAATTTTCTCGTTTATTGAATTTATCAACTGCCCGAAATCGCCGCCGGGCAGATCGGTTCTGCCGATTGAACCGGCAAACAGACAATCGCCACTGAAAACTTTTCGTTCGTTTTTCTCGGCTAAAACGATATGCCCGCGCGTGTGTCCGGGCGCGTGCAGAATTGCGAAATTCAAATTTCCGACCGCGTAAATTTCGCCGTCTTGCCAATGCCGCGTCAAAGGCGGCGGAACTTCGTAATCAAAACCCAACGCTTTTAATTGATGCGGCTGAACGCCGAAAAAAAGCGGCTGTTCGGGCAAGCCGTAATACAAATCTTCATCGTCTTTATGCAAAATTATTTCCGCCTTCGGAAAGATTTTATGTAAATCGGAAACGCCGCCGATGTGGTCGAGATGCGCGTGCGTCAAAGCTATCGCCTGAAGCGCGAGATTTTTCGCGTTGATAAATTCGGCGATTGTCTCCGCCGAATCGCCCGGGTCAACGCAGACGGCGCGGCGCGTTTCCGCACAAGCCAGAACGCGCGTGTTTTGCTGAAAAGGCGTGGTGATAAAAGTTTCGATAATCATTCTACAAACAATTTATCAAGATACGCTTCCGCGTCAAAGTCTTCGGCTTTTTTGCTGTTCAAAATAAACCGGATCGCGTTCCTGTAAGTTTCCGCCGTCGGCGTTCCGTTAAAGCACGGCGTTTCGATTTCGGATAAACTCAAATAACTGACGAGACAGCTTAAAAGCATCCACAAAAGTGTCGCTTCGCGCGTGCCAATCGGATTGTGCCGGCAGATAGTTTCGCGGTCTTCGTAGATTCCTTCGCAAATTCGCGCAAATTCGCGTTCGGTAATTTCGCTCATCGAAAATTATTAAACCACAGACCGATTTTTATTTCGACAGTGAATAAAAATCAGACAGAATTCGTGTTCGCCAAAAACATTTTGTATGCAAAAGAGACACGCCGGTATTGATATATCACTAGCTGTTTTTCGATGAAACTCCGATTTTTATTTGTTATAATTCGGTTTTTTCGGTTGCGAACTTTGGCACAATCGTTGCTGACTATTTGGCGAGAACACTGGATGAAGGTAATCAAACGAAAATTCACAGGTGGGCAAAATTTGAAAATTTGATTCGGGGAGGCTAACGAGCAAGGGTAGGCAGGCAACAAATGTTGTCTGATGGGCATCAGAAAAAACAAGTTCGATTTTTTAAGAAAACGGTTTTCATCGGTTTCTAAAATTATCCGAACTTTCTTCCACGAAGAGAATAATTTCAACAGGTTCGTCAATTTTTTAGACGAACGGTTATTTGAAATAAAAATTTGAAAGGCAGAAATTCGGAGCGCATTCATTATTCTTAGGGTGAACTTTTAATTCTTCTTATCTCATATCAAAAATATCGCTTTTGATTTTTGTTTTTCAAACAAAAAGCCGAGTTTCTGAAATCAGGAATTCGGCTTTTTATTTTTTACATCTTCCTCAAACATCAAATAATGCGATTCATTCATTCCGAGTTTTTCATAAACTTTTCGCGCTCGCGTATTTTCCTTTTCGACATACAATCGAAAGCCGCAAACGTCGCCGCGCTCATTAGCTTTTTCCAACACAAATTCATTAAGCCGACGGTAAATTCCTTGTCCTCTGAAATCCGGTAAAATATAAACGCTCTGAATCCACCAAAACCAAGCGTTGCGCCAATCACTCCATTCGAAAGTTATCATCAAACCGCCGATGATTTTATTCTCCGATTCGGCGACAATGTAAAAACCTTTCTTTTCGTCGTGAAAAACTGCTTCGACACCGCTTTGTAAAATGTTTGTTTCAAGCCGTTTGCCTTCGGTTTCGAGCGCCATTGCCTGATTGAATTCGACCAAAGCGGGCGCGTCTTCTTTCTGCGCTAAACGGATGGAAATTTCCTGATTCATAAAGTTAAAAACATTGCCCGCGAAATAGGCGAAAAGGGGCGAAAAGAAAAAAAAGCGAAAAATTCACGCGAAATGAGGGAAAAAAACTGGGAAAAG
>JBPCMK010000015.1:0-49924 GCA_051002375.1 Pyrinomonadaceae bacterium | reverse complement strand
GACACCCAACTGCAAAAAGCCATCCAGCTTTTACCCGAAGCCAAACAACTCGCCATCGAAGGCGCGAAGGCATACGCGCAAAAACAGAAAGCCGCGCTTAATCAGTAATTAGCGCGAGTATTTTTATAAAATCCGTATCAGCGAAAATGCTAACGCTGATACGGAGAAGGATTATCTTCTTATTGCGGCAGAATAACGGCGAGACTTCATTGTGCTTTGACAAGACGCGAAAATAAATAATCGAAAAACAGCGTGTTGAAGAAGCATCAAACGTGATGCCGCCGCATTCAACAACTTAAACATTGGCAATTTTATTTTTCTGTTTCCCTTCGCAGCCGCAATCCGAGCCGCAGGACGATTTTGACGAAAAGGATTTCGTCTTGCGCCAAATCATCTGTCCGACGTAGAGACACGCGGCGAGAACGATGACGGCAACGATGATAATTTGAACATCCATAATTTTTTCAATTACGCGCTTTCAAATTTCAAATTACGAATGCCGAAAAAGATTTCCAATTCGTAATTTGAAATTCGTAATTCGCATTTAGCTTCATCCGAATCCTAAAAGTTTCCCGCCTTGATAAACGATGAACGCCGCGACGTATGCCAAGCCGCACATATAGGAAGTCATGAAAATCGCCCAACCCCACGAATTGGTTTCGCGGCGCACGACAGCGACGGTTGAAAGACACTGCATCGCCAGCAGAAAGAAAACCATCGTTGACAAACCCAAAAGCGGACTCCAAATTTTTTCGCCTTTATCGTTCTTCGCGTTTCGCATCGCGTCCAGAAGCGATTCGGAATTAGCGTCCGCGTCTTTGCCGACGCTGTATAAAATGCTCATCGTCGAGACGAAAACTTCGCGGGCGGCGAACGCCGAAATCAAGCCGATGCCGATGCGCCAATCGTAACCGAGCGGTCGGATAAACGGTTCAATCGCGTGTCCGAATCTGCCCGCGATGCTGTTTTGCAAAATCTCGTTTTTCGCCTGCGTCTCGGCTTTGGCTTGCGCTTCTTCCGGCGAACAGTTGCAGGTTTGCTCGATTTGCGTTTGAATTTCCGAAATTTGCTCTTGCGAGTGGCGAGGGAAATTCATCAACGCCCAGAGCAAAATCGAGAGCGTTAAAATCACCGTTCCGGCGCGTTTGACGAAAAGCCCGGCTCGCGTCAGCATATTTTGAAAAACGGTGCGAAAATTCGGCAGACGATACGGCGGCAATTCCATCACGAAAGGCGGCGGCGGCGATTTTAAAAGCGTCCGTTTCAAAATCCACGCGACGATAATTGCGATAAATACGCCGAGCGCATACATCGCCAAAATCAAAACCGCGCCGAGTGAGATAAATCCAAAAACTTTTTGTCCGGCGAAAAACGTCGCAATAATCAAAGTATAAACCGGCAGACGCGCCGAACAAGACATAAACGGCGCAATCAAAATTGTCGCCAATCTGTCCTTCGGGCTTTCAATCGTGCGCGTCGCCATAATGCCCGGAATCGCGCAGGCGAAGCTCGACAATAAAGGAACGAACGCCTTGCCGTGCAGACCGAAACGGCTCATCAATTTGTCAAGCAAAAACGCCGCCCGCGCCATATAACCCGTGTCTTCGAGAATCGAAAGGAACAGAAATAACAGCAGAATCTGCGGCAAAAAAACCAGTATGCCGCCGACTCCGGCAATCACGCCGTCAACCAGCAAATCAGTCAAAATGCCTTCGGGCATTTGCGTGCGAACCCAATCGCCCAACGCGCCGAAACCTTCGCTCAACAAATCCATCGGCAGATTCGCCCACGAAAAAATCGTCTGAAAAACGAGCAGCAAAATGGCAATCAAAATTATCAGCCCGAAAAATTTATGCGTCAAAACGCGGTCAATCTTCTCCGACAAACTGCGCTCGTCGGTCTGCTTCGGCTTGACCGATTCTTGATAAACGTCCGAGATAAAATTGTAGCGGGCGAAGATTTTGCTGTTGACGGCTTGGTCGTCCTGCAAACTGAGATGGATAAAATCCAATTCGTCAGCCGCATTGTTTTCGGCGAAAAAATGCGGTTTCGGATTTACATTTCGCGCCGTCTCGAACACGATTTCGGCGAGCGTTTCGATGCCGATTTTCTGCGTCGCCTTTACTTCGACGACGGGAATTTCGAGAAGCGCGGCGAGCTTTTTCACGTCAATTTCGAGACTTTGTTTTTCGGCGGCATCAACCATCGTCAGAGCGACGACGACCGGAATTTTATATTCGAGCAGCTGTGTTACGAGATACAGATTGCGCTCCAAATTTGTCGCGTCAACGACGGCGACGATGACGTTCGGCTTCGGCAAATCAGAGAGTCTGCCGGTCAAAACATCGCGGGCGATTTGCTCGTCTATCGAAGTCGCATCGAGCGAATAAAGTCCGGGCAAATCAATCAAACGCGCCGCGCTGCCGCTCGATTTCCAAACGCCTTCCTTGCGTTCGACTGTTACGCCCGGATAATTTGCCACCTTTTGCCGGAGTCCGGTGAGCGCGTTGAAAAGCGTCGTTTTTCCGGCGTTCGGATTGCCCGCCAGAGCAATGACAATTCGGGATTTCGGATTTCGGATTTCGGATTTGTCCGCCGTTGCGATGCTCGTCGTCCTTTGTCCTTTCGCGGTATTTATAGTTTTTGGATTCATCTTAAATTTCGGACTTCGGACTTGTAATCTGGGAATCCAGAATTTGAACTTCGATTATTTCCGCTTCGTTTTTTCGCATCGCCAGATGATAACCGCGCACACTAATTTCCAGAGGATCGCCAAATGGCGCGGATTTGACGACGCGCACCAAAACGCCCGGCACAACGCCCATTTCCATCAAGCGTTTGGCGATGGCGTTTTTGCCGTTCACGGCGACGACCCGCGCTTTTTCTCCGATTGGCAGATTCGTTAAATTCATTCCTCGATTCTTTCCGCCCGAATTTTTCGGACATGGAAAATTGTATTCTAATTGAAATCAAATTTCAATTTCAATAAATACTAATTTAAAACTTTCAGATTTGCTTGAAAACTAAATTGCTAATATGAAGCAAAAGATTCGGTATTTGCGGCATAGCCCTTGAAAGCTGCTTCTGTATAACATCAGTAAATCCAAAAATTCATTTCGGTGAGACTTGTTTTTCGGCAATCAAATCGGCTTGATAATCGCCGAAGGTCAGGCGCAGCGGCAGACGTTTTTTGTCGTTGCTCAGCCACACGCGCAAGCCGTATCGGTCAATTGCCGGATTGCCGGTCGAGACCGAAACTAGCTGCGCGGAAACTTTTTCGCCGCGCAGATTGATAATGTCGGCAAACGACGGTCGGAGCGTAAAAA
The DNA here is from genome assembly GCA_051002375.1 of Pyrinomonadaceae bacterium. Classification (GTDB taxonomy): domain Bacteria; phylum Acidobacteriota; class Blastocatellia; order Pyrinomonadales; family Pyrinomonadaceae. The sequence goes on along the minus strand of JBPCMK010000015.1, from coordinate 46,598 downwards.
CGTAGGCTTTATCATCTAAAAAAACGGCGACGCGCGTGTCATTGACCGGATTCGTCAAATCTTTGCTCGGCTTGAGATTAAACGAGCGAATCGCGTAGGCGAGCGATAAAACGCTGTGTGTGCCGACCGGAATTTCCATCTGATTTCCCTTGCTGCTGACAGCCTTTCCCGTGCGCTGATCGAATGTAACTTGCTGGTTGAACGCGCCGAGAATGTCGCTTAATTTGAATTCGATTTGCTGCGGCGCGAGCGATTCGGGATTGACTTGCGCTTGAATCGAATCGTTCAATTTAAAGATTTGCTGATTCGGCTGCGTTCCCGTAACCGTCGCCGTGAGCAGCAAACTGTCTTGACTGGAAAATTGTTTTCGCTCCGTCGCCTGCAATGTAACGATACCGATTGTTTGCTGATTGGTCGAGATTTGATAATCAAGCGTTTCGCCGAGCGCAAAAGGCAGTTCGGCGGAAAGCGGTTGATTGTCAATATAAGGCGTTGGCGTAACGACGGGTTTCGGAGTCGGTGCGGGACGCGGCGTTTGAATCGGCTGCGGAGTCGTCTCGCTGCTGGTTTCCGGTTCAACCGTTTGCACGCTGGCAATCTCGGCGCGAAAATCTCCCTTCGTAGTTTTGAACCGAATCAAAACCGGAATCCGCGATTCGTCCGTAGTGAAATTTATCCGCAGATTCGTAATTCCCCGCTCGGTCAAAAAATCGCTCTGCACTGTTGAAACACTCGTGTCGAAATCACCGGCGGCGTTTTTCAATTTTTGATTTGTGCCGACGTTTTGAAAAATCGCGTTGTAAATTCTGTCGTCTTCCTGAAAGGAAAAACTACCGACTCCGCCTGCGTTTCGGGCTTGATAAATCATCGTCAGCAAGTCATTGTAGACGGTCGGATTAACCGTGTAATTATTGATAATTTCCTTTGGCGTAACGCCCACGCTGGAAATTTTGCGCGTGTAAAGCGGCAGTCCCGAATCGGCGGCGGCGTAAGTCGTGCGCGTTTCGTCAATCGGGTAAAACGCGCTGACCAAATCGTTGGTTTTAATTTTGGAGTGAAGTTCGACCGCATCTTTTTCGCCGAGTTTGCCGCGCGAGACAACGTAAATTTCGGCGTAAGCGGCGTTGTTAAATTTCTCGAACGAGACGTTGTAAGTCAAACGCTCGCCGATGTGAAAAGGCGTTGGCGAAAGCGTCTGAATCTTCGCCTGATTTTGCGCGAACACCGATTGAAAATTATAAAAACTTGTCGCCGCAAAAAAAACGAGCGACAACAAAATACAAATATGCCGCAGATTGTTTCGGATAAATGCAGAGACTTTTTTGAGGTTGGTGTTGTCGAGATTCGTTCGGCTCATTAAATTTTTTAGAAGTTGTTTGGAAACTCGAAAAAGCTGAACCGCCAAACGAGAATTGTTCATTATTCACTATTAATTATTTATTGCCAATACGAAAAGAGACTTTATTTTTCGATAAATAATGAATAATCGGTAATTGATAATGAATAATTCTCCTCTGTTATTTCGCCTTTCGAGTTTCAAATTTCCTCGACGATTTTTCTGACCGCTAAAATTTTATCATTTGCCTGCGTAATCGGGCGACCGATGACTAGATAATCCGCGCCCGCCGCAATCGCTTCCTTCGCCGACATTACACGCTTTTGGTCGTCGGAAGTTTCAGCGATTTGCTGTTCGTTTTTTGTCTCTCGACTCTCGACTCTTGACTCTCGACTTCTGATGCCGGGCGTAATAATCGTAAAATCCTTCCGCTCAATGCCGCCGCGAATCGCCCGGATTTCAAGCGGCGAAGCGACCACGCCGTCCAAACCGCATTGCGCCGAAAGCGCGGCTAAATTCAAAACTTGTTTTTCCATTTCCGCCTCGATTCCGACTTCGCGCAGAGCGTTTCGGTCAAAACTCGTCAAAACGGTTACGCCGATAATTTTCGGTCGGCGCAAATTTTCTCTGGCGCAAACTTCCGAGACTTCGCCGACCGCTCGCCGCATCATTTCCGCGCCGCCGCTCGCGTGAATATTAAACATCCAAACGCCGAGCCGCGCGGCTTCGATTGACGCTTTCGCCACTGTATTCGGTATGTCGTGAAATTTCACGTCGAGAAAAATCTCGATGTTTTTTTCAACTGCCTCACGCACAAATGATGCGCCTTCGGAAGTGAAAAGTTGCAAGCCGATTTTGAACGCGCCGACTTCCGAGCGTAGTTCTTCGATTATTCGTCGGGCTTCTTTGGCGGTTGTAACATCTAAAGCGACGATTATTTTTTCTTTGCTCACAAGATTTTTATTCGATGGATTTGTAGATTTGCTCGCGGAAAAATCTCGTCAAACGCGGCGAGCCGCCCGTCAGCAGTTGATTTTTTTCGCCTTTGAAATGTTGAAAAGGCAAAGCGATTTCGATGTCGGACGATTTTTTTCCCTTTAAAAATTCCAGACATTGCGCTCCCGTTTCCCTCGATTCGAGCGCGGCATTGCGGGCGTTCGCCGCGCTTTCCGCTTTGCCCGTAAAATAGTAAATCACGCTTTGCATAAACCATGCGTCGGCGTATTTAATGTCGAGCGAAACCGCTTGCTGCAAATGTTTGAGCGCGATTTTATATTTGCCTAGATGAAAATAAACCGCGCCGATCAAATATTGAATTTCGGGCGATTCAAAGTTTTCCGAAGACTGTTTGAACGCCGCCAAACTCTCCGCCCAATTCGCTTCAAACGCCGCGAGCATTCCCCAAACATAATTGACGCAAAAGGATTTACGCGCGTCGGTGATCAGCACGCTCAAAAGTTTTCGCGTCCGTTCGGTTTCCGCTTCGTTGCCGTAAATCGCGCCGAGCAAAAGCGTAATTTTCGCGTTCTGTGAATCAAGTGCGAAGGCTTGTTCGAGCGTCTGTTTTGCCGCGCCGAATTTGTCCGTGCGGAAAAAATGCTCGCCGATAAAACCGAGCAGCGCGACGTTTTTCGGTGAAAGCAGAGCGGCGCGTTCGAGATTGGAAAAGGCTTGCTTTTCTTCGTTCGCTTCGATAAGCCTGATGCCTTCGCGGACGAGATGCGCGAAAAGCTCGACCTGTTTCGCGTCGTGCGCGTCGAGAATTTCGTTGATGATTTTTTCCTGTTTATGTTTGATCGAAAGGATTTCCTTTTTTTCGTTGAAATTTTCGAGCGTATTTTGACTGAGCAGTTCGGACAATTCGGGATTGATTTTTTGAATCGCTTCAAAAAACGCTTCGAGAAGCGCGTGGTCGCGTTGAAACGATTTGGCTTCGCGGCTGATAAATTCGTAAGCCATCGCAAGCTGTTCGGTAATTTGCGCGAGCCGCAGTTCGAGCAAGGAAACCCTTTCGAGCAGATGGTCTTCGTAAAAAGACGGCACGTAATTCGTGTCGTATTTTAAAGACTGCGGAAACACGACAAGCAAAAGGCGCGTTCCGCACTGCTGACAATTAGTTGCGCCGACCGGATTTGCCGCGCGGCAGTTTTGACAATAACAGGCGATATTTTTTTCCACGTTTTTAACTGAGAAATGAGAAATGAGAGATGAGAGATGAAATTCGCTAGCCGCTTTTATTTTTCATCTCTCATTTTTCATCTCTCATCTAATCCAAGTCCAAAGGATTCCGAAACGGCTTGTCCGAATCGGTGTCGGCGCGTTTCAAGGCTTCCTGAAACTTCTCTTCCAAAATTCGCTCGCGGTCTTTTTGCGAAGACATTTCCTGCGCGAAAATATTTTCGCGCACTTCTTTCTGCTTATCGAGTTCGCCTTTCAAATCCTCGAACGAACCGAGTTTTTTCGTCTTTTCATCGTGCGCGAGCAATGCGCCGGTTTCCGCGTCAACGGTCAAAGTCGCTTCGCAGCACGGACAAATTATACTGAATTTTTCCATAATCAACCGATTATAATCTAAAAACCGAATTTCGAGATTATTTCGATTTCAGGAGAACCATAAAAACAAACGGGCGAAAACATCTTCATCAAAAATTTTCTAATTTGCTTTCGAGATTGGCTTTCACGCTTTGCCATTCCGAATCAATAATACTGAAATAAACCGTATCACGAAAGCGTCCCGCGTCCGTTAAAACGTGGCGGCGAAAAATTCCCTCTTGTTTTGCGCCGATTCGCTCGATTGCCTTTCGGGATTTTTCATTCAGCACGTCGGTTTTCAGTTCAACGCGCACACAGTTCCAAGTTTCAAAAGCGTGGCGCAGCATTAAGTATTTCGCTTCCGTGTTAATGCGCGTTCGCTGCCATTTCGGATTGATCCACGTCCAGCCGATTTCCGCGCGGCGATTTTTGACATCTATATTTCCGAAGCGCGTCGAACCGATAATTAAGCCGGAAGATTTTTCAATCGTAACGAACGGCAAGGAGATTTTTCGCTCCGATTCGCCGAGCGCGGTTTCGACGTAGCGCAGCATATCTTCTCTCGATTTAATGATATTCGTCGTCCAAAGCCACAACGATTCATCCGACGCGGCTTCAAATAAATCCGACAGATGTTCTAATTTTAAAGGCGCGAGTCGAACCGCTTCGCCTTCTAAAGTTACCGGCGCAATTTTCATATTTAAAAGTTTATGAAAAAGAAAAAAAACGAGCAAATCTCAAAAGCATAGTCAGCGGATTTTGCTCAAACTGCACGACAGCAACTGGAATGCTGACGCTTGACCAAACGGTTTCGCACTCCGGTTTTACGATGCTTGAAGTTTTGCGACGCATCGAATCCGGCGATATTCATTTTTGGAAACGGCGAACGGGCATTTGCTTGTTTGTCAGAATTCTTTATCATTATCTCACGATAAAAATTCAGAAGAATTTTGAGAGAAATTTATGTTCAAACCAAATTTGTTTGTATCAATCGGATTTATTTTTTTGTCAGCTTCTTTGTTTTCGGCAACGATTTTCGGACAACAGCTTAATGCCAAGTTCAACGGTTCGTCGCCGTGGCTGGCGGTTGATGAAAATAATTCCGCAAACAGTCCGGCACAGCCGCAAACCGTCGTCAATCACGTTATCGTCGTTTGGTTCGAGAACAGAGAATCAACCGCCATAACTGCGGCAACCGCGCCGAACTTTATTAATTTTGCGAGGACTTATGCAAATTTCACTAATTTTTTTGGCGTAACTCATCCGTCGCAGCCAAACTATCTCGATTTGTTTTCCGGCTCGAATCAGGGCGTAACCGACGACGGTCATCATACCTTTCCAAACACGGTTGACAATATCGCCAGGCAAATGACCGCCGCCGGAAAATCGTGGCGCGTGTATGTGCAAGGCTTTCCCGGAAATTGTTTTAATAACGATACTTTTGCCGGAGGCATTGACGGTCCGGGCGTTGCCGGACAGTATGTTCGCAAACACAATCCGGCGATGACTTTTCAAAGCGTTACCGGAAATCCGGCAGAATGTGCCAACGTCCAGCCGCTTGCTAATTTCGACCCGACGGTGAATTTTGCGTTTGTCGTGCCGAATATGATAAACGATATGCACGACGGGACGACCGCGCAGGGCGATGCATTTCTCCAGCAATTTCTTCCGCTCGTGCTGAACAGTCCCGATTTTGCACATACGCTTCTCGTCGTCTCTTTTGACGAAGGCTCGACCAGTACAAACGGCGGCGGACATATTTATACGGCGGCGGCGGCTCCGTGGCTCAATAACAAGACAATCACCGCGACCTACAATCATTTCAGTATGCTCCGCACAATCGAGCAGATTTTCGGACTGCCGTTTCTCGGCAGCGCGGCAAATTTCCCGACGATTAGCGAGATTTTGCCGCCCGCGTCGCGTCCGCAATTCGATTATGACGGCGACGGACGCGCAGATGTCTCGGTCTTTCGCCCGTCAAACGGAACTTGGTTTTTACTGCAAAGCACTAATGGATTTACCGGCGCGGCATTTGGTCAAGCGGGCGACCAAATCGTCCCGGCTGATTACGACGGCGACGGCAAAACGGATTTAGCCGTTTATCGCAACGGCACTTGGTTTATCCAACGCTCGACTTTGGGATTTATCGGCGTGACGTTCGGCGCGGCGACCGACATTCCGCAGCCCGCCGATTTTGACGGCGACGGCAAAGCCGAACTCGCAGTTTTTCGCCCGTCAACCGGAAGTTGGTTCACATTCAATCTTGCTAACAATCAAACGACCGGCGCGGCATTCGGTCAGAACGGCGACAAACCTGTCGTTGGAGATTACGACGGCGACGGGAAAGCCGACATCGCGGTCAATCGTGCGGGAACTTGGTTTATCAACCGAAGCACGCTCGGCTTTACCGGCTTGGTTTTCGGCGATTCAAACGACAAACCTGTTCCGGCAGATTATGATGGCGATGGCAAGACTGATATTGCCGTGTTTCGTCCGTCAAACGGAACATGGTTTTTGCAGCGCAGTCAATCGGGATTCATGGGCATCGCGTTTGGACTCGGAACAGACGTTCCTGTTCCGGCGGATTACGACGGCGACGGTAAAGCAGATGTCGCTGTTTTCAGAAACGGAACGTGGTTTTTGCAGCAGTCAACTGCCGGATTTACAGGCGTAACCTTCGGACAATCAAGCGACGTTCCAACGCCTTCGGCTTTTGGGCAATAAGCTGCAAAGCCGAAAGCAAAAATTAAAAAACAGTTTATCGGCGAAGATAATTTCAGAATTGATTTTACAGCGCAGTAAAACGGGTTTCAGGTTTTAAGTCTCAAGTTGAAAAAAGCACTCGACTCAAAACTTGAAACCTATTTCATAAATTCAATTTACGCAGAATCGCTCGAAAACGCGGCTCGTCGCGCAGTTTGTCATATTGCGGGTCAACATTGATATATGGCAGCGTAAAGAAGTTGTCATTTGCCTGCTCAAGCTGATTTAACGTCGCTTCTTTATCGCTTGTCGCTGATGGCTGGTTGATTTCGCTCAAATAATAATTGGCAAAAGTGTGATTCGGATCGAGCGCGAGTGCCTGCTTGCAATATTCGATTGCCGAATCTTTTTCGCCCGCGAAATAATAAATTTGTCCGAGGTCAGCGAGCAGAGTCGGATTTGTCGGGTCGAGTTCGAGCGCGATTTGCATTTCTGTTTTCGCCGCGTCGAGCCTTCGGTGAATCGAATATAAAACGCCGAGCCAATGATGCGCGTTGACATTGTTTGCGTCCAACTCAAGCGCGTATTTCAAAGATTTCTCTGCATTTTCCCAATCGTGCCGGTGGAAAATCAGCATAAAGCCCTGCGCGGCGTAAGCGTCGGCTAAATTATCATCAATCGCAAAAGCCTTTTTCAAAAGCTCTTCGGCTTCAACGGCTTCCGGCGAATCTTTCCCGCCGTTCATCATTTTCCAGCTTGCCAAACCGACGTATGCGCGGGCGAAATTGCTGTCGAGTTCAATCGCTTTTTTGAAATACGCCGTTCCGTCGCGGCGGCTGCGCCAAAGCATATAACCGTTTTGAAAGGTTTCGTAAGCGGCGATGTTGGTCGGCAATTTTTTAGAAATTTGCTCGCGTTCTTCCGCCGAAAGCGTGTTTGTAATCGCTTGCGCGGCGCGGTTCGCAATCGCGTCCTGCAACTGAATCTGGTCGGCATATTCAAATTTTTCCGTCCAAATTTCTGCGCCTGTTTTCGCATCAGTCAACTTGACGCTGATGCGAAACTGATTTTTCACGGATTTAATTTCACCGTCAAGAACAAAATCGCTTTCGAGTTTCGCGCCGGTTGCCGCGTGTTTTTGCACAATTGCAAACGGGCGCACGTTAAATTTGTTAAGGCTTCCCAGACGATTCGACAAATCGCTCGAAAATGCGTTCGACAAACTTTCGTCCGCGCTTTTTAAAGGCACAACCGCCAGCGTTTTAACGGCGGAAGGCGAAGCGACGCTTTTGAGTTTTATCGGCAGCGGCGAAGAAACCGTTTGCCGCGAATCGCGGCGAAAATAGATAACTGTTCCGGCGAGAACGGTTAATAATAGAATTCCGACAAAAGCGATCTTGTAAAAGCGCGGCGAAGTTTGCGTTTTATTTTCGAGCGGCGCAATCGCTTTTTCGGCAGCGGAATTATGCGCGTCGTCGGTTTCTTCGTATTCGATTTTTTCAAACAGATGACGCTCGATAATTGTCGTGCCGTTGTCTTCGGTCAAAATTGTCCCGTCCGCCGCCGCAAACAGTTCTGACAAGATTTGTCTGACTTCGCCGCCGAACAGATAACCGCGACGCGGCACGTTTTTGATTAAACCTTTGTCGCCGTTCGTCTGGAGAGTTTTTCTGAGCAGATAAATGTTCTGCGTCAACACGCTGTCCTCGACGAACGAATCTTTCCAGACGCGCTCGATTAAATCGTTTTTACTAACGACCTCGCCGTGATTTTCAATCAACACGCAGAGCAATTCGACGGCTTTGAGCGGCAGAGACACAATCTCGCCGCCGCGCCGCAAAACTTTACGGTTTGCGTCGAGCGTAAATTCGCCGAACTCGAATTGGTGATTGCCGTTCAAAACCCGCATAAACAAACGATTTGATAAAAATATGAGAAAAGTTTGAGAAAAATGTTAAGACTTCTTCCGCCACTTTTCGCTATAAACTTCATTAACATTCTAAACGAAACTCGTGAATAACGCTAAGAAAATACTGTTGACCCGCGAACTGCATGAAACAATTGTCGTGCGCTCGCCGAAATCTTTTCGCTCGTTTTGCGGCGGCTGCAAGGCGGAAAACGATTTTCTGGCGTTTGACGCGGCGGTTAGTTTTTGCGGCTTACGAGCGCGAAAAATTTTGTTTGAAATCGAATCGGGCGCGGTTCACGCGCAGGAAACGGCGAGCGGGCATTTATTTGTCTGCCGCCAATCACTCGAAAAAAAGTTAAAGGAGTTATAAAATTATGTTCACAAAAATGATGAAGATTTACACGGCTGTCTTTTTATTGATTTTAGGCTGCGCTTCACTTGCCCACGCGCAAGACGGCGTTCTAATTCCCGTCTGCACGCCCGCGCCGGTCGGTTTGCAAGCGTGGTATGCGGCGGACGGCAACGCTCTCGATTCACGCTCGCGCAACAACGGAACTTTGCAGAACGGCGCGACCTTTGCGGCGGGAGAAGTCGGGCAAGCCTTCAGTTTCGACGGTACGGGCGGGGTTATTGTTCCAGACAATCCGTCGCTCAATTTTGGTGCGAACGCTAATCTCTCGATTGACGCTTGGATAAAAACGAGCGATACAAGCAGAGTCACTAAGACAATCGTTGATAAGCGAATTGTCACTGGTGGCACCAGAGGATATGTGGTGTTCCTGGTCGAAAATGGATTAGTATTTCAGCTCGCAGACGGAACAAGTACTAATTACGCTCTGGGATCAAACCTGACAGATGGGATGTGGCATCACATCGCAATTACAGTTGACCGTGCTTCGACGACCGGAGGTAATGCCTACGTTGACGGAGTGCAAACCGCAACTTTCAATCCCACGGATCATCCTGGAGACCTGACAAACAATGGAGCGTTTCTCATCGGTCAGCACGTCAACATTCCAAGTGCCAACTTCATCGGACAAATTGACGAAACGGAAGTCTTCGACCGCGCCATTTCCGCTCAAGAGGTTGCTAATATCTTCAATGCAGGCACGGCGGGCAAATGCAAACCTACTGCGACCGTTTCGCCGGACAATCAAGTTTTGTGGTTGGCGGGCGACGGCGATACGCGCGATTTTTCCGGCAGCGGCAACAACGGCACTTTGCAAAACGGCGCGAATTTTGCGGTCGGCAAAGTCGGTCAGGGCTTCAATTTTACCAGTAACGGCAATAACAGTGAGGACGTTAAAGTCAATGCTTCGGCGAGTCTTAATGTCGGAACGGGCGGCGGCTTAACGATTGAAACGTGGATGCGTCCGACGGATACTTCAAGAGCGCAGGTGTTCGCCGAATGGAACAACGGCAGCAACATCGGCGTAAATTGCGCTATTAACTCGGTGGTCGGCGGCAGTACCAACGGCAATATCCTCATTAATTTTACCGATACGAACGGCGCAAATCATATTGTTCAAACGGCGCAGGGATTGCTGACGGCGAATGTTTATCAGCATATTGCGGCGAGTTATGACAAAACAACCGGCATCGGCAGCATTTACTTGAACGGCGCATTGGTCGCATCGCAAAATCTCGGCGTTTTCACGCCGCAGACAGCTTACGATTTCTATCTCGGCAGACGCATCACCACTGGCGGAATTTTGAATTTCAACGGTCAGTTGGACGAAACTTCGGTTTATAATCGCGCTTTGTCGGCTGACGAAATCTCGTCAATCGTCAACGCCGGACTCGCCGGAAAATTAAAACAAACGACGACTGCGACAACCACCGCGACAATCGGCAGCGCGACCGTTACCTTTTCAAATGCGACGGCTCGAACAGCGCAGCAGATTCCGCTCGATCCGGCTTTGTTTCCCGCGCTTCCGATGGGAGCAAACACGGGTCTTGATTTCGATGTCGCCGCCGATGTTCCTGATTCGAGTCCGACGGTTTGTTTCAATCTGCCGTCGTTCACGACCGCGCAGTTTCCGAACTTGAGAATTTATCATTTTGAATCGGGTGCGTGGCAAAACCGCACAGGTTCGTCAAATTCGATGACTTCGACGCTTTGCACAATGGGATTGACCTCGCTCTCGCCGTTTGCCATCGGCTTGAACGCGCCGACCGCCGCATCGGTTTCAATCGGCGGACGAGTGCTGACGGCGATAGGACGCGGAATCAGAAACGTGCGAGTGTCTCTGACGGACGCAAGCGGCGAAACTAGATATGCGATGACCAATCCGTTCGGCTATTACCGATTTGAAGATGTCGAATCGGGCGCGACATATATTTTGAGCGTTTCGGCAAAGCGATACCGATTCGAGAATCCGACGCGGATTTTGTCGGTCAACGAAGAAATCGAAAATCTCGATTTTACGGCATCGCCGAAATACGATTTGACATTCGCGTTGTGAGAAAAAATTCGATTAACGGGTTTATACGATTTACGCAGAACACGAAAGTTCAATTCGTCGGCAAGAATAATTCCAGAATTGATTTCGTTACAATCGAATGAAAATCTTTTTCACCACAAAGGCGCGAAGAACACAAAGAAAAATAAAAAATCTTTGTGTCCTTCGCGCCTTTGCGTTGAATTTTTCTTCTAAACGTCGTAATACATCGAGAACTCCAACGGGTGCGGGCGCATCCGCATCGGCTGAATTTCGTTTTCGCGTTTATATTTTATCCAGCGTTCAATCATCTCCAGCGAAAAGACATCGCCCTTCAAAAGAAATTCGTGGTCGTTTTCGAGTTCCTTTAACGCTTCGTCGAGACTTCCCGGCAAACTCGGCACGTCTTTTAATTCTTCCGGCGACAAATCATAAATGTCTTTGTCGAGCGGTTCGCCCGGATCAATGCGGTTTTGCACGCCGTCGAGTCCAGCCATCAAAAGCGCGGCAAATGTGATATACGGATTGCACGACGGATCGGGCGGACGAAACTCCAAACGCTTGGCTTTCGGCGATTGCGAAAACATCGGAATACGCACCGCAGCCGAACGGTTTCTCGCCGAATATGCGAGATTGACCGGAGCTTCAAAACCGGGAACGAGACGTTTATAACTGTTCGTCGTCGGCGCGGCAAAGGCAATCAAAGCGGGCGCGTGTTTGAGCAGTCCGCCGATGTAAAACTTCGCCATCTCCGAAAGTCCGGCGTAACCGTCGCCGCCGAAAAGCGGTTTGTCGTCTTTCCAGAGCGATTGATGACAGTGCATTCCCGAACCGTTGTCGCCGTAAAGCGGCTTCGGCATAAACGTCGCGGTTTTGCCGAAACTGTGCGCCGTGTTTTTGACGATGTATTTGAACATCTGAAGATTGTCCGCCGTGTGCAGCAAGTTGGAAAATCGAAAATCAATTTCGCATTGTCCGGCGGTCGCAACTTCGTGATGATGACATTCGACGTGAATGCCGACATCGGCAAGCATCAAGGAAATCGCGTTTCGCAAATCAATCAAAGTGTCCATCGGCGCGACCGGCACGTAACCTTCCTTCGGGCGAATGTGCATTCCGGTATTCGGATTTTCGCCGCCCTGTCGTCCGCTGTTCCAATGCGCTTCTTCGGAATTTACCGAATAACCCGCGCTTTGCTGATTATTGTGAAACGAAACTTCGTCAAAAACGAAAAATTCGGCTTCCGGTCCGAAATAAACCGTGTCGGCGATGCCCGTAAATTTCAGATAACTTTCGGCGCGGACGGCGACCGAGCGCGGGTCGAATCCGTAACCTTCTTTTGTTAGCGGATCAACGACGTTGGCAATCAGGCAAATCGTCGTTTCTTCCGCGAACGGATCAACCCAGCAGCGCGAAGGGTCTGGAACGAGCAGCATATCCGATTCGTGAATATGCGCCCAGCCTCTCAAGGAAGATGCGTCGAAACCGAAACCTTCCTCGAAACAATCTTCTGTCAATTGTTCAATCGGATAAGTCAGATGATGCCAAGCACCCGGCAAATCCGTGAATCGTATAGAAAAAAACCTCGCGCTTTGGTCAGCCGCGTAATTCAAAACATTTTTAGCGTTCATTAAATCTCCTTGTTTATATTCGGGCAAATAAAATTTTCGGACGAATTCGCGTTTTTCACGCGCAAAATTAAAAATGAAATTTTACACGAGTCTTTCGCAAGTTCAAAGCGATAATTTAAATAAATTAAAAAGATATTTGTAAAGCATAGTTAAACAAAAAGTTCTGAGTTCGCGCCGCAGTGCGAACTCAGAAGCTGTAACTGAAGGTCATTTGTAAAATACGTTCTTTTTTACGACATAGCGATAAACTCGGTATTCTTTACTTTTTGGGTTTTACCGTCAGCGAGCTTTACTTCGGCTTCCTGACCCGTAACCGATGTAACGACGGCAAATTTCCATTCGCCGCTGTCGCTCGAAGGTTTTAGAATCACATAATCATTAGCCTTCGGCATCGGACTCGCGGCAGTCGGATACGGCGCGACTTTGTCCGTGGCAACCGTTCCGTCGCTCCAGCCGTTTTGCCAGTCAATATCAATATTATTGGCGTTGATGTGCTTGATAACGGCGACGTGCCAAGAGCCGAACGACCATTGCGCGGCGACTTTTTCGCCTTCTTTCGGTTTCCAATCTTTTGGCAAAAACGGCTTTTTCGTTTTGCCCAAATCTTCAAAAGCCTTTGCTTCGATGTTTTGTTTGATGTCGGCGATTCCTTTCGGCGAAACTTTGATGATTTTGTCGTGTGCGACATTTAATTTTCCGCCCGTCGCCTTTTCCACTTCGACCAAATCATCGGTTACATTTTTGACTTCGCCGCCTTCCCAATATTTATCATAATTAAACGCAACGACAATATCGCCGGGTTTTACGTCGGTTTTCGATCCTGCTTTCGGCAGCGCGTAAATCTCTGAAGCGTCCGGTTTGGCAATCGAATCGTTTAAACGAATCTCATATTTTCCGCCGTCAGTTTTATCAATTTTGCCTTCGGCATAGTTGATCGGTCCGTTTTTAAATAAAACCGTGTCGCCGACTTGCGGTTTTCCGTTTCCGGCTTCGGCATTTTTATCATCGCCTTTAACTTTTTCGCTGATCGCGCCGCAAGCCGTTAAAAACAAGCCGATGCAAAAGATTAATAATAATTTTTTCATTTTTTATCTCCTGTAATTTTTTATTTTGTAATTTTGAAAGCTATCGAATCGGGTCGCGCATTTTCCGCCATTTTTTGCAGAACGACCAGATAATTTCCGGTTTGCGGAAGTGATTCTATTGTCATTCGGTCAATCGTAGAACTCGCAAAAGTTCGTTCGTCGCCGCTTTCCCACTCGACGAATTCGTAAATTTTTCCGTCCGGCAGATAAATCGAAATTTTACAACTCGCCGCGTCAACAAAAAGCGTTTGACCACGACGAATGTTCAGCGAAAACACTTTTTGTTCATTTAAGTTCTCAAACGAAATCGGAATCTTCGCCGAAATTTTACCCTTATCAAACCGAACCGGTTTAGCCTTTTTTTCCAACAATCCATAATTGATTTCGCACGGGTTAAAATCGGCGAAATAATCCGCGTATTTGTTTGTTTCGTAATTTTTGCCGAAAAACTTTATCCGCAAAATCTCGCTTTCGGCAGTTTTCAAAAGCCGCCAATTCAAATCTCTCAATTTAGACGGCGCGACATTGGGCAGTTCGGCATTTTTGAATCTGACGCGCAAAACATCACTCGCCAGAGTTCCGCTGAATTGATAAACTTTTGCCAATTCGCTTTCGCCGTTTTCATATTGGAAAGTTCCCGCAACGCGATTGCCGCTGATTTTAAGATTGACAAACTGCGTGCCTTTGAGCGCGTCGTTCTGAAAACATTTCGACTGCGCGAAGGCGGCGGACGCGGCTGCGAAAAATAAAATTGTAACGAGCAATGTGTATTTCATAATTTTTTCCTCGCTTTTTTCAGGGATTTAATTTTTTCTTCCTTATAACGACCTTTATTTTTGTGTTCTTTACCCGATTACCGTTTGTCGAATCGGTTGTCGTTTTTGAAACGCGCGTAACTTTGGTTTTCGTTTTTGCCGAGCTGGACGTGCGCGGGCGGTAATTTATTTTGGAAACGGTTTTTACTTTGACGGTTTTGCTCACCGCGAAATTTCTTCTGCCGACGAATACATTTGTCCGCGTGCGATAAATGTTGTCAGCGACCGGACGGCGAATCGTCCACCAGCGCGGATAATTTTGATAACCGTAGGGCGAAACATAAACGCGGTAATTCGGGCTGAACAGCCAGCGAACGATGTTCCAACCGCCGAAATTATTATTTGCCGGAACGACGTAATAATTCGCGCCGTAAATCGCCGCATCGCCCTGAAACTGCAAATTATAATTTCCCGCGTTTTCCTCTTCGACGGCGATTGTCGCCACGTCTTGAAAATCGTCTTCGCCGAGCGTAATCTGCAAAACTGCAAAATGAGTTTTACCGGCAACCTGCTCGCTGACGCGGATAAAATCAATTTCACCGTCTTCGTTCAAATCGAGATTGTTGATTCCGTTTGCAGAATTGTTCAGATTTTGCTCGAATTTTTCGAGCGTTTCCGAATCTTTAAAAATCTCGGCGACCGCGTATAAATCCAATCCGGCGGCGGCTTCCGTCTCCGAATTCGTCGCCGCTTCCTGCGCCGAAACATAAACAAAACTCATCGTCAAAACGACGAGCGCGAATGCGAATTTAATCATCAAATTTTTCATAAAATTTCCTCCCTTATTTTTTATTTTCAAATTTACTCCGATCTATTTTGCCGGAAACTGTCTCAAAAAATCGGGGGAGCGTTTTCCGGTGTGGGCGTATTCAGAAAAGCGGTATATCCGTTTTTTTCGCTTATATTTGACAAACGCTTTTCGATTTCATTTTTTTCAAACGCGAAAATTTTTAATAATCGCTCGCCGACAGCAAATTACCGTTTTTGTCAAAAACAAATCTTTTCGGTACGCGGCGGCTCGTCACGCCGTCAGGATATTGCGAAGACACGGTTATTTTTATTTCGTCGCCGATTGTCGCGGCAGAAACTTTTTGATAAGGCATTTGCGAAAACGCCAGCAAGCCTTCTCCGACCCAGATTTTCGCCAGCGTTTCGCGCCAGGTTCGATCCGCTTTTTCCCAACCGAACGCATCAAGCGCGGATTTTGACAAAGCCGCGTCTTCCCGTTCGATGTAACGTGAATTAACGAACGCGCCGTCGAAATGACAGCCGACATCGGTTCTGAAAAATCCGATGACGATAATCTCTGCGTCCTTTATTCGCTCGATGCAAACATCTTTCGCTTCGAGTTTGCCCGCGGCTTTTTGCTTGGCGATAAGTTTTTCGTCGCCGTTCGCGCATTCCGCATTTTTCGCATCAATTATTTTTTGCAATTCGGCAATCACGCCCGCATCGGTCGAGAGGTTGGCGTTTTGCGCGCTCGCGCAATTCGACAAGGGAAATGTTAAAAGGACGAAGGCGAATAAAATTTTCAGTATTTCCTGCAACATAATTTTTGTCTCCCTATTTTTTTCGATTTTATTTCTGATTCGCGGCTTTGCCCCGCGCTTTGAAAACGAAAATTGCCGCAGAGATTGTTCCGACCAACGCCACGAAAAACAGTCCGGCTAACGGAATCGCCACCATCATTGATTCCTGAATGCTGACGTGGCTGTTCATTCCGGGCAGAATCAGACAACTCACAAACCCGATGCCCGACAAAACCATCAACAAAATTCCGATTATCAAACCCGCTATTTTCATATTTTTTCTTCCTTAAATTTCAACACTTGATAACAGTGCCGATATGCCGAAAAACCTCTCTGCGTTTTCTCAATTTGCCCTTATTGGTTAAGGGCATTTCACGAAAATTCCCGAATAGCCCATAGGCAGCGATACTTTTGCCGCCGAGTAGCCCGCGCCGGCTTTGTTTTGCTGAACTTGAAAATCACGAATCTGGCAAAGCGGTTGATTCGGCAGTTTGACCAGCGTAAGACCGAGTTTGTAACGATACGCGCCGAATGTCGTTTTGTAGAGTTTATAGTCGCTTCCAATATCAATGAGCGACGTATCGTCCATTGATTTCCAGGTCGTAAAAGTCATCCCGATTTTGTAAATCTTGATGCCGGGAAATTGCTCCGCATAACTCCGTTTGACCAACGCTTCGAGCGCGGCATCAGAATACGGCGGCGGTGTCCAACTGCGGTTCTGAGCGTCCCGCGTAATTTGTGCTTTAAATTCGTCGGCTTTTTTAAAGAGTGGAATGAATTCGGGCGGCGTGCCTCTGACTTCGTATCTTTTTTTGAAGCCAGCCATTTCCTTTTGTTCCCACGCGGGACGGTCAAAGAGCAGCGTTTGTAGTTCGTCTTTAACCCGACCATTCGGTTGGCGCATCGCTTCGTTAATTTTATTTATCCATCTCGTGGAATTTTGATTTCCGCGATGTCCGGCGACCATTACTTTTATCTTTTCGATTGTTTCCTCGCGCTGCTCTGCTATCTTACACATCTCGACCGGATTGTCCCGGATGTCATCCGGTCGGGCTTCCGCTCCATTAGTCAGATTCGGATATTTTTGACAAACGGCGTAAAGACCGTCCAAATCTTCTCTCATTTCCTCGTAACCGGCAGCCGAAGCGGTAAAGGAAACGGCGTGTGCATATTTCGGGTCGTAAGCTCCAGCCGCGACTTCAAGCGTCTTCCAAAACCGCGCCGTCTCTTGAGCAAATTGCTCGCGCATCCGGTTTTGCGCGTCTTCGTTCTGCGCGAAGGTATTGGAAGCAATGAATGTGATAAACATTAAAACCGCACCGATTATTTTTAAGTCAAAATTTCTGTTACTCATTATGAATATTCTCCTATTGTTTTTTCCCTACAACTCTTGTGTCGAAAAGCCGAAAAACATTTCACGGACAATTTCATTTTTTCAACCTTCTGTTGAATCCAAATAATTCAACGCTCCCAACGCACTCCAACTGAGCAGCAGCAGCAATAAAGACAAAACCGTTTTCGGGCTTAGAAAGACTGTCGAAACGACAAACAACGCGGGAACGAGCAGCGGCGATAATGATTTCCAAATCGCCGCTTTTTTTGAACCTAGCGCGGCAATCGTCATCAGAATCGGAACGATAATTGAAAAACCCGCGTAAAAATAAAGCGACTGCGGATTCTTAAACGAGCCGAAAGCCATAATGAACAACAAAATCAGAAGCGAGAGCGAAACCACCCAGGTGATATTGTCAATCCACGTTTTACCGGAATTCGTTTCCAAAAAGCCGAATACGACAAGCGCGACGGAAAGCAGCAGAAAATTCCAAAACAAGAAAGCCGATAAAAAGGGCAAGAACGCGGAAATTATTGCCGCAGCCGCAAAACCCAAAGATAGTATTCCCGTAACTTTTCCCGATTTGGGCAGACGGGCAATTGATGTTCTGACTGCCGCATCTTCCTGAAAATTATTTTCTTCGCTTAGAATCGTGTTCATTATTACGTCTCCTTTTTTAAAATTCTCTATTGCAATCCGCCGCTGCACAGCGTTTTTACTGCGTCAGTGTCGGCACTTTCGACATTCGCGGCATTCGCTCGATTTCCGCATCGGGAAGAATTTTGCGTTCGAGCAGTTTTACAAACTCGTCGTCTGCGTCGCCGCAAAAAACGCCAGCGCAAGGGTGAACAGCACGGCAAACATATATTTTTTTGTAGTTGTAATTTTGTTTTTCATTTGATTCGTTTCCTATTTTGCACGAATAAATTTGCCGTTTTGTTTGTCCCAATCGAGATAAATCGGATTGACCGATTCGATAAGTTTTCTCAATTCGTCCACCGATTTAAGCGGCGTAACTTCTAAAAAGTAATCGCAGATTTCCAAAGAAACTTTCATCCGTGTTCCGTTTCGCGGCGGCTCGAAGTAATAAGTCGTTGAATTGTCCTGCTCGACAATTTTCTTAAACCGCGCGGCGGATTGCGGATTATTCCAAAACATTTTCAAATTGAGCGGTAGCAAAACTTCTCGCTTAACAGTTGTCGCTCGTCACAGCGGTATTCACGCTTGCGCCGGTCTGCGTGTAGCCGTTGATAATGACCGGCTGAATGATGTCCGGCAGCGGCGCGGCAGGCGCGATTATCTTAACCGAACCGTTGAACGGCGCGATGGCAAAACCAATCGTGTCCGCCGCCATTGTAAAGTTGGCTTCTTCAATTGCCGCCCGCAAAGTGCATTCGCCAATCGTCGCTGTTTCGCAAATATTGTCGGCGGTGTTCGCGTCGCCGCCGTCGCCGGTCGAATTAACCGTAAATGTCGCCGCCCGCGCCGCGACGACGATAACAAAGCACACAAACAAAATCGCCGTCATTTTATTTATTAAACTCAATAAAGATTTTTTTCCGCCTTTTTCCACTTAGATTTTTACCTCACAAAATTTGCTTTCGTTATCAGTGTCGAAAAACGAAAAAACATTTCAAAAAAATTTTCAGCCGCAAACAAACACGAAAAGTTTATTAATAAACTTTTCGTGTTTGTTTGCGGCTGATTTTTCTGCTTTTTATTTGCGGCTGACGCGGAAAGAATAATCGGCGACCGATTCGGTTTCGCCTTTTAAATTAAGCGCGGAGAGTTTGACGATGTAATCGCCAATCGGAAGTTTTTGCGCGGGAATGAAAAAATTGATTTTCGAGTTTCGGGCTTTGAGTTTGCCGTTTTTGAAAATCGAATTTCCGTCTGGGTTGACAATTTCAACCTGATAAATTTTATAATCCTGACTTTCAAGATTTAATTGCAGATTTGCGCCCGCCGCATTTTTCGGCAAGTTTAATTCGGACATTTTGCCTTCCGAACAGACGCTTCCCGCAAACAGCGCGAGTATCGGCGTAATCGGTTTTGAGTTTTGTTTTTGAATATCCGGATTTCGATTTTTCTTTGGCGTGGCGCGATTCGTATTCGGCAAATCGTTTCTATTTTCGGGAATATTTTCTACCGTGTTCGTATTCGGATTATTCGAATTGTTTTGATTTATCAACGCATTTTGATTCGGATTCGGTTCGATAATTTCTGCGGTCGGTGTCGGCGTAATTTGTTTGGCGATTTCGACATCATTTTTTGAAGATTTCAAAACTAACAACCAAAAACCGAAAGCTAAAATCAAAATGGCGAATGCCGCGCCGAAAGCGAGTTTCGGAGTTTTGAAAAAATTTCCTATCGAATCCCAAACGGACTGATGCAATACCGCCGTTTCAGTTTTTTTTGCGGCGGCGATTTCGTTTTTTACATTTATTTTGTCGAGCATTGTCCGCGCAAAAGCGACACGCCGACGGCGCAGTTCGGTTGAGAGAAATTCGCGCTCGAAATTTTGTTTTTCGTCAGGCGAAAGCGTGCCGCGAACGTAAGATTCGATTAGCTCGTCTTCGCTCGCCGAGATTTGCTCGAACAAACTTTCATCCGCGACGAACCGCGCCTCGAACGCGCTTCTCTCGTCTTCGGGCATTTCGCCCAATAAAAAGCGGCGAATTTCCGTTTCGTCGTATGTGTTTTCCAGAACCACTTTTTTCTTTTCCCGTTTATAGTGCGAAAAAACGCAAAAACATTTCAAACTCCGATTTTGAATTTTAATTAGCCGTTCTCAAAAAGTTTGGACGAAAACTTTCGGAATAGATGAAAGACGATAGATAAAAGATAAGAGATATAGCCGCGTTTTTATCTATCGGTTATCAACTATAATCTTTCGTCTGTTCCGAACCGGTTCCGCCGAAATAATTTTGTCCGATTACTTATGACAACAATCCAACGTGCAATCTTCGAGTTTCGCTTTCAGACGACAAACGCGAATTCGCAAGACGTTCAGCGAAATTTCCATTTCATCAGCCAGACGTTTTCTGGTCGCAATCATCGTGCGCTCGTCCGTGTCGTAATACGCGATGACGAGGCGACGGTTTTCGTCAGAAAATTTTCTGAGACATTTTTCCAGACAATTCATCCGCGCGTCATCGGTTTCAAGTGCTTCGACAAATCCATTTGTCCGCGCCGAAATTTTTGCTTCGGGCGCGTCTTCGATTGACTGAAAAAACCGCTCGCGTCGGCGGCAGTCTTCTTTAAAAACAAAATGCGCGACGGTTGCCGCATACGCGGCGACGGTTTCGATTTGCTCGCCCGCCGCGATTTTTTTGATAATGCGGTCGAAAACCGTGTCGGTCAATTCCTCCGCCCGTTCGCAGTTGCGCCACTCGAAAAATTTTATCAGGCGCAGACGCAAAGATTCATACTTCGCACCCGCTCGTTCGCGGTCAGCGTCGAGCGTTGCGAGAAGTTTGTCAAATTCTCTTTGCGTTAAAATTTCCGCCATTTTAATTGAAAAATTAACCGCAGATATACATAGATTAACGCAGATAAATTTAAAAATCATCCGCGTTTATCTGCGGTTTCAAAAATTTCTCCGATTATCGCCAATCGCCTTGCAGCGTAAATCCAGCCCAAAAATACGGCAAACGATAGCGCGGAATTTGCCGCATTTCCGTTTTCGTTTGTTTCAAAGCGGCGGCGGCGGAAAGTTTTTTCTGCAAAAGATTTTGATAAAAACGCCGCATAAATTCGGCGGTCGCCGCGTCGTCAACTTTCCAGAGACTCGCCACGACGCGCTTTGCGCCCGCATACATAAAGCCGCGCGTTAGTCCGATCAAACCTTCGCCGTGCGCGTCTTTTCCGAGCGCGGTTTGACACGCGCTCAAAACTACCAAATCGCTATTTAAATCCAAATTATAAATTTGATTGAGACTTAAAAATCCATCGCGCGTTTTGCCGTTTTCGTCGTAAAGCGATAAAACCAAACCGGACGATTCTGGATGAACGGTGTCGAGAAATCCGTGCGTCGCAAAATGCAGAATTCGATATTTGACTAAATCCGCGCTCGTCGCGTTTTCTCGGCTCGCGTCGAAATCCATATTTAAATCAGTTTTATTTCGCTCGGCGAAAGCGGAAATATTTTTGGCTTCGAGGCGCGAAGAAACGAGGCGCGGCAGAGTTTCGCCGAAATTAAAATCGCGGAGAACCTTAGCGATTTCAGTTGGTTTTTCGTTCGTTTTTGCGGTTTTTGAAACGCTCGAAAGTCTGACATCGCCCGCTTCAAAAATCGGGTCGGCGAAAATCATAATCGTTTTTTCCGGTGTTTGGCGGTTGCTTTTGTTTTGCCGCAATTCCGCTAAAACGCTCGCCGACGGCAAGATGACGATTTCATTTTCCTCAACCAAAAACTTCGGACTTTGGACTTTAGATTTTGGACTTGTCAAAGCGGCAAACGGAATAAATTGCAGCACGCCGTCGGCGACGATTGCCAGACGTTTGTTTTCGATTTTTGCGGCGACCGGCGCGAGCAAAACGTCGCTTAATTTTTTCGACAAATCATATGTTTTCGCTTCGTCGGCTTTGCTGCGCGAAACAATCGCGTCGTAAAAATTCTTTGCCGTCGCTTCAATTTCTTTTTGTGGCGGAAGCGTAAAAATCTCGATTGAATTTCGCGTAACGAGCCACAAAAACGAGCGTGTCGCGCCGAGTTTGTATTCCAAGAAAACGGTTTCGTCGTCCAAAAGCGTTTGAATTTCTTTTGCCGAAACGGTCGCGCCTTGCGTCAAATCGGCATAACGCGGATTGCCGCGGCGGATTTTCGTGTTCATGATTTCGAGTTCGCTCGTCAAAGTGTTAATGTCGCCGGTGATTTTGGCAAGCAAATCTTCGGGAATTGTTTTGCGGGCTAAAATGGCGGTTCGCTGGCGATAGCGCAAATTTAATTTTTCCTGCAAACTTTGCGCCTGCTCGATTAGTTTTGGGTCAATGTTTTGTTTGATGTCAATCCGCGCTTCGCGCAAAAGTTCAACTAGACTTCTAGCTTTGGCACGTTCGCTCGTCTCTAAAGCGAGCCGAATGTCCGCCGCGTTTTTCGATTTTTCGTAACGCGCGACGAGCAAATCGGTGTAAAGCTCGTAATACTGCAAAACGCTGGAGAAGTATGAAACGCGCAGTTCGGGATTGACGATTTCGCCTCGAATTTGTTCGATCAGCGCAAGCCCGCTTTCGACCGTTTCAATCGCCTTCACCAAATCGCCCGCGTCGCGCTGCGCTAACGCAAGACCGTATGCAGATTCCGCTTCGACGCGCCGGTCGCCGAGTTGTTTCGCCAGTTGATTTGCCTGCTCGTAAAACGGCAACGCTTTCGCCGCATCGCCCAATGCGCGATAGCTCGCGCCCACATTTCGCAGCGTAATCGCTTCACCGGTTTTATCGCCGAGTTCGCGCCGGATAGCGAGGGCTTGTTCGAGATATTTAACCGCTTCGGCATCATTGCCGCCGCGCGAGAAAACTTGTCCGAGATTGTTCAGCACATTCGCTTCGCCGCGCCGGTCTTTCACCAATCGGCGCAAAACAATTGATTGCTGATATAGTTCGGCGGCTTTTGTTAAATCGCCGTTCAGCAAATAACAGCCGCCGAGATTATTTAAAACAATCGCTTCGCCGCGCTTGTCGTTAGTTTCGCGCTGAATGTCGAGTGCCTGCGTGAGATACAAAATTCCCTTTTCGTAATCGCCGAGTTCTTTATATTCAACGCCGAGATTGTTCAAAGCCGAGCCTTCGTGTTCGCGGTTTTTGATTTCGCGGGCGAGCGTCAAACCGCGTTGGGTGAGTTCGATTGAGGTTTGATATTCGCCGAGCTGCCGGAGAATATCTCCTTGTTCGACCGCCGCGACCGTTTCCCAAGTTTTGTCTTTTTTCACGCGCGAAAGCTCGATTATCTGTGCGTAAGCGTCCGCCGCTTGACGGCGTTCCTCGCGCGTTCCTTTCAAGCGTAAAGTTTCGGCTTTTTTGGCAAGCTCGCGGATTTTCATCGCCGATTCGTTGATTTGAAAATCTTCGGCGACGGTCGGACGAATTTCCACGAGTTTAATAATGTAGCGTCCCGCGTCCGCTTCGTCATCGGTCGGCGCGACGGCGATTTTATACTCGCCCGCGTCAATCGCCGTAACGAGAATCGAATCAGTTCCGACCATTCCGGCAGGCGAATCGGTTTCGATAAACTTTTCGCCGCCAGGTTTGAAAGCGGTCAAAAATACGTCAATGCCTTTTTGCTCGATTTCCACGCGAGCGGTTTGATTCGCGCTTAAATTGAATGTATAAAATTGTGGTTCGCCGCCTTTTATTTCGCGTTCAATCGGCTGATTTACAACGAGACTTCGGCTCGTTTGCGTTTGGGCGCAGACTGAAATTATCGCGGCGAAAAGCAAAACGAAAAACGCCGTGTTTATCAAAAAAATGCGAAACCTGTTTTTCATATTTTTTATGGAAGAAACGAAATTTGAGATAGATTGCTTGAATTTTACCGATTAGTCAACAATTTTATTCGTCATCATCTTCGTCGGGGTTGTAAATTTCATAGCCGTAAGCGTCGTCGTAATAATAACTTTTCTCTTTTTGGTCTTCGCTCCAATTTCCTTTTTTGTCAATTTCACAATCTTCGACGAAAGATTTTTCATCCTCCGCGTGATTTTCAGAATCTTCCTTTTGCTTCGTCTTTTCGGGCATAAATCATTTATAATCGAGTCGTAGATTGTTGCAAGACTAAAATTATGAAATCAAAAAAATATCTTTTGACTTTCGGTTTAATCGTATCTTCGATTGTTTCGACATATTTCGTAACCGTTACCACGACCGCGCAGCAAGTCGCGCAGACACAAAAGCCGGTTGCCGATAACGAATATCAAGTGAGCGGCGTTCTCTATATGCAGAAAGCGGCGGAATATCGCGCTCTGGCTTATCAGGCGTTTAATCTGGCAAAGATGAATCTGGACGCGGATTTCGATAAAAAGAATTTGAAAAAACTGCCGAAAGCCGAGCGAAAAATGCCTCGCGCCGTCGTCGTTGATATTGACGAAACGGTTCTCGACAATTCGCCGCAGCAAGCGCGTTTGATTAAAAATCGGCTGCCTTTCAATTTGCCCGATTGGTATGCGTGGGGCGAGATGCGAAGCGCGAAGGCGATTCCCGGCGCGGTTGATTTTCTGAATTACGCCAACTCGAAAGGCGTGAAGGTTTTCTATGTTTCCAACCGCGACGAAGTTCAAAAGCAAGCGACAATAGACAATTTGAAAAAAGTCGGCTTTCCCGATGTTACGGCGGAAGACGTAATGTTGCGCGATAAAGAATCAACCAAAGAACCGCGTCGTCAATTGATTTCCGCCAAATATCGCATCGTGATTTTGATGGGCGACAATCTCGATGATTTATCAAATGTTTTCGAGAAAAAAAGCGTCGCCGACCGCTTTGCCGAAGTTAATAAGGAGCGCGAAATGTTCGGCAAAAAATTTATCGTTCTGCCGAACGCGATGTATGGAACTTGGGAAAACGCGATTTACGATTACGGGCGTTTGACAGATGCAGAAAAAGCGCAAAAACGTGCGAACGCTCTGGAGTTGCCGTAAAATCAAATTTATGAAACCAACGCCCGAAGAAAAACTTCTGAATCCGAAACCGGGAAGCAAAGTCGCCGCCGCCCAAAAAGCTGGAGTTGATCTTAATAAATTGGTCGAGAATTTACCGCTTACTCCAACACAAAGACTTAAAAAACTTCAAGAAGAAATGTATCGAATTGAAGAAGATAATCTACGAGATGATAAAAAATAAGCCCGTTAGATACTTTGCACTTTGCCTTTTTACTTTTGTTTTTTGCGCGGCGACTTTCGCGCAAACACTAACGGTGCGCGACATTATGCGCGAGCCTTCGATTGCCGGAATGCGTGCCGAAAATGAAAAACTTTCGCCCGATGGCAACCTCGTCGCTTTTTCTTGGAACGCCGAAGGCAAAGAGCCGCGCAATCTTTATCTTGTTTCGACCGGCGGCGGACAGCCGCAGATGATTGTTGATGCGGAAAAGAATTACGAAACGAAAACGCCCGCGCCGGAAAATAAATTGAATTACGGTTTGATTGTCCGCGACGATTTCGCTAAAGAGCGCGAGAAAAATCTCGGCGGCGCACAATTTTCGCCCGACTCGAAACGGCTTTTATTTACGCAGAACAGCGACATTTACGTTTTGGAAATTGACGCGGCAAAAACTCCCTTTGCCGTTTCCGCGCCGCGCCGAATTACCAAAACGCAGGGCGCGGAATTTTCGGCGCGATGGCTCAATAATTCGATGATTCTTTATCAATCCGGCGGAAATTTTTACGCGCTGAATATCGAAAAAACTTTTCTCGTTCAATTAACCAAAGAAGCGAATCCAGCGACATTTCAAACAATCGGTTTCGCTTCGCCGACCGAAGACGCGACGCTTTTGGCTTATGTCGTGTCCGACGGCGCGAAACAGCATTCGATATTTTTACCGAATTATCTGGGTGAATCCGTGCAGTCGCCGACATTTCGGCGCGGCTTTGCCGAACAGAAAATTTTCGTTACGAAAACTGACGGCAGTCTTGAAAAACCTTTTGAAGTAAAAATCCCGAAAGCCGAAGGCGCGAGTTATCTGCGAAGCGTTCAGTGGGCGGCGGACAATCGGAGTTTAATCGTTGACCGCGTTGATAAAGACACGAAACGCCGACAGCTTTTTTACGTCTTTCACGTCGGCGGCAAAGACGAACAGACGATTTTAATAATGGAAGAAACCGACGAAAAATGGATTGATAATCTTTCGGGAATCGTCGAGCCGAATCCAAAAGACAATTCGCAGATTTTCTTCGCCTCAGAACGAGACGGATTCAGTCATTTGTATCTGGCGACTCTGGAACGTAGAAAATCCGAACCGAATCCGGCGGGCGAAATTCGTCAGGAAAATTCGTCGGACGCGGGTTTTACAAATAATGTCGCGCTCAAACAATTAACGCGCGGAAATTACGAAGTTGATTGGGCGCAGTGGCGCAAAAACGGCAAGCAAATCGTGTTTTCTTCGACCGAGAAAAACACCGCGACGCGCGACTTTTATACGGTTGGTACGGACGGCAAAAAACTTCCGATTCCGTCCAACGAAGAAGGTTTGAAAGTCAGCCCGCAGCTTTCGACGAAAGGCGCGGAAGACGTTTTGCTTTTCGATTTTTCGCGCTGGAATACGCCTTCGGAATTTTACGTTGAAAGAGTTTGCCCCGAATGCGCCGGTTTGAATTTCCCGCGAAAAATAACCGCAACGACTCCCGATTCGTTTAATCAAATAAAATGGAACGCGCCGCAATTTACTTCGTTCAAAGCCAAAGACGGCAAAACAATTCCCGCGAAAATTTATCTGCCGAACGCTTTCGATAAATCGAAAAAATATCCGATGGTGATTTTCGTTCACGGCGCGGGTTATCTGCAAAATGTCGTCAACGGCTGGAATCATTATTACCGCGAATTTATGTTTAACGAGATTCTGACGCAGAAAGGCTACGTTGTTCTCGACATTGATTATCGCGGTTCTGCCGGTTACGGGCGAGATTTTCGCACTGACGTTTACGATTTTCTCGGCGGATTAGATTACACAGACCATCTCGACGCGATTGATTTTATGACGGCGAATTACGCGGTTGACGCAAAAAAAATCGGAGTCTACGGCGGCAGCTACGGCGGATTTATGGCGGAAATGCTCGCCTTCAGAACCGACAAAATAACCTGCGCCGCCGCGCTGCGTCCGGTCGCCGACTGGAAAAATTATTTTACGTCGTCGCCGATTTACACGGTCGAGAGATTGGGCTTTCCCGAAAAAAATCCCGAAGCCTACAAGCGTTCGTCGCCGATTTCATACGCGGAAAATCTTGACAAACCGCTGCTTATTCTGCACGGAGTTGTTGACGATAATGTTCCGGCGCAGGATTCGATGCAGTTAATCGAAAAATTGATTCGTCTGGGAAAAACCGAGTATTTTGAAGCGATGCTTTATCCGGCGGAAAGTCACGGTTTCATCCGCCCGACGAGTTGGACGGACGAATACACGCGAATTTTGACGTTTTTCGAGAAACACTTAAAATAGAAAAGATTTAGCCACAGAAGACACAGAGTTCACAGAGAAAAAGCCGGAATAAAATTTTGTTTCTCTGTGAACTCCGTGTCCTCTGTGGCAAAAAAAATTATGCGAATTTTAGTTACCGGCGGCGCGGGCTTTATCGGCTCGCATTTATGCGAAAGACTTTTGAATGACGGCAATGAAGTTATCTGTCTCGACAATTTTTTCACCGGCAGACGCGAAAATATTCTGCACCTTTTGGACAATCATCAATTTGAATTGATTCGCCACGACGTAACCGAACCGATTCTGCTCGAAGTTGACCAGATTTATAATCTCGCGTGTCCGGCTTCGCCCGTGCATTACCAATACAATCCGGTGAAGACCGTCAAGACGAGCGTGATGGGCGCGATAAATATGCTCGGAATGGCAAAGCGCGTCAAGGCGAGAATCTTGCAGGCTTCGACATCGGAAGTTTATGGCGACCCGCTCGTTCATCCGCAAACCGAAGATTATTTCGGCAACGTCAATTGCATAGGACTTCGTTCCTGTTACGATGAGGGAAAGCGCGTCGCCGAAACTTTGATGATGGATTATCATCGTCAAAACGACGTTGACACGCGCATCGTTCGCATCTTTAATACTTATGGTCCGAAAATGCTGGAAAACGACGGGCGCGTCGTCTCAAATTTTATCGTTCAGGCGTTGTGCGGCGAAGAATTGACGATTTACGGTAGCGGCGAGCAGACGCGCTCATTTTGCTACGTTGACGATTTGGTTGAAGGCTTGATTCGCTTAATGAATACTGAAGAGGAAACGCTTCATCTGCCGGTGAACATCGGCAATCCGGGCGAATTTACGATGAACGAACTAGCAGTGGAAGTCGGCAAAACAATCGGAAAAGAAATAAAAATTACGCATCGCGATTTGCCGCAGGACGACCCGAAACAGCGGCAGCCGAATATCGAAAGAGCGAAAACGCTTTTGGGCTGGTCGCCGACTGTTCCGCTTGCCGAAGGGCTGAAAAAGACGGTTGCCTACTTTGCCGAAAGAATCAAAGCGTAGGACAATACTGTAAATTAAAAAAGGATAATTATATGAAAATTTTAATCACCGGCGGTTCGGGCTTTGTCGGCTCGCATCTCGCCGATAAGCTGCACAACTACGGACACGAAACTACGGTTATTGACGACCTTTCGACAGGTCGCTATCAAAACATCGCGCATCTCGAAGGCAAAGAACGCTTTCGTTTTATCATTGACACGGTTCTT
This sequence comes from Pyrinomonadaceae bacterium, assembly GCA_051002375.1. Classification (GTDB taxonomy): domain Bacteria; phylum Acidobacteriota; class Blastocatellia; order Pyrinomonadales; family Pyrinomonadaceae. Next base: position 17,896 of record JBPCMK010000015.1, on the reverse strand, counting down.
CACGAATCTTTGATGGAAGAACTCATCCGCGAATCAGACCGTGTTTTCCATATGGCGAGCGCGGTCGGCGTGAAGCTGATTATGGAACATCCTGTGAAAACCATCGAAACAATTTTTCGCGGAACGGATGTCGTTCTCGGCTTGTGCGCGCGTTTTCGCAAGCGCGTGCTAATTCCTTCGACATCGGAAGTTTATGGCAAAAGCACGCAAGTTCCCTTTGCGGAAGACAACGATATTTTGAAAGGCTCGACCTCGAAACATCGCTGGGCTTACGCTTGCGCCAAAGAATTGGACGAATTTCTCGCGCTCGCGCATTGGAAGGAAACGCGCCTGCCGGTCGTCGTCGTTCGTTTATTTAACACGGTCGGACCGCGCCAAACCGGACAATACGGAATGGTCGTGCCGAATTTCGTTAAAGCCGCCGTGCGGAACGAACCTTTAATCGTCCACGGCGACGGCGGGCAATCGCGCTGTTTCGGGCATGTGCTGGATGTCGTTGAAGGTTTAACGAAAGCCATCGAAACGCCCGCGTGTTTCGGTCAAGTAATGAACATCGGCAACGCCGAAGAAGTTACGATAAAACAACTCGCCGAAAAAGCCATCGAACTGACGGGAAGCGACAGTCAAATAAAATATATTCCTTACGAAGAAGCCTACGGCGAAGGCTTTGAAGATATGCGTCGCCGCGTTCCGTCGCTCGAAAAAGCCAAGCGTCTTATCGGCTATCAGCCAACCCGAACGCTCGATGAAATCATCAATGACGTAGCGGCGCAATTTCGTGAAGAACTGAAATCGGAAACCGCGAACGCTTAGATTTTTTCACCACGAAGACACGAAGGACACTAAGTTTTCAAAAATTTCTTTGTGTCCTTCGTGCCTTTGCGGTCAATAAAATTTTTATGAAGAACTTTATTTTTTTGATTTTGATGCTGGCTTTTTCGAGTGTTTTTGCCGTCGCGCAAGAAACCGGCGGAGTAAAAGGAAAAGTCCGCACGACGAAAGGCGAAGGCATCGCTTCGGCGATTGTTACCGTTAGACAAAACGGCGAAGACGTAAAATCTACGAAAGCCGACGCGAAAGGCAATTTTGTTTTGGAAAATCTGAAAGCCGGAACTTATAATCTGGTTTTCAGCCGCGACGGTTACAGTTCCGGCGTGATGTATAACGTCGAAGTCAAAAAAAAGAAAACGAGCAACTTGGGCGACCGTCTGATTTTGACCGTTGACCAAGGTACGCAAATCATTATTAAAGGCAGCGTTTTCTCGCCCGAAGGTAGAAGCGTCGGCGGCGCGGAAATAAAAATCGAACGAATCTCCGACGACGGCTCAATAAAAAAAGTCGGCACTTCCGTTTCAAATTACAGCGGTGAATTTACGTTCCGATTTAACGAAGGCGCGGCGAAATATCGCATTACCGTTTCGGCGAAAAACGCGACGGCGAGCAAAGATGTCGAGGTCGGCAGTGCGGCGATTTATCGCCTTGCGCTAACATTAAATATGGAAAAGAATTAGCCGCGAAGCAACACGAAACAACACGAAAAATTTATTTCTATTTCGTGTTGCTTCGTGTTGCTTCGTGGTTAGTTTTCTTAATTTATCGTTTCCGAAATTTCTTCGGTTGCCTGCATTCCCGCGACCGTTCCCGAATCGGTTACAATCAGCGGAAATTCTTCGAGCAAAACCGTATTTGCCAGAGTCTGCACCCAGTAAGTTCCGGGCGTTGAAAAAACGACGTTGACGAAAAAGCTGACGTTGTCGGTAAAGCCTCCGGCGGCGAGTTCGATGGGAGTCGGCTGCGACGAAACGATCAAATTATGTTTGTCGGGCGAGACGATTCGCACTTCGGTTTGATGCAGTCCGTCGCCGCGCCAATGGTTGACGACCGCAAATTTGATTAAGGAAATCGGCAGTTTTTCGACCATTATATTTTGAAAAACGCCCATCATCGAAATTTTATTTCCCATCTCAAGACGCACGTCATCGCACAGCAGAGTATAGACGAGTTGTAGATTTTGTGTTTCCATAATTCTTTAACGCAAAAGCACAGATTATTTGTTCTAATTCAAAAAGACGCAATCAAACCCATCTTTCAGATTTTGCTTTTTAACCAATCAAATCGCGTCGTATTTCTTAAACCATTTCTGCAATTTTTGCCACGCATCTTCGGAGGCTTCCTTGTTATAAGAATCTCGATAATCGGCGTGGAAGCCGTGTTTGGCGTTCGGATAAACGATGATTTCGGATTTCGATTTTCCCTTTTTTAATTCGTCGCGCATTTTTTGAACGGCATCTTGTGTAATTCCCGTATCTAGCCCGCCGTAAAATCCGATAACCGGAATTTGCAAATCTTTGGCAACGTCAATCGGATACGTCGGATGCAAAGCGTCCGTCTGTTTATCGCGCGGAACAAGCGGTCCATACCAAGCCGCGCCCGCGTCCAAATTTTTATTATGCGCCGCGTAAAGCCAGACGATTCTGCCGCCCCAGCAAAAACCCGTAATCGAAAGTTTTTTCGTGTTACCGTTGTTTTTCTGCGCGTAATCAACCGTCGCATCTAAGTCGGACATCACTTGCGCGTCAGGAACTTTCGAGACGACTTTATTGATAATGTCGGAGATATTTTGCATCTGCGAAACATCGCCTTCTCTAGCGTAAAGCGACGGCGCGACTGCCATAAATCCGAGTTTGGCAAAGCGTCGGCAAACGTCCTGCACCCATTCGTGAACGCCGAAAATTTCGTGAACGACCAAGACGACCGGAAACTTTCCTTTTTTGTCGGGCATCGCGCGATAGGCGGGAATTGTGCCGTCGGCAACCGGAATTTTCACTTCGCCTGCGACTAAGCCTTTCGCGTCCGTAACAATGCGCGTCTGCGCGGCAATCGGCTGCACGGCTAAAGCGAACGCGCCCGCCAAAATTGACGTAACTAAAAATTCGCGGCGGTCTAAAACGAGCGCGGACGGAACTATTCGGCTGATGTCTTCTTCCATTATTTTCTCCGTTGATATTCGATATTAAATTTTGGCTTTTCCTTTGCGGTTTGTAAAGGTATAATCACGGAAAAGGATAAAGGATGAGGGATGAATGATGAATAAGAATATTTGAGCGTTGTTTTATTCGTCTTTTATCCTTCCCCAAATTATGATGCTGTATATCTTAATCGGACTTTCGCTTTCGCTTGCCGCCGTTGTCGGTCTGCAATTTTTCTATATGATTTTCCTCGAACGCATCAATCGCGAACAGAAAAAACGCATCTCTGAACTCGAACGCGGCACAAGGAATCTTTCAAAACGTCTGGGCGAAGCCGAGCGGCAAATCGCCGAGCAAAACAATATTCTGGAAAGTATGTTTGACGAATCAGAATCAGAAGAAGTTTGGGCGGACGTGATTGAAGACCGATAAAACTTTACTTAAACTCGACGACGGTCGCACCCTGACAGCTTGAAAATTCCGGCGCGTTTTTAAACGATTTAACAAATTCGGTTTCCGCTAAAATTCGTCTCACCATATCTCTCTGAACGCCGATTCCCTTGCCGTGAATTATCCGCACAAACCGAAATTTTTTATTTCGCGCCTCCGTCAAATAACTTTCGACGACCGATTTCACATCACGCGGAGCAAAGGCGTGCAAATCGAGCGTGTCGGTAATTTCAAGTTCAAAAGGTTCGGGAAACGGATTATTTAAATCAATGTCTTGGTTCATATTTTGAATAAAACGAAAAGGGAAATTTCGTTAAATTATTTTTGTTATTCCCTTCCGTTTTATTTTCCGGTCGTCGCAATGCCTTCCGGCACGGTAACTTTCAAATGTCCTTTCGCATCTTTGGTAACGACGAAACGTTTGTCTTCCATTTGTCCGTTGGTGCTGCGGAGTTTCAGTGTGAAAGTTTTATTGTCGCCCGTGCCTTCGACGCGGAGCGGCAAAAGTCCCCAAACGTCGCCGCTTCGATATGCCGTGTAATGTTCTTCGTTATATTTGTCGTAAGCAATCACGATAACTCCGTCAAAGTCCGGTTCGATGCCGTTCTGCGCTTTGACCAGATTCGAGCGAGAGAGAATCACCCAGCTTCCCGGCTTTGAAGTTTTCGCCGCGTCTTTGGCGTTTGACTTGACACTGTTCGGCTCAATGTTGTCGAGCCGCGCCCAGGTTACATATTTTTTATTGTTCTGCTGATAAAAAACTATGTCGTTCGGAATTTGCAGTTCGACCTGTCTGCCGAAAATCCAACCGGCGGGCGCGGGCGAAACTGAACGGTCGAGCCGCACTTTATACCAGATGTCGTATTTGTCGTCAATTTCTTCCGGTTTGTTGGCTTCCTTCGCCGCTTCGATTTCGGCGTTTTTCGATTTTTTGAGCGGCTTTTCATCGTCCTTGTTGCGGGCGTTGTCCGAGTCTAATTCATCCTGCGTTTTCGGAACGAATTTCCACGAAACGATGTCGAAGGTGGAAAGACTGTCGAGTTTGACGATGATGTTGTCGTCGCGCTGTTCGGGCGTAAGCCGCAGATTTGTCGCCGCCCGAATTTGTCCGGTCGCCTGCGGTTGATAATCTTTGTCTTCGTCGGCGGTTTTTTTCGACTTGTCGAGCAGTTCGCTCGTGATAACATTTTGCGCTTCAATCCAGCCTTCGGTTTTATCTTCGTCGCGGGCGCGAACGCGATACCAATGCACTTTTTCAAAATCGGTTTCGTCCAAAATATCCAACTCGTCGCCGCGTTTGACTTCCAAAAGGTCAGCCGCGACGACCGCGTATGAACTGCGAACCTGCGCTTTGGTGATGACCGTTCCGGTTTCGTGCAAGCCGACCAAACCCGTCGCGTTTTCCACCGCGCTGTTGACTACGCCGCAGCCGCTTAAAATTAAACCGCCAATTAAAATTACGAATAATGTAAAAAAATTTCTCAACTTCATTTTGATTTCCCGGAAATATTCCGCCAATTATTATAACCCAACTTGTCCAGCAAATCTTTCTGTCCGCCGCTTAATTTCGTCTTAACGCCGAGTTTGACAAAGGAATTTTCTTCCGTCGCGGCGATGCCGAACGCTTCCAAATCTTTTTCCAAGTTTATTTTTTCAGTTCCACGAATATAATTTTCGACAATCGGAATGAGTTCGGCGCGTGTTTTCAAAATCTCTAAAATCGCCGCGTTTCCGTCCGCCGGTTCGTTCGGAACGCGGTGCTTTCGATAAACCTCCCGGAAAATATCCTCGATTGAATTTTTGCCTTTGCTCGCTTGCAGAATCGCCGCGTCGCACAAAAAAGCGACGAGCATTCCACGCGCGTAGATTTGCGGATTCGCGCCGCTCCAGCGATTTTTCGACGATTCGACGAGCGAGATTTTTCGAGTTTGAAAACTGTCGAGATTGTAGGCTTCGGCGAGCGTGTCGAGAAAATCTTCAAATCTGATTTGATTCGCCGCAACGCCCGTCCGCAACGCTTGATAAACCGTAAAGCCTTCGTAAAACCAATCGTAATTTCCCGTCAAAGCGAGCCGATTCGGAATCCAAAGATGAAAAATCTCGTGCCGCAACTGTTCGTGAAGAAGCTGCAAAGATAAAGTTTTAAAAGGCATATCGCTTGATACAATCGTCGTATTCGCGCCGCGCGTTTCGGCTTCCCAACGCCCGAACTTCGTTTCCTTCGGAAGTCGAATTAGAAAAATTCGCGCTTTATCGGTGGGCGCGTCGCCAAATAATTTACGATAGCGTTCAAAAATTTCGCCCGCCATTTTCGCGGCTTCCGCGTCGGTAAATTGCCATTCGCCGGAAATCGCCAAATCGCAATTCGGAGTTTCCGATTCGCGCCAATTTTTCCCGACAACGAAAATCGCCTTCTCGATATTTTTCACATCGTAAATGTTTTCGCCCGAACTTTTCTCGCTTGAAATTATCTTCCACCCGATTGGCAAATCGAATTTTATTCGCGCCGAAATCGTTTGATTATCGGCGGCAAATTGCGGCAGCAAATCGCCGAGCATCAAAATTCCCTGCTCGCCCGAAAGCCAAGAAACGTGCGCCATTGTCTTTGCATTCGGTGGTTGATTTAAGTTGATTCGATATTGAAAAGCGTCGGCTTTTTCGCTCGCCAGATATTCTCCGTCAATCAATTTCTTGACCGAAACCGTGCGGTTTTGTTTGTCCGACAAACTCAAATCCGAAATTCTCGCGCCGAGATTTTCCGCGCCCGCCAACGCTTGCGTAAAACTCCAATTTCCGTTCGATTGATTGATGGTTTCCTTTAGCAATTTTCCCTCGACACGCGCGTTCGAGTCGGGCGTAATTTTAACGTCCGCTTCGATGTCTTGCGAAAAAACAGCAAAGGCGCAAATTAAAATTTCGGCGAAAATGATCGCCGCCCGCGAAAACCTTTTTTTGATAATTGACATCGTAACTGCTGCGGAATTAAAATGTTTATTTAAGTTATAGCTTTTTCAGGCTCTCATTTTAAGGATAGGAAATTTTATGAGTCTTATCAAAATAATCATCTATACATTAGCATTTTTGTTGAGCCTTTTGTTTCTCGGACGGTTCTTTTTTTAAGCTGATGGTTCGGCGAAAATCTCTTCTGAAAGTTGTTTCCGGCGAAGAATTCGTGTTCTTCCGTTTTTATTTGTATAAAATTTTATCGAGCGAAAGCGGTCAAATATGACCGCTAATTTTATTTTTAAACTTATTTTTATGAGCGAATCGAGAAAAGTCAAACGCGCTTTAATCAGCGTTTCCGACAAAGACGGCATCGTCGAATTTGCCAAAATGCTCGCGCGTTTCAATGTCGAAATTATTTCGACCGGCGGCACGGCGCGCGTTTTACGCGAAGCGAATTTGAAAATTACGGAAGTTTCCGAAATCACCGAATTCCCTGAAATGATGAACGGGCGCGTGAAAACTCTGCACCCGAAAATTCACGGCGCGTTTCTCGCTTTGCGAGACAACCCGGAACATCTCGCCGCAATGAAAACGCACGGCATCGAGCCGATAGATTTGGTGGTTGTTAATCTTTATCCGTTCGAGCAGACGATTGAAAACGAAGACGTTTTGCTCGAAGAAGCAATCGAACAAATTGACATCGGCGGTCCGGCGATGATTCGCTCCGCCGCGAAAAATTGGCGCGATGTGGCGGTCGTAACCGACGCGCGGCTTTACGAAAAAATCTCCGAAGAATTAGAGGAAAACGACGGCGCGACGACGCTTGAAACGCGCCGTGCTTTTGCCGCGCTCGCTTTCTCGCACACGGCGCATTACGATTCGATTATTTCCGATTATTTAATCGAACAGCTTTCCGACGAAGAATTCGATTTCGTCGAAGAATTCGATCCGCTCGCCGACGATTCCGTTCTCGATTCGCTCGCCGAAAACAAAAGTCTTTTCGGAGAGGAAACAAACGGCGATTTTTCCGTTGTTGAATTTGAAAACGACAAATCCACAGACGACGATTTCAGCCGGAACGGACACAATATTTTAGAAGACGAAGAAGATTTTCCCGCGTATAAAATTTTGGAGTTAATCAAAATCAGCGATTTGCGTTACGGCGAAAATCCGCATCAGAAAGCCGCTTTGTATGAAACGTCTTTCGGCGCGGGCGGCGTTGCCAATGCCGAACAGCTTCACGGCAAGGAAATGTCGTTTAATAATTACGTTGACGCGGACGCGGCTTGGAATTTGGTTTGCGAATTTGACGAGCGGGTTTGCGCGATTATCAAACATACGAATCCGTCGGGAATCGGGCGCGGAGCGACAAATTTGGAAGCATACAAACGGGCATTGGCGACCGATCCGGTTTCGGCATTCGGCGGCATCGTCGCTTTTAATCAAACGGTTGACGCGGAAAGTGCCGAAGCGGTTATCGAAGTTTTTTCCGAAGTCGTGCTTGCGCCGGAATTCGACGAAGCGGCTTTGGAAATTTTCCGTCGGAAAAAAAATCTGCGCGTTTTGAAAGTCGAAAAATCCGAAGATGTGAACGCGCTCGAATACAAACAAATCTCCGGCGGCGTGCTTGTTCAAAGCCGCGACGATTTGATTATCAAGGCAAAGGATTTAAAAATCGTCAGCAAAAGACGACCGACCGGCGAAGAAGTTCGCACGCTTCTTTTCGCCTGGAAAATCTGCAAGCACGTTAAATCGAACGCGATTATTTTCGCCAATGAATCGCAAACCGTCGGTGTCGGCGCGGGACAAATGAACCGCGTTGATTCGGTCAGAATCGCCGCGATGCGGGCGGAAAGATTCGACCTGCCGTTAAAGAATTCCGTTCTCGCCTCCGACGCTTTTTTTCCCTTCCGGGACAACGTGGACGAAGCCGCCAAATTCGGAATCGCGGCAATCATTCAACCGTGCGGCTCGGTGCGCGACGCGGAAGTCATCGCTGCCGCCGACGAACACGATTTGGCGATGGTCTTTACCGACGCGCGGCACTTCAAACACTAAAAAGTCTGGGAATCAAATTCATATTTTGCCCACGAAACATACGAAACAAACTAAATTTGGTAGTGTCTCAACTTTTATGCTGAATTATTTTTCGGAAATTTTTAACCACGAAAAAACACCAAACAACACTAAATTGATTGATTTGTTTTCGTGTTAATTCGTGTATTTTCGTGGTTAATTTCCCTAACATAAAATTTGAGACACTACCCTAAATTTAACAGCAAAAGCTAAAAATCTCTTTCTTTTTTCGTTTCTTTCGTATGTTTCGTGGGCAGAAAAATAGCTTTAAAATAACTTCCAAAAAGAAATCGCAATGCGCCGATAAATTTTAACCATCGAAAAATTCTGTTGACATTTTTTCTCGTTTAGAGTAAAATTTATGACATTAAAGTTTTGGTTGGAACGCTCGGACGGTTTTCTTTTTATAAAGAATTCGCGTCCGTTTTGTTTTTCAGCGATAGATTTTCCCTCGAATAAAAGTTTTCAACTGCAAATCTCGTCCGTCGGTCGAAACGGAAATCGTGCCGTTTTCGCCGGTCGTCAAAACCTTTGCGCTGGCGTTTTTCCAACGCTCGACGACTTCTGCGTGCGGATGTCCGAACGGCGATTCTCTGCCGACGGAAATAATTGCCAGCTTCGCCTTTGAAGCGTTTATAAATTCCTGCGTCGAAGAAGTGCGGCTGCCGTGATGCGCGACTTTTATCACGTCGGTTCGCACGAATTCCGGCGCGTCGAGCAATTCTCTTTCGGTTTCTTTTTCGATGTCGCCGGTCAGCAAAAATTTTCTCGCGCCGTAAATTACGCGCAAAACAATCGAATGATTATTGTCCGAAACTGCTTCGATGTTTTCGTCCGGCAGCGGACTTAAAACTTCGATTCGCACCGCGCCGAAAGTTAAAACGTCGCCGCGCGACGCGACGAGCGATTCGATTTCGCGTTTTTGCAAAACTGCAAAGAGTTCGGCGTATTCCTTATTTTTCGGCGGCGTTCTGCCGAAAATCGCCGCGCGGACGCGAAAGTTTTTCGCCACGTCGCTTAAGCCTTGAATGTGGTCTGCGTCGGCGTGCGTCGCCAAAATGTAATCAATCTGCGAATAACCTTTTTCCCAGAGAAAATTTGAAACGACGCGCTCGCCGATATTCTGCACGTCCGGCTCGAAAATTTCCGGCTCGTCCGCCGATTCGTTTTGCGGCGCGGCGCGATTAAATTTTCGCTCGCCACCGCCGTCAACGAGCAGCGTCTCGCCTGTCGGAAAAGTAATCAACGCCGAATCGCCCTGCCCGACATCGAGAAAATCTACGTGCAATCTGCCGTCCGGTCGCGGCGAGCTAAACGGATGAAAAATTATCAGCGCGGAAAAAACAAAAAACAGCGTGGCTGACGCGCGAAGAAAAGCGGAAGGTGAAATTGTGAATTTCGAGCTTTGAAATCTTGATTGCAAATCAAACGGCTTCCACAAATTTAAGCCGATGACCAGAAAAATAATCGGTATAAAATACAAAAAATAAATCGCCCGCCACGCGCCCGAATAAACCGGAACGCGAAAAAACGTCAAGCCGTTTTCGATAAAAATATCGGGAACGGCGACGAGCAGCCAATTAAAAATTTCCGTCAGATTGATAACCGGCAAAGCCAGCGCGTCGCTGATTTGAGAAAATAAAACGGCGAGCAGAGCCGCGAAGATTTCGAGCGCGACGACGATTCCGACCCACAAATTTAACAGAACCGATATTATTGAAACACGATGAAAATAGAAAACCGAAAGCGGCAAAAGCCACGCTTGCACGACGAGCGAAATGAGAATCGCTTCAAAAATATAACGCGCGGCGTTTGGCAAACGTCCGTCTTCGAGCCGTTTGAAATACGGCGACTTGAAAAGATTTGCCGTCCAGAGTTGACGCGAAACTTCCCTTTTCCAAATTGCTTCGCGCCAGTAAATCGTTTCGCAGAATCTTTTCAGCCAAATGGGAACGCGCGGCGGAAAAGGCGCGGCGGCGGACGGCGACCAACTGCCGATTGCCCGCAGTTTTTCGACGAGCGGGAAAGCCATCAACACAATCGCGCCGACGCTTGCAAAAGTTAATTGAAATGACGAAGTGAAAATATCGTTTGGTCGCCAGACGAGCAAAATCAGAGCGCACAAACCGAAGGCGTTGAGAAGCGTTCCGCGCCGGTAAATCACTTGTGAAAAAAGCAGAATCGTGAACATTATCGCCGCGCGGACGACCGGAACATTTGCGCCGACTGCCAGCGAATACGTCCACAAAAACAAACACGCAATCGAGAATTGCCAGAATTTTTGGCGCGTGAAAAATCGAATGAAAAGCAAAATCAAACCGCCGATAAAAGTGATGTGCAGACCGGAAATGACAAGCACGTGAAATGTTCCGCCCGTCCGAAAAACTTCCGCCGTCGGCTTATCCAAAAAATGTTTGTCGCCGAGCAGCGCGGCATTTAAAACGCCCGCCGTCGAAACGCTGAATTTATCTTGAAAGTCGGCGATTAAATTTTTGCGGATTTCGTAAATGCGGGCGAGCGGAACAAAATTATTTGAATCTTCTAACTTCTCGATAAGTAGAGGGCTTTTTATAACGGCGGTCGCGTCAATATCCTGCGCGTCGAGAAGTTTTGTTTGCGAGAGAACGCCCGGATTCAAAAATTTATCTTCGCGCCGCAAATTGCACGCGACGCGAATCCGCGAGCCGTATTTCAAATGAAGCTGCTCGTATTCATTTTTTATTTGCTCGTCTTGCGCGGTGGCGAAAAGCCTGACGCTGCCGGAAATTTTTATTTCCGAGTTTTTATAAATCGCTTTTTCGGTTTTGAGAATCAGAAAAATCGCGCCGACCGCAAGTTCCGGTTCGGTCTGCAAAACGCCTTCGATTTCAATCGGATCGTCCGATTTGATGCGGTTTTCATCATAGATTTTTTTAATGCGATTCGGCGAAATCGCTTGATTTTCGATTTGAAAATACAAACCGCCGATGCCGAAAAACGCGATAAAGAGAAAAATCAAAGCGAGATTTCGTTTGCTGAAAATGAGAGAAGCGATTGCCGAAATGCCGCAAAGTATCAAATAAATCTGCCAGCTATAATTCAAAAAACCCGCCGCCGTAATGCCGCACGCAAAACAAATTGCCAGCCAAAATAAAGGATAAAGGGTGAAGTTTGCAGACGACGATTTTTGAATGTGTTCGGTCATCGCTTGGAAAGATTTGTTTTTTCGTCTGCATCATACGAGTTCATTCGACTTTAATCAACCCGCGCAGTTCACGAAACTTTGCGTCGCTGATACGGCGCACCAAAATCAGATGTTCTGGCTTGTGAAATTTCCCAAATCGCTCGCGCTGTTCGACAATCGCCCGCGCCGTCTCCCGACCGACGCGCGGCAGTTTTTCGAGTTCCTCAACCGATGCCGTATTGATGTTAATTGCCGAATCCGAAACTTGAATTTGATTTTCGATTGGTAAAACTTGTTTTGTTTTATTTTCCCCGCTACAAGCGAACAAAAAACCGCCAACCAAAATAATTATTATATCGCGGCGAAAACGATAAGCGTTGAAATAGAAAGAGTTAGAGGTTCGCATTTTTTTGTAAAATCAATCGGTAAAGTTAATGCTACTACAAGATGCAAAATGCTAAAAGTCATTTGAAAATCAACTGTTTGAATGCGTAAAAAGCTGCTTTTCCACAGCACTTTTCCACAGATGTTGTGGAAAACTTTTGCGATGAAAAATCAAAAATTTTTCGCCGTGACATAATGCCCGAAAAGAAAATTTCAAAGAAAATCCATGTGAATTTTCTTTACTTTTTACTTTTACAAATCTCTGCCTTCATCTAAATCCTGCAAATCGTCGAAGGCTTTTTGCAGAATCGGGCGGGCGCGTTTGCTGCCGTCCATTTCGCCGATGTAGCCTTCGCGCACCATCGCGTCGAGAATGGCGGCGGCGCGTCCGTAGCCGATGCGGAGATGTCTTTGAAGAAGCGAAGTCGAAGCACTTTTGTTTGAAACTACCGTGCGAAGCGCGTCGGCGAAAAGCACGTCGCGTCTGCCCGGCATATCGTCCACATCCGTCAACTCTTCGTCGGTTTTTGTGATGGTCGTATCATATTCAGGATTGCCCTGTGCTTTGATGTGGTCAACGATTTTGGCGATTTCCTTTTCATCAACAAACGCGCCGTGAACACGGACGATTTGCGATGTCGCGGGCGGTAGAAAAAGCATATCGCCTTTGCCCAAAAGAGATTCCGCGCCGTTGGAATCAATGATCGTTCTCGAATCAACTTTCGATGAAACGCGAAACGAAATGCGCGCCGGAAAATTCGCTTTGATAAGTCCGGTGATAACGTCAACGCTCGGTCTTTGCGTCGCCAAAACTAAATGGATTCCGACGGCGCGAGCCATCTGTGCGAGCCGCGTGATTGATTCTTCGACTTCTTTGCCGGAGACCATCATCAAGTCGGCAAGTTCATCAATGATAATGACGATATAAGGCAATTTTTTGTGCGGCTCGCCGTTATCGTCGTAAATTTCAGCAGCGTTTTTCTTTTCAACTTCCGTGTTAAATCCGTCAATGTTTCTCACGCCCCAACCTGCCAAATCCTTGTAGCGTTTTTCCATTTCCGAGACCGCCCATTTCAAGGAAATCGCGGCGCGTTTCGGGTCAGTGATAATAGGCGTGGCGAGATGCGGAATGTCGGCATATAAACCGAGTTCGAGACGCTTCGGGTCAACCATTATAAATTTTACTTCATCGGGTTTCGCCTTGTAGAGAATCGAAACGACGAGCGTATTTACGCCGACCGATTTGCCCGCGCCGGTCGCGCCCGCAATTAAAAGATGCGGCATTTTCGCTAAGTCGGCGACGTAATTTAAACCGTCAATCGTTTTACCGAGAGCGATTGTCAGAAGCGATTTCGACTGCTCGAATTTTTTCGATTCGACGACTTCGCGCAGATGAATCGTGTCGCGCTCCGTGTTCGGAACTTCGATGCCGACGAACGCTTTGCCGGGAATGCGGTCAATGCGAATTGATTCGGCTTCGAGCGCGAGACATAAATCGTCCGACAGATTCGTGATGCGCGAATACTTTACGCCCGGATCGGGTTTGAATTCGTAAGTCGTAACGACCGGACCCGGACAGATATTGACGACTCTGCCGGTCGCGTTGAATTCTTTGGTTTTTTCTTCGAGTTCTTTGGCGAGAGCGCGGGCTTCGTCTTCGCGGATTTGCACACGCGGCGGCGGCGGATTGAGAAACGACGAAAACGGCAAAATATAATCGTTGTAATTTTGCGGCTTTTTCGGCTGCGGCGCGGGCGCGTCTTCGTCGTCTTCCGGCTCGTTTAATAACCCTCCGTTCAACTCGCCCGTTTCGCTAATCGGCGTAATCGGAATTTCTTCGTTTTCGGAAATCTGCTCGGTGGTTTTTGCCGGTTCTTCAAAAACGGAAATCGTCGGAATCGGTTTTTCGTCCGTTTCGCTCTGCGCCGTTTCGATTGTTTCAGGGGAATTTCCCTTCTGCTCTTTTGCCGCGCCGAATCGCCCGAAAATCGCTGACAAACTTTCGCCAACAGTTTTCGATTTATCCTTCGGATTGACGGAGGCATTTTCGCCGTTGGAAATAGTCGGAATTTTCGTCGGCGTTTTTTCGACGCGCTTTTCCGATTGCCGGTTCGATTTTCGCGCGGCTTCTTGGCGGGCTAACGTGCGCCGCTTTCTCCAATCGTTAAAACGAATTTTCAGATTTTCGAGCGGCATCTGCAAGTTATCGAAAAAGGAAACGAAAGACAATTTTGTAAATAATAAAATCGAAGTCGCCAGCAGAGCGACGAGTAAAATTCCCGCGCCGAGTCGTCCGAGCAATGAAGCGAAAATATCGGCGAAAAATGTTCCGATTATCGCGCCGTAGCCGCCGAAAAGATTTACCAAACTTGCGATGGAAACGATAAACAGAAAAAATCCGGCGACGCGGCTCGCTCTCGGCATTAAAGTTTCCGAGCGGAAAACGCGCCAGCCGACAAGCGCGAGCAAAGCCGGCGTAATATACGCCGTCCAGCCGATTGCGCTGATTAAAATCGCCGCGATATTTACGCCGACCGGACCAATCCAATTTTGCGTTTTGTGCGCCGCGCCGACTCCGGTCGAAATTATCGAACGGTCGTCGGGACTGTATGAGACGAGGCAGAGAAATATCAAAACCGCCAAAAGCATAAAGACGACGGCGACGACCTCGTTGGTTCTCGAATGCGAGGTCGAAGTTATTTTTTTGTTTAATTCGATTGCCATTCCAGAACTATTTTAACGCAAAGATGCGAAGGCGCGAAGACGCAAAGTAATAAAAGGATTTTACAAAAAATTTCTTTGCGCCTTTGCATCTTTGCGTTAATTTCTTCCGTTCAAATTTCCCTTCTTAAACATCAAAAATTCCTTAACAAATTCGTCAATGTCGCCATCTAAAACCGCTTCGACATCGGTTTTCTCAAACTTCGTGCGCGTGTCCTTTACCAAGCGATACGGATGCAAAACGTAATTGCGAATCTGCGAGCCGAAGGAAATGTCCTGCTTGCTGGCTTCGAGTTCGGCGGAATCGGCTCGGCGTTTTTCGAGTTCGAGTTCGTAAAGTTTCGAGCGCAAAACCTTCATCGCCACCAATCTGTTTTGAAGCTGCGAACGCTGGTTTTGACAAGTTACCACCACGCCTGTCGGCAGATGCGTAATGCGAACCGCCGAGTCGGTCGTGTTGACGTGCTGACCGCCCGCGCCGGTCGAGCGATAGGTGTCAACGCGCAAATCCTTGTCGTTGATTTCGACCTCGATATTCTCGTCAATTTCCGGCGAGACGAACATCGAAGCAAACGAAGTTTCGCGGCTGCCGCCCGAATTAAACGGCGAGATTCGCACAAGCCGATGAACGCCCGCTTCCGCCGCGAGCAAGCCGTAAGCGTATTCGCCTTCGACGCGAAACGTGGCGGATTTTATTCCCGCCTCGCTGCCGGATTGCTCGTCGAGAATTTCCGTCTTAAAACCTTTGCGTTCCGCCCAGCGCAGATACATTCGCAGAAGCATCTGCGCCCAATCCTGCGCGTCAGTTCCGCCCGCGCCCGACTGAATCGAGCAAATCGCGTTGTTCGCGTCGGTTTCGCCGGACAATAAACTTTGCGTTTCAGCTTCGGCGACTTCGCGTTCCAATTTCGCAATCAATTTATTTAATTCGTTTAAAGAACTCGCATCGGTTTCGGCAAATTCAAATAACACTTCCGCGTCGGAAATTTCCGTTTCAAAATTTTCCTGCCGCTCCAAAGCCTTTTCGATTCGGCTGCGCTGCTGAACGATTTTCTGCGCCGCTTCCGAATCGTTCCAAAATTCGGGCGCGGAAATTCGCGCTTCTAAGTTTTCAAGTTCGGCACGTTTCTTCGGCGCGTCAAAGAAACCTCCCAAGTTGGGTAACTTTGACTTTTACTTTTTCATATTCGGCTTGTAATTCGGTTAATTCCATAATTTGATTTTAACGCTAAAGACGCGAAGACGCAGAGGCACGAAGATTTTTATTTTTTAATTTAACCTTGCGCCTTCGCGTCCTCGCGCCTTTGCGTTAAATTCTTCAAACTTATTACCAATAAAATCAAACTCGCAATCGAACAAAGCCACGCGAACCAGTCGCCGAATTTGACGTAAATCGTTTCCTTGCCGTCGGACTTTGAAACTGTCCAAACGCGCGTTGCTTCCGTATAAACATCAGCCGCGTCCGAGACTTCGCCGCGTTGGTTGATATACGCCGTGATGCCGACGTTTGTCGCACGCAGCACAGGGCGATTCGTTTCGACGGCGCGAAAAATCGCGCCCGCCAAATGCTGCCGCAAAACTCCCGTGTTTCCCAAATATCCGTCGTTCGTCATTTCAATCAGAACGTCCGCGCCGCGCCTAGCTAATTCGCGCGACAGCGACGGGAAATGCGATTCGTAGCAAATCATAATTCCGGCTTTCGCATCGCCGACCGGAAACAGATTATAGTTTTCGCCCGCTTGAAAACTGCCGACCAAAGTCGGAATCAAAGGCTTGATCGGCGACGGCACGGGCGCGTATTCTCCGAACGGAACAAGGTGAATTTTATCATACTGCCCGATTTTCGCGCCCTGCGGGTTTATCATAATCGCCGAATTAAAATAATTATCACCGTTCGGATTCGGTTCGGCGGAATTAAACAAAACGAAAGCGTTGTTTCGGCGAGCGAAGTCGGCGATAAAGGCGCGAAATTCCGGGTCGTCGCTGTATGCGAAATTCATCGGCGATTCGGGAAAAACGACGGTTATCGGCTGTTGTCCGTCAATTCGCTGCGCGTCGAGTTTTTGAATCGCTTGTTCGGCAAGTTCGGCGTGCCGACTGCGAAGCTGCAGCCATTTTTCTTCATTCAACCCGCTCATCGGGACATTCGCCTGCACGACGATAACGCTGTTTTCCGTTTTTTTATCGGAACTTTTACTGCTGTTAAAATCGGGAAATATTACGAAAGGAACTATCAACATTGCAATCAGCAAAGAAACATAGACGGTTTTTTTGTTCTCGTTCGGATGTTCTTCGACGTAATTTTTCGTCATAAAAACGCGGAAAATGCTGAAAGCGTGCAGAGCGATAATCGCATTAAAAAGAACAATCCAAAAACCGACCAAATAAACGCCGCCGATTTGCGCCGTCTGTATCAGATGACCGGCGAACGCCTGCGAATAACCAATCGCGTCCCAACTCGTGTCAGCCAAACTCGCCCGCGTAAATTCCTGCGCCGTCCATAAAACGGGCGCGAACAAAACGCCGAAAGTTGTGAAGCGTTTTAAGATTATCGAAAACGCCGCCGCGAACATCGCCGGAAAAACCCCGACGATTCCGGTAATCGTAAAAAGCAGAATGTAGGCGACGGGCGACGGAATGCCGCCGTAAGTCGTGAATGAAAATGTCAGCCACCAGCACGCGCCAGCGAAAAATAAAGTTCCGAAAATCCAGCCCAAGATAAACGTCTTGACGATTGATTCTTTCTCGCGTTCAATCGCGTAAAAAAGCGGCACGAGCGCGACCCAAGCGAGAAACCATAAATCGAAATTCGGGAAAGCGAGCGTTAAAAGAATCGCCGAGAGAATTGCTAAAAGTGAGTTCATCAGCGTCGGCAATTTTACGCGCGCGAAGGAAAATCTCATAACCGACAGTTTAGCAAAAAAAGCGGCGAGTCGAAAATAAACGATTTTATTTCAAATTGAACGGCTTCAGTCAAATTGAACGGTCAAAATAAAAACAGACGCAATTTTTGTCACACGGCAAATGACGAATTTTGTCAACATCACGAAAAAAAACTTTCATACGGTCAAATTGAAAACATTTACTTGTGGTCGGCAGTTTAGAATGCTTCAAAGTGAATGAAATCCCGTAATTTGTTGAAATATCGAATAAACAGGCTTTAAAAGAAGGAGAGCCTGATTATTTC
>JBPCMK010000014.1:0-1238 GCA_051002375.1 Pyrinomonadaceae bacterium | reverse complement strand
ACATAAACCGGCTTGCTTTTATCGAGTTTTGTTAAATCGCTTTCCAAATTGTCGAGCGGCAAATTCAGAGCCTTCGGTGTGTGTCCGTTTGCGTATTCTTCGGGTGTTCGCCCATCTATAAACTGCACATTTTCAGCTTTGACCTGCGTCTGCGCCTGTTCGACGGAAATTTGTTTGATTTCATTTTGCGCCGCGATATTTTCCGTTTTTTGCGGAACAATCGCCGCCGTTTCGCTTTTTTCGCAAGCCGAAAAAAGCCCGGCTGCCAAAACAAGCGTTAGTATTAATTTGACTGTCATTTTCATAAATTTAATTGATTTCGTTATGTTCTGATTTTTCTCAAATTCAAAATTGTCCGACTGTCTGCGTTGATTCATTATTTTTATTCTTCCTGTTTGCGCTCAGCGATTTGCAGAGCGAGTTCGACACGATTATTTAAACTTTTTTTATCGAGAATGCGGCTGATATGTCCTTCGATGGTTCGCAGGCTCAAATTTAGTTCGTGGGCGATTTCCTTGTTGCTTGCGCCTTTGGCGACTTCTTCGGCGACGCGCCATTCGGCATCGGTCAAATCTTCGTCGCGGACAAAATCACGCAGGTTGTCATCTTCCTTTTTACCAAACATTTGCGCCAAATCAGAATGCGTTCGCTCGACGCGATTGAGAATTGCCAAAACGATAGCCGTCAGTTCATCAGGCTCGAAAGGCTTTGTCAGATAAGCGTCAACGCCTGTGCGAAAGCCCGTGATGCGGTCAGCGATTTCGTCCTTGGCGGTTAAAAATATAATCGGCACAAGTCTGGTTCGAGCGTTCGAGCGCAAGTTTTTAACGAGTTGATAGCCGTCCATTCCCGGCATCCGAATATCGCTGATGATTAAATCGGGCAGAGATTCGGCAATGCGCGTCAATGCTTCCGCGCCACGCCGCGCCGTTTTTACTTCGTAACCTTCCGCTCGCAGAGTGTCCGAAACCGCCAACAATAATCCCGGATCATCGTCAACGACCAACAATCGTTTCGCCATAATTTTCTTCTTCCTCGCTTGTATTTATTCCGCAATCGGAATCCTTCCAGATTGGCAAATGTAAATAAAAAACGCTTCCGCGTCCGACTTTGGTTTTAACCGTGATTTGTCCGCCCATCTGTTCAATTACGTTTTTACCCAAATAAAGTCCCAATCCAACGCCGGAAACATCCGCGTCTTCCAAAAAATCCTCGTTCGTTGTTGAGTTTGTTTGAAC
>JBPCMK010000013.1:0-7126 GCA_051002375.1 Pyrinomonadaceae bacterium | reverse complement strand
GATAAAGATGCGGCGACGAGCGAAGGCATTTACGTTTTCGGCAGCGAAAGCGTCGGCCGCGTCGAGATTGGAAACGCGGTCGAAGTCAGCGCGACGGTTTCTGAATATCGCCCGCGCTCCGTAACTTTCGGTTTGTCAATCACCGAACTGACGCGCCCGGCGGTTAAAGTCATCTCCAAAGATAATCCGCTGCCCGCGCCGATAAATTTGACCGCCGCCGAGATGAACCCGAAAGGGAAAATTGACCAGATGGAACGCTTTGAAGGAATGCGCGTCAAGGTTGAGGTTTTGGGTGTCGTCGCGCCGACGGGCGGTTATCAAAACGAGAAAACCGGCGACGTAAAATCCGACGGCGTTTTCTTTGGCGTGATTAACGGAACGCCGCGCCCTTTTCGTGAACCGGGAATCAGTTTGATTTTATTTCTCGGCGAAAAACTGCCGCCGACAACGCCCGTCTTCGATATGAATCCCGAACTTTTGCGCGTGGACAGCGACGCGCAAACCGGAAGCAAGACGATTGACATAACGGCGGGCGCGACTTTGAAAAACGTCGTGGGCGTGATTGATTACGCTTACAGCGCATACACTTTGCTGATTGACGCGAGCAATCCGCCGATTGTCGAAGGCAACAAAACTTTCACAAAAGTTTCACCTGCGGGCGACCGCGAAACGACGGTGGCGAGTTTTAATATCGAAAATTTTTTCAACGACGAAAAAGATTCCGACAACGCGCCGAAGGAAACCGTTTTGTCGAAAGACGATTATCAAAGGCGTTTGAACAAAGCGTCTTTGGCGATTCGCAACGTGCTTTCGATGCCCGACGTTTTGGGTGTTGCCGAAGTCGAAAGTCTAAAGGTTTTGAAAACTCTTGCCGAAAAAATTAACAGCGATGCGGTCGCGGCGAATCAGCCGAATCCGAAATATGAAGCGTATCTCGAAGAAGGCAACGACATTCGCGGCATTGATGTCGGTTTTTTAATCAAATCAACCAAAGTCAAAGTCATCAAAGTCGAACAGCTTGCCAAAGACGAAAAACTCAAAACGGAAGGCGCGAAAGATTTTGAAAAAGTTTTCGACCGCCCGCCGCTTTTAATCAGCGTCGAGGTGCAGGACGCGAAGACGAATCAGCCGTTTGCCGAAACCGTGATTATGAATCATTTCAAATCCTACGGCGGCATTGACAGCCCGACCGACGGCAACCGCGTTCGCAACAAACGCCGCCTCGAAGCCGAATGGCTGGCGAATTTTTTGGTCGAAAGACAAAAGGCGAATCCGACCGAGCGGATTTTCGTCTGCGGCGATTTCAATGCTTTTCAATTTAACGACGGCTACAACGATTTAATCGGAATCTTAAAAGGCAAATCGAATCAGGAAGTGCTTGTGCCGTCGAAAACCGCGTATCAAACCGGCTTGATAGATATGGTCGATTATATTGACCCGAAAAACCGATACTCGTTTAGTTACGACGGTTCGGCGCAAATTCTCGACCATATACTTATCAACAAACCGGCGGTGCAGCGAGTTCTAAAATTCGGCTTCGCGCGGGTTGACGCGGATTTTCCAAAAATCTACATCAACGACGCGAATCGCCCCGAAAGACTCTCCGACCACGACGCGCCGGTGCTTTATCTATCGCTCGACGAAATAAAGAAAGATACGAAAACGAGCGAAAATTCAAAGTAGCTAAGAAACAAGACTTCATAAAGTTTTTAACTAAAATATAATTCTTCAAATGAATCCGCTCTTCAATTTTCAGCGAATAAACTAATTGTTGGAATCTTTATTAAGCAAAATTTAGCGGCACTTCTTCGTAAATTAATATCTCTTTATTTTTTTATCAAACTTCGAGAGGTAATTTGCAAGGCAACTCAAAGTTAGAAAGATAACCGGATGTAGATATAATGCTTGGAAAATCTGCCGGTTTTGGTTAGAGAAGTTTGTAAAATCCGTTCAGCTTAAAAGATTCTTCGGTATTGCTTCGGGCAATGCCTTTAGTGTTTAGAGTGAACAAGCACTTTCAAGCATTCTTGAATGCGCTTCCAATATTTTGGTTACGCAGTCAAATTAAAAAAGATAAAAATTTTAGTAATGGCTTTCAGTTAAATGATTGTTTCGGCGAATTGTCATAAAAGTAATCTGCGAAATAAATCGTTTAATTGAAAATTAGTCAAGGAGAAACAGTAAGAATGAAGAAAACATTATATGAAAAAAGCTCGAAAATGGCTCGCATTTTCTTTATATCGGCGTTGTGTCTGAGTTTGTCGGGCATCAGCGTATTTGCTTCGAGCCACGCCGAAGCACCCTTAACCAGTATGGATAGATACGCCGACAACACGGACGTTTATGCGTTCCGCAGTTCGGAGGCGGGACGAAGCGGATTTGTTACCATACTTTCCAACTTTATTCCGCTTCAAGACCCGTCAGGCGGTCCGCAGTTTTTTCGTTTTGACGATACGGTTGTGTATGAAATCAAAATTGACAATACGGGCGACGGAGTTCCAGATATTACCTATCAATTTCAATTTACTACACAAGTGCTAAACCGGAATACGGTATTGGGAATGTCAACGATTAACATAGACGGACAAATCACGAGTTTGAATGATCTGGATTATAATATGCCGCAAACTTATACCGTGCGGCGCATAGACAGCACGACGGGCAGCAACGGACAGGTTATTGCCAGCGGACTTCGCACTCCGCCGTCAAACATCGGACCGCGTGTTACGCCGAATTATGAAACCAATCTCGGTCAACCGGCAGTTTATCCTCTCGGCACTAATGGCGGCAAGGTTTTCTGCGGACAGCGCGATGAAGGATTTTTCCTCGACCTCGGCGTGTTCGATGCCATCGCTTATCGTTCGCTGGCGCAGACGGGCGGCGTGGACAGCTTGCGCGGTTTCAATGTCAGCACTATCGGCATCGAAGTTCCGATTCAATCCTTAACCCGCAACGGCGCGATTCCGACCGGTTCGACCGATCCGAATGCGGTCGTCGGTATTTGGTCAACCGCCAGTCGCGGCTCTTTGCGAGCGATTGCGGCGGACGGCACTCGTAGTCAAACGGGAACTTTTGTACAAGTTTCACGTCTCGGCAGTCCGCTGATCAACGAAGTGGTTATTCCGCTCGGATTAAAAGACGCTTTCAACTCGCTCGCGCCGACCGGCGATGCGGTTGCCGCGCCTGCTGTTCTCGACCCGGAATTTCCGAAAATCATTCGGCTGGCTATCGGCGCTTACGGAACTTTTTCCGGCGGCGGTATTCCGGTTATTAACCTTCCGCCTGCTCCGCGAAATGACTTGGCTTCGATATTCGTCACCGGTATTCCCGCCGGAGCAGTTCCGGGCGCGCCGACTTATACGACGTTTTTATCCGACGGCACGCCGCACGAATATCTGCGTTTGAATACGGCGATTGCGCCGGTTGCGCCCGGTATGACCGGCTATAGCCGGCTCGGATTGCTCGGCGGCGACATCGGCGGATTCCCGAATGGAAGACGAGTTACGGACGATGTAGTTGACATTGAAATACGCGCACTGCTCGGCGGAACGCCGTTCACGCCCGCCTTCAATGTTGCTCCGAACAACCTCTTCAGCGACGGCGTGAGCGATAACTTTGAAGGCTTTTTAACGCGCTTCCCTTATTTGCAAACACCGAATTCGGGTAATACGCCGCGAATGGCAAACTTCCCGGCATTGCAAACTCAAACCGGCGGATTTGCAGATGACACATACTCCGTTATCGGGTTTCCCGGCTTAAAAATAAAAGGCAGCAATAAAAACTAAGATTGCCTTAATAATGAATCGGAGCGGGAATTTTATGTTTTCGCTCCGATTCTAATTTTCAGTTATGAAAGAAATTAAAACGAATTTGTTTGCGATTGCTGTCGCCGCTGTGATTTTCAGTTCGATAATTGTTTTATCGAGCGGCTGTGTTAAGCAGGAAGCGTCAAAGGCGGAAATCGTTGATAAGCCGCTGCTGAACGCTCCTGCGCCGAATGCGGATATTGCCGCCGCGCAAAAAATGATCGAGAAAATGCCTGATGAGGCAATCGGTTATAACAAACTCACCGTGGCATACATTCGTCTGGCGCGCGCGACCGGCGATTTCGGCTTAAATTCAAATGCTCAAACCGCCGTCAACCGCGCACTTGAAATCGAACCGCAAAACTTTGACGCGAAAAAATTAAAAGCGTCTCTGCTTTTGACTTATCATCGTTTTGCAGAAGGTCTGGAACTCGGTACGCAATTACAAAAAGAAAATCCGAACGACGCTTTCGTTTATGGAGTTTTAACCGACGCGAACAACGAACTCGGAAATTACGACGAAGCGGTTAAAGCGGTGCAAAAGATGGTTGATACGAGACCCAACTCGGATTCTTACGCGCGTATCGCTCTAACCCGTTCGCTTCACGGCGACAGCGACGGCGCGATTGAAATTATGAATCTTGCCGCCAGAATCGCCGATCCTCAAGACAAAGAAGCGCAAAGCTGGTGCTTGACGCAACTCGGTAACGAGCTTTTTAAAGTCGGTCGCCTTGACGAAGCCGAAAAACAATATGACACGGCACTTCGCATTCTGCCCGATTTTCCTTTGGCGATGGCTGGCAAAGGACAAGTTCGCGCCGCGGCGGGCGACTACGAAACAGCCGTCAAAGTGTTGACTCAAACTCAAGACCGCGTTCCTTCGGTAGAAGTCGTCATAATGCTTGGCGACATTTATACAAAAACCGGCAACGCGGAAAAAGCGGCGGAGCAATATAAATTAGCCGAAATTATCGAACAAAAACTCGGCAATATTGACCAGCGTCGGCTCGCGTTGATGTGGGCTGATCAAGACGTAAATCTTGACGAAGCTCTGGCAATCGCCGAACGCGAACACGCCGCGCGAAAGGACATTTTAACGGCTGATATTTATGCTTGGTGTCTTTATAAAAAAGGAGATTTCCCGCAGGCGAAAAATATCATCGGCGAAGCCTTGCGGCTAAAGACGAAAAATCCATCGTTTTTTTATCACGCGGGAATGATCGAGAAAGCATTGAACGACAAAAAAGCGGCAATAAGTTATTTGCAGAAAAGTTTGCAGTTGAATCCGTCTTTTGATTTATTGCAGGCTGAAAAAGCTAAAGCGGCTTTGCAGGAATTAAAATAAAAATTATAGAAAAACAGAAAGTTTATTTGCGGCGGACAAAATTAATTTTGTCCGCCGTTTTATTTCTTTTCCGACTGCCATATTCGATAAGCCTCAGAGCGCGGCAAACCGAATTCCTTCGCCGCTTTTTTGAGCGCGAGCTTGCGGTCAACGCCTTCTTTTTCCAATTCGCTGACGCGCTCGGCGATTGATTTTTTACTCTCGACTCTCGACTCTCGACTCTCGACTCCTTCACGATTGATTACCAAAACAATCTCGCCTTTGACTTCGACCGCAGAAAATTTTTCGGCTAACTCCGCTAAATTTCCGCGCACTATTTCCTCGTGAAGTTTGGTGATTTCACGAACGACTGCCGCGTTTCGATTTCCTAAAATCTCAAGACAATCGAGCAAACTTTTTCCGAGACGATGCGGCGTTTCATAAAAGACGAGCGTCGCGGGAATTGCCGCGACTTCCGACAGACGCTTGCGCCTTTCGTTTTTTTTCGACGGCAGAAATCCGCCGAAAAAAACAGAATCGGTCGGCAAACCGGAAACGACGAGCGCACAGACGAAAGCGACCGCGCCCGGAATCACCGTAACCGTCGCGCCGATTTCGTGCGCCTTTTGCACGATTCTCAGAGCCGGATCGCAAATCGCTGGCGTTCCCGCGTCCGACACAATGGCGATTGATTTTCCTTCCTTTAATAATTCAGCGAGTTCGTCGGCGCGAGATTGCTCGTTGTGTTCGTGATAGCTGACGAGGCGTTTTTTGATGTTGAAATGACTCAATAATTTTCCGGTGTGGCGCGTGTCTTCGCAGGCGATAAAATCAACTGCCTGCAAAGTTTCCAGTGCGCGTCGGGAAATGTCGGCGAGATTGCCGATTGGCGTGGCGACTAGATAGAGCGTTCCGGGCATAAATTGAACTGCGAAATTCGCTAAACATTAAAACGAAAATCCACGATGTCGCCGTCCTGCATAATATATTCCTTGCCTTCGAGCCGCGCCAATCCTTTTTCGCTGGCGGCTTTGCGCGAACCGCATTTGACCAAATCGTCGTAGGAAACGATTTCGGCGCGAATAAATCCGCGCTCGATGTCCGAATGAATCTCGCCCGCCGCGCCCGGTGCTTTCGTGTTTTGCGGAATCGTCCACGCGCGAACTTCCTTTTCTCCGGCGGTCAAGAACGACATCAAGCCGAGCATTTTGTAGGCGGATTTTATCAGATTATCAACGCCGCTCGACGTAACTCCTAAATCATTTAAAAATTCCTTGCGTTCTTCCGGTTCGAGCGCGACGAGTTCGGCTTCGAGTTTGGCGCAGATAACAACGACTTCGGCATTCTCCTGCGCGGCGTGTTCTTTGACGGTTTTGACATGCGGATTTTCGTCAGGATTAGAGAGCGTTTCTTCGTCAACATTCGCCGCGTAAATCGTCGGCTTCGACGTTAAAAGAAAAAATTGTTTGAGAATCAAATTTTCTTCCTTCGACAATTCAGCGGCGCGTGCGGGACGACCTTCCTCTAAAATCGGCAGGATTTTATCGAGAACTTCGAGTTCGGCTTTCGCGGTTTTGTCGCCCGATTTTGCGCCGCGCTGCGCTTTGTCGCGCCGCTTTTCGACCGATGCTAAATCAGCTAAAGCCAATTCGATTTGAATCGTTTCAATGTCGCGCGTCGGGTTGACCGAGCCTTCGACGTGGACGATATTTTCGTCTTCAAAACAGCGCACGACTTGAATCACCGCGTCGGTTTCGCGGATGTTGGCGAGAAACTGATTTCCCAAACCTTCGCCTTTCGACGCGCCGCGCACCAAACCTGCGATGTCAACAAATTCGACCGTCGCGGGAATGATTTTTTCGGTCTTGACGATTTTCGCCAGCGGTTCGAGCCGCTCGTCCGGCACGGCGACCACGCCGACGTTCGGCTCGATTGTGGCAAACGGATAATTCGCCGCAAGCGCGGCTTCCTGCGCTGTGAGCGCGTTAACTAAAGT
>JBPCMK010000012.1:0-9648 GCA_051002375.1 Pyrinomonadaceae bacterium | reverse complement strand
TTGCGAAGTCGCGTAATAATCGAAAAGCCCTTCGTCGTTCGGCGATTTCAGCAAATCTTGAAACGTCTGCACGACGCCGGTTTTGCCCGCCGTTTCCTGAATGCTCGGCGCGGTCGGCGTGAGATTTTGATATGCGGGCGCAGCGTCGTGCTGCGTCGGAACGAGATTGACGAGCAGAGATTTCTGGTCGGGCATCCAATCGAATCCGCCGAAAACCGTATTGACTTTTATGTTTTTCAACTGCTTCGCTTTGCCGCTTTCGGTTTCCGTAATCCACAATTCGATTCCCG
The DNA here is from genome assembly GCA_051002375.1 of Pyrinomonadaceae bacterium. Lineage (GTDB taxonomy): Bacteria > Acidobacteriota > Blastocatellia > Pyrinomonadales > Pyrinomonadaceae. Next base: position 9,358 of record JBPCMK010000012.1, on the reverse strand, counting down.
TCGGCGTTTGATTTCCAAAGGCGATGTATTTTCCGTCCGCGCTCCAATTCGGCGAAATGACTTGCGCTCCGTTTGGCAAAACAATCGGCGTTTCCTTGCCGTCGCTGATATTTTTCAAAGTCAGCTTGACGAAATACGGCTGGCGATGTTGTCCGTTCGTGTTCGCGTTGATTCGCAAACCGGCGAGCCGCAGCATTGGCTGCGCGAGTTCGGTAATCGGCGGATAGCGGAGCGGTTCGAGCAGAAGAATTTTATCTTTCGCCGGAGAAACGCTCGTTTGCGGAATTGCCGGAGCGTTCAAAACATCTTCGATTTCCTTCGGCGGATGTTTGTAGCCTTGAGCGAAAAGATTTTGAAAAGATAAAAGAAAAATTAATAAGAAAAGAATTTTATATTTCATAATAACCTCGATTTATTTTAAATTTTTCAAAATTTTCTCCGCGATGGTTGGAATAATATCGCGCTCGTTGGCGAAATTTTCCGTGAAAATCACCAGCACGAATTTCAATCCGGCGGGCGTTTCGATATATGCGGCATCGTGTCTGGTTTTTGAAGTCCAGCCGGCTTTCGACCAGAGTTTTGCGTCCTTTAAATTCAAATCGTTCAAAGCAATCGCCGTGAATCCGTGCGCTTGATCGTCCGGGTCCGTTGAAGTTCCGCTGAAATCGCGTTTCAGCAAATCCATCATTTGCCGGCTTCGTTCGGGTGAAACCGCGCGTCCCAAAACTATCTCCGCCAGAAGCCGCGCGGTCGCGTCGGTCGTGAGCATATTACGGTTTTTGCCGTTGTCGCGGAATTGCTGCTCGCGTCCGTATGCATCTTCGCAGAAGGTTTTTTGATTGACGTTGATGTTTTGAAAATTGAGCGAATCGAAATAACGATTAACCGCGTTGCGTTTGTCAGCGAAGATTTCCAACTCCTTCGACGAAAGCTCGCCGCCGCCAGAAGTGTCGGTCAAAACGTCCACGATATACTGCGTCGCGTCGTTCGAGGAATTAACAATCATATCGTGCAAACCGCGCGTCAGTTCCGGCGTGAGCGATTTGATTTTTCCGTCTTCGAGCCATCGGTGCAGCGCGACCATATAAAACAATTTGACGACGCTCGCCGGATAAATCTTTTGGTTGCCGCGATAGCTTGCCATTCGCAAATTTTTCGCATCGTGCAAATCAATCAACGTCGCGGCAATATCGTTCGTCGTTATTTTTTTCGCGGTGAATTTATCGAGCATCTCGCCGACCGCCGTATTTAAAAGCGTTTGCAGTTCGGGCGAAGATTTCGTTGCAATCGGTTGATAATTCTTCGGCGGTTTGATTTCCGCGATGCGAGTTCTCTGCGCGTTTGAATTTGCAAAAGCCAGACAAATAAAAAGCAGGGCGAAAAAAATTGAAAATGATTTTTTCATCGGGAACTCCAGAAATTTTACGGACAGCGTTTTTGTGAGTATAAACGAAAAGCGGATTGTAAAAAAGCGAAATCGAATTCGGTCAGCGAAGGTTTTCATAAATAATGCGCAAACCTTCGAGCAATAAATTTTCGTCAATCAATTTTATTTTTTTTGAAAATGCCGCCGCGCGCCGCGCCGCGCCGCCGGTCGAAATTATTTTCGGCTGCACGCCGAGTTCGTCAATCATTTCCTCTATAATTCGATCAATCAAACCACCGCTGCCGTAATGAATTCCGGCTTGAATTGATTGCTCGGTCGAATTACCGAAAACTCCTTTGATAGTTCCAAAAGTAACGCCCGAAAGTCTTGATGTTTTTTGAGCGAGCATTTCGCTCATCAAAAACATTCCGGGCGCAATTGCGCCGCCGAGAAATTCGCGGTTTCCGCTAACTGCGTCAATCGTCGTCGCCGTGCCGAGACTGCAAACGATACACGGCGCACCGTATTTTTCAACTGCCGAAAAAGCATTGACAAGTCGGTCAATGCCCAAACTTTCGGGCGGGTGATAATTTATCTTTAAATTAAAATCGAAAGTGTAATCAACAAAAACGGGTTTGAGGCTGAGATGTTTTTTTGAAAATTTCCGATACGCATTTTCAGTTTCGGGAACGACCGAAGAAATGATGACGGCGCGAATGTTTTCAAAATTCGTCTGATTGCGTATCTCTTCGGCGGCACAGTGGCGAACGGTTGGAATTGCTGTTCGACTGTGAAGCGATTCGCCTTCAAAAACGCCGAATTTGGTAAGCGTGTTGCCGATGTCAATCGCCAGAAGCATAGTGAAAAGTGAAAAGTGAAAAGTGAAAAGTGAAAAGCCGATAATTACTTTTCACTTTTCACTTTTCACTTTTCGTTATTTTTATCCCTGAAGCGGCAAGCCATCATACACGACTTGCCAGCCGTTTTGTCGGCTCGTCCGCAAACTTTTCGTGAACCATTCGAGAGCCTTTTCTGGGTTGTCGTAAATCTGCACCGACGGATTTGTCTCGCGCGGGTCAACGCGGCAAATCGCGCCGCCCGCCGTTGCAGTTTTCACACACAAAAGCGCGACCATATTATTCTTCGACAAAATTGCGGTTCGCATCTGAATGTCGTCCACATTCATCTCGTCAAACTCGTCAAAGTCTTCCAAATCCTGCTCGAAATCTTCAAATTCTAAATCTTCGGGGTCAAAATCAAATTCGTTGTTCATAATAAAATTCCTTTAATAATTCTCTTTACAACTTACACGGTTGCGCCTGAAAGTTCAATTCAAAAACGGTTTCGATGTGTATTTGCCTCGACAGTTTTCCCGATTCGGTGTATTGTTTCGGTTATCAAAACAAACACAGATTTAGCGGGGAAATCTGTAATTTATGGAAAATTCCGATACCGAAACGCGAGGCGATTTTAATAAAGGATCAGTTTTATGTTTGTCCTGTATGAAGGAAAACGACGACGGCGCGATTTTCTGTAAATACTGCAACGCGCCGCTCAGCTTGACAAACAATCCCGATCCGCTTCAAAGACTCGCCACCGAAGGCGCGATTTACAGCAAAGCCGTCGAAGGCAAACCGAAACTCATAGTTTTAATCGGGGTTTGGGTCATATTTTTTCCGGTGTTGGTTTTTAGCGTTCCGATGGCAATATCAATAGCGGTGGGCGGCGAAAGCGGTTCGTCTTCGTTTTTGATGTTTTGGCTGATGATAATCTCGGCGTTTTTCAGCGCGACGATGATTTACAAAGTAACGAAAAATTATTTTAAGGGCGACACGAAAGATAAATTGTAATTTCGCTCAAGCAATCTTTCTTAATTTCTCGACCTCGCCCGCTTGAATGATTTTTATCTCGCCGTTTTCTAAACGAACGCGCAGTGCGCCGTTTTCTTCGATTCCGCAAGTCGTTCCGAAAATCAATTCATTTCCCGATTTCACTTTGACGATTTTACCTTTAAAGTATGACGATTTTTTCGCCCATTCGCGCCGAATTTTTTCCGCGCCGTTTTCCGATTGTAAAATTTGATAATAATTCGCCAACCGTTCGGTCAAATTTTTCAGCAGTTCTTCGCTGTCGAATTTAAGATCGGTTTCCTGCTCGATTGAAGTGGCGATTTCCGCAAGTTCCGGCGGGAAATTTGACGAACATAAATTGATGCCGATGCCGACGATTATCGCCAGACCTTTCGGTGTTTCCGACATTTCCGCCAGAATTCCGCAAATCTTTTTGTCGTTTACAAGAACGTCGTTCGCCCATTTTATATCCGGCTTTAACTCATAAATTTCGGCGAGCGTATCATAAACCGCGACCGCGCCCGTCAAGGTCAGAAGCGGCAGAAATTTATTTTCGATTTTCGGACGCAGAACAATGCTGAAATAAAGTCCCGCGTCTTTCTCTGAAATCCAAACGCGCCCGTGTCGTCCGCGCCCTGCCGTTTGCTGTCGGGCGACGACGCATAAACCTTCGTCCGCGCCTCGCTTTGCTTGGCGCAGAGCTTCAAGGTTGGTTGATTCGATTTGGTCGAAACGGAGAATCGTGAAATTCATCAAAAATCAAATGGGCTTCCAGAGCGAATCGGCATAATAATTTTTGTCGTCAAAGAAATTTTTCTCGACTTGAAAACCGCTCGCTCGCGCTAATTCCGCAATCATTTTCAAATTATATTTCTGCGAGATTTCCATAAAAATCGGCTCCCACGCGGCAAATTCAAATGTCTTATTTAACGCTTCGACGAAAACATTTTGCTGTTTTCGGCTAATCAAAAACGAACGCGCCGCGCCGTCGGTCGGATGATAACTCGCGTAATGCGAAAAATATTCGACATCGAAATTCGCACCGAGTTCGCGGTTGAGTCTTTTTAGTAAATTCAGATTGAAAGCGGCGGTTATTTTTTGCGCGTCGTCGTAAGCGGAGAGAATCGTGCGCGGGTCTTTCTGCAAATCGAAGCCGACAAAAAGCAAATCGTCTGCGTTCATTGCCGCACGCAAATCTTTGAAAAAATTCTCGGCTTGCGTCTGACTGAAATTTCCGATGTTCGAGCCGAGAAATAAAATAATTTTGCGCCGGTCGGATTTCGATTTGAAAGTTTCGAGCGTACGAAAATAATCGCCCTGCTCGGTTTGCATCGAAAGATTCGGAAACTTTGCGTGAAATTTTCCGGTCAAAAAATTCAATGCTTCCGCCGAAATATCAATCGGAACATATCTGAATTCGGCGTTGGATTTGAGAAAATAATCAATCAATAGGGAAGTTTTCGAGCCGTCGCCCGCGCCGAGTTCGATTAAATCAAAAGCCTCGCCTTGCGCGGTGAAGGCTTTATAAATTTCTTCGGTCTGCGTCGAGAAAATTTCAAACTCCGCTTTTGTTAAATAGTATTCCGGCAGTTTCATAATTTCCTGAAACAGACGGCTGCCTTCGTCATCGTAAAAGTATTTTGAAGACAAAAATTTCGGCGTTGCGGACAAACCGCGCAGAACGTCTTCGGCGAAAGTGTTTGGTTTCGTTGCGCTGGAACTTTGCATTTATTCTTTTGATTTTGTTTCGATTCGACTGAAATAAAAATTATCCTGAGACGATATATTCGAGCGGTTCGCCCGCTAACATCGCTTGCTGATGTAATGCGAAAAAGTCGGAAAATTATTTCGCCAGACGAATTCCCGTAAATTGCCAGCGCAAGTGCGGATGAAAAAAATTACGATAAGTCGGGCGGCTGTGATTCGGTGAAGTTATGACGCTCGCGCCGCGCAAAACCATTTGATTTATCATAAATTTTCCGTTGTATTCGCCGACCGCGCCTTTTGCTTTTCTAAAATTCGGATATGGCAAATACGCGCTGTTCGTCCATTCCCAGCGCAAGCCCCAATCGAATTTGCCGCTCGCCGTTTCCCATTCAAATTCGGTCGGCAGCCGAAATCCTTTCCATTCGGCAAACGCCGCCGCTTCGTAAAACGAAACGTGGCAGACGGGATTTTCAGGAAGGATTTTTCGCAAGCCGCCAAGCGTAAATTGAAACCATTCGCCGTCTTGCTGCTGCCAGTAAAGCGGACTTTCGATGTGATTTTGATTGACCCAATCCCAACCTTCCGAATGCCACAGATTGAAATTTTTATAACCGCCGTCGGCAATAAATTCCAAAAACTCGCCGTTGGTAACGAGGCTTTTCGCAATCGTAAAATCTTGCAGATAAACTCTGTGTCGTCCGAGTTCGTTGTCAAAGCAAAAGCCTTCGCCCTCGAAGCCGATTTTATAAATTCCGCCTGCCACTTCCGCAAAGTCGCGCGACGCGGTTTCGCCTTTTTCCTCCAATATTTGTTTGTCGTAATAAACCGGATAAAGCGGATTGCAGCTAAAAGTATATTTCAAATCGGTAAGCAGAAGCTCTTGATGCTGCTGTTCGTGATGAAATCCCAAAACGATGAGTTTTTTCGCTTCCGACGGCAGTTTTTGTTTGAAAAACTCCAGCATCTTTTCGTCAACGTATTTTCGATAAGCGAAAACTTCCTTAACGGTCGGGCGCGACAAATCGCCTCGATTGTCGCGCCGCGTTCGCGCACCGAGCGAGTTATAATAACTGTTGAAAAGAAAACCGAACTGCGGATTGAATTCCTTGTAACCGTCGGCGAATTTTTTCAAAATCATTTCCTCGAAAAACCACGTCGTGTGCGCGACGTTCCACTTCGGCGGGCTGACATCAACCGTCGGTTGCGGAATATAATCTTCGATTTCGAGCGGAGCGCAAATCGCTTCGGTGCGTCGCCGAACCGCCGAATAAAGATCTGCCAAGTTTTCAGGTTTCGATTTTTTTTGATGTGTTGCGGGCATATTTTTATTAAAACAAAAATCGAGAAAAAAGGAAAAGGAAAAATGCCGCCGCGCAACGCAAGGAAAAAATTGAATAAGATTTTATTTAGAAGTCATCTCAAAAACAGAAAGAAGAAATAAAATGCTCTAATTGTTCATTCTTCATTTTACATTTTTCATTCTCATTCGGAAAAACAATGATTTTTATTCGGGAAATAATGAATAATGCAAAATGTAGAGTGAATAATTAAACTCGAAATAAAACTCGCTTTATATTTTCGAGATTGCTTCTAATTCGGGTTTGACAACCGGTTTATTCCAGAATTATTTGCCGAAATCGAAATTTTCTTCAACGCTTCACGGCAAATCTCCGCCAGATAATAATCTTCGTTATTCGAGTTTGCCTGCAGAATCGGAACAGCCGCGTCGTCGCCGATTGCGCCGAGCGCGAACGCCGCTTCGCGTTTTACGTCCGACGATTCTTTCGAGTTACGCAGCGTCTCGATTAACGCGCCGACTGCCGCGCGGAACGCCGGAAATGTTTCGATTAACTTTGGATAATTCGGCTTTTCGATTGATTTATTCTCGTCAATAGAAAAGTTTTCGGGCGTGATAACTTTTCTATCGCCGGTTTGAATTATCTGCGCGATTTGTCCGATTGAACGTGCTGCGCTGCGGCGGGCGAATTCTTCTTTCGACTGCGGCTTTCTCTGCAAAATTTTTACGAGTTCGGAGATGGCGGACGCATCGCCGATTGCGCCGAGCGCGACAATCGCCGCGTTGCGGACTTCCGCGATTTTATCCTTCTGCAAAACGCGAAGAAGCGAATCAATCGCGCTCGCGTCGCCGACTTTGCCGAGCGCGTAGGCGGCTTCGCGCCGGACGAGCGATTTTTTATCGGCGAGCAGCGGAACGAGATTTCGCGCGGCTTCGTCTTTCGGCAAAAAGATGACGGAAAAAGCGGCGGTCGCGCGAACGATTTCCGAAGAATCTTCGAGCGCGGGAATCGCCACGCGCGATGCGTCTTCGGATTTTAAATTTCTGATTTGCAAAAGCGCGTCGCGTTTTTGTTCGGTGTCGCCGCGTTTGATTTGTTCGGCTAAATTTTCAAGATTTTGAGCGAAGGAAGTTCCGGCGAAAATGCAAAGCACGCTGAGAAACACGAAAAATCGAATCACGAATCGCCAATTCGTCATTCGTAATTCGTCATTCGTCATTGAAATCGTCATACGGCGCGTTGCGCGTTTTGCCGCCGCGCTCTTTCCCATTCAAAGACTTGGCGGGCGCGTCGGTTTTCGTAAGCGTCCGCGAGCGAAAGTATAAGGTCGTCGTTTGATTTCGGTTCTTTTAATTTGTTTATGCGGTTGGAAAGAAGTTGGGAAATATATCTGACGACGGCTTGGATTTCGGTGTCGTTTAATTTTTCAATTTGGCTGGCAATTTTGGGGTTTGTTCGTTTGACCATCTCCGTTCTCCTTTTGTTTCCGGCAGACAGTCAAGCGCAAAAAACTTGTTAGTTCTAAGTTTTGACTGTCGGCGCAATTAAATTTCTCATCATAAATCTTTTGGTAAAACTTTGGCGAAAGCGTCTGCTTTCAACGCTGAACCGCGCATTTTGGAGATTAGCACGAAATTAACCGACAGACAAGATAGTCGGAAGTCAGAACGCGGAGCGATGGCGACTTACTTAATGCGTGTCAGCAAGTCGCCATCGCTCCGTATTCTGACAAAACCGCGTTGTGTGTAAATCGAATTGCCGCGAGTGAATCCGTTTTTGTTTTCGAGGCGAAAAAGTTATAAGACAATTTCAATGATTGATTGAATTTTCCGGCTCAAATCCGGGCAAACGATAAAGGCGCGGTTTTTCAGGTAAAACCGCGATGACGTTTGCGGCGAACGGATTAAAAGAAGTTTTTAAAGAAATCGGGGAGGCAAAATCGGAGTAAGGACGATTAAAATCTCAAGTTTAATGTAGAGCTTCACGACTCTGCATTTTGAGAGAAGCTCACGTCGGAGCAAGGAAAAGTCTCGCTAACAAAGCAGTAACCTGACTGTTAGCGAGATTAGGGATTCACACCTTGCTCCGCCGCGAACTTCTTTACGACATAAAATAAAACTAGACAAAATCCAAATATCGTATAAAATGCCTGTATGACCTTCTGCAAAAACAATCTCGCTCTTAGATAGCCGCTCGCCAAAACCTTCGGCGACGCGGCGCAGTCTTTCAATCAATTACAAATTACGAATTACGAGATTAGTGGATAGATTTATATTTATTCGCTAAACTTTGGCTTTTATCAATGAACTTGGAATCAATAAAATTATGGACGAGAAATATTACGCACAAAAGATAGAGCGCAAATGGCAAAAGCGTTGGGCGGAAAACAAGACGTTTGAAGTCGAGGCGGACGACACGCGAGAGAAGTTTTATTGTCTGGAAATGCTGCCTTATCCGTCGGGCAGACTGCATATGGGACACGTTCGCAATTATTCGATTGGCGACGCGCTCGCGTGGTATAAGCGTCTGCAAGGCTTTAATGTTTTGCATCCGATTGGCTGGGACAGTTTCGGTCAGCCCGCCGAGCAAGCGGCGATAAAGAAAGGTGTGAATCCGCGCGAATGGACGGAAGACAACATCAATCAGATGCGCGAGCAGTTGCAGCGTTTGGGAATCGGTTATGATTGGCGGCGCGAGATTGCGGCGCACCGACCGGAGTATTACAAGTTCGACCAATGGTTCTTCCTCAAAATGCTGGAACGCGGCTTGGCGTATAAAAAAATGACGAAGGTCAATTGGTGTCCGCACGACCAGACGACTTTATCGAACGAGCAAGCGTCGGGCGGCGTGTGCTGGCGATGCGGTCATAAAGTCGAGAAGAAAGATTTGGCGCAGTGGTTTTTAAAAATCACCGCTTACGCTGACGAACTTTTGCAGGGAATGCAAGAAATCGAAGCTGGCTGGGCGGAAAGGGTTTTGACGATGCAGACGAATTGGATCGGACGCAGCGAAGGCGCGTTTGTTGATTTCAAAGTTTTGAGTTTCGCCTTCAGGCGGGTTGACACTCACGATGAAACCGCTTCTGATGAAAACGGGAAGGCGCCCTAAGGCGGAACTCCAAACACTCCCGTTTTTCC
>JBPCMK010000011.1:0-9007 GCA_051002375.1 Pyrinomonadaceae bacterium | reverse complement strand
CAAAAAACAGTTTTTATTTTCACTTGAAAGAATGCGAGTTTCGCTTCAATTACAGAAATGAAAATCTCTACTCTTTACTTTTGAAAATTACAAAAGATAATGGTCTTATCTAGTCTTGACCCTATTTAATTGTTTCTCACAAATACAAATACTCCAAGGTGTGCTTTGAGAGCATAGTGAATTCTAAATTTATGTGATTTAAGGAGAATCAAATAATGAAAAATCTGCAAAGTAGAGTTTATGCTTCGATTTTTGTCGTTTGTGTTTTGCTTCTCGGAACTATTTTTGCTTCCGTCGAATCACAAACTAACAATGAAGTTAAAGTGGAAACTTCAGAAGGTCTTACTGCTAAAAATGTTAAAATTGTTCAAATTAACGACATTCCGCATGTAAGATTTTCTGTTTTTACCGAATCCGATCTGTTGATAAGTAAATTAAAGGTACGAGTTCTCGGTTACGATAATGAAGGAAATATTATTGCCGGCAGTTTAAGGCTCTTAAATGACCTTGACATATCAAAGGGAGCAAAGTTCGGCTCAGTTCTGGCATTAAATCCTGACTTAAAACCGGCTGATCACTATTTTGTGCAAATAACTTCAGCTCAATCATCGCAAAATACAGAAACATTTCAAAAAGCCAGCCTTAAACAGCAGGGTAATTGCGGAAGTGATTTCTGCGCTCAATGCTCTCAGGAAGCAAGAACGTCATGCGGAGCGGGTAAAATAGGTCGCGTTACCTGTGACCAAACTAACTGCACTTGCGATTATAGTTGTAGATCGCCGGGACAACCGTAATGTTATCTAAATTGAAAAGAAAAAGCCGAATTCCAAACTATTGGAATTCGGCTTTTTCTTTATGCGTTCGTGCCGCAGCATTTTTTATACTTTTTGCCCGAGCCGCACGAACACGGGTCGTTCGGTTTCACTTTCGGTTGGTCGCGGACGAACGGGATTGATTTTCTGGCTTCTTCGCCCGCCATTGTCGCCGTTCCCATCGCGCCGGTGAACGCCATTCCCGCCGCTTGCCGCCTCGCGCGTTGACGTTCAAGACGCGCGAGGCGTTCGATTTCCTCCTGCTCGTCTTTGACGACGACTTCTAGGTTGAACAACGCTTTGGCAGTTTGCGTGTCAACGCGGTCGAGCAAGTCTTGGAACATATCGAACGACTGTTTTTTATATTCGACGAGCGGGTCTTTTTGCCCGTAGCCGACAAGTCCGATGCCCTGTTTCAGATGGTCAATCGAAAGCAGATGATCCTTCCACTGCGAGTCAATAATATTGAGCATTATGTATCGCTCGTAGCCGCGAAGCTGTTCCGCGCCGACGAGCTTTTCCTTTTCCTCGTAGTTTTCAATCGCCTTTTTCCAAATCGCGTTTTCAATTTCGTCGGCGTTCATTTTTTGAAAATCAACGCCCGCGTCAGCCGCCGGATCAACGGCATAGATGCTCTGAATTTCCGCCGCGTAAGTTTCGATGTCCCAATTATCGGGCGTAACTTGCGGATTTAAATACTGATGCGTCAAGTCCGCCAATAAATCACGCGCCACGCCCTTTTCGCCGATGAGATATTCGCGGTGTTCCTGTTCCATCATCAGTTGGCGACGCAAACCGTAAATCGTCTCGCGCTGTTTGTTCATCACGTCGTCGTATTTGAGAACGTGCTTTCTGGTTTCAAAGTTACGCGCTTCGACCGCTTTTTGGGCGCGTTCGATTTGTTTGGAAACCGTTTTCGATTCGATGGCAACGCCTTCTTCCATTCCGAGCCATTCCATCATCGAACGCACTTTGTCGCCCGCGAAAATCCGCATCAAATCGTCTTCGAGCGATAAAGCGAAACGGGTCGCGCCCGGATCGCCCTGTCGTCCCGAACGTCCGCGCAACTGGTTGTCAATGCGGCGCGATTCGTGGCGTTCGGTCGCTAAAATCTGCAAACCGCCCGCCGCGACGACTTCTTTACCTTCTTCGGCGACGAGGCGTTTCGCCTTCGTCAATTCTTCCTCGAATTGTTCGGGCGTGGCTTCGTCGGGATTGATTTCACGGCGTTTCAGGAAATCGTTTGCCATAAATTCCGGGTTGCCGCCGAGAATAATATCCGTTCCGCGTCCAGCCATATTCGTCGCAATCGTAACCGCGCCTTTGCGCCCCGCCTGGGCGACGATTTCAGCTTCGCGCTCGTGATATTTCGCGTTCAAGACGTTGTGCGGCACGCCGACTTTTTTCAAACGGTCGGCAATTAATTCCGAATTTTCAACCGAAACCGTGCCGACTAAAACCGGCTGACCTTTTTCGTGGCGTTCCTTGATTTCTTCGACGACAGCGTTCCATTTTTCCGGCAAAGTGCGATAAATCACGTCGGATTTGTCATCTCGAACCATCGGGCGATTCGTCGGAATAACGATGACATCCAAACCGTAAGTTTCGCCGAATTCTTCGGTTTCGGTTTCGGCAGTTCCGGTCATTCCCGAAAGTTTTTCATACATTCGGAAATAATTCTGCAAGGTTATCGTCGCCAAAGTCTGATTTTCGCGTTCGATTTTCACGCCTTCTTTCGCTTCGATGGCTTGGTGCAAACCATCGCTCCAACGTCTTCCCTGCATCAGTCGCCCGGTGAAATCGTCAACGATAATAACTTCGCCGTCCTGCACGACGTATTGATGGTCGCGTCTGTAAAGCGTGTGCGCCTTTAAAGCCTGCTCGACGCAGTGCAGCAGCTCCATATTCTCCGGATCGTAGAGATTGGAAACGCCCAAAAGTTTTTCCGCTTTCGTTACGCCCGCTTCGGTCAAAACCGACGAATGATTTTTCTCGTCGAGCAGATAATCGCCGGTTGTAACTTTCGTTTCTTCGTCTTTATGACCGCGCTCGAAATTCGGAATAATTTGATTGGCGATGTAGTATTTGTCGGTCGCTTCGTCGGACGCGCCGGAAATAATCAAAGGCGTTCGGGCTTCGTCAATCAAAATCGAATCAACTTCGTCAATAATCGCGTAATAATGATCCGGCTGGACGAGTTGTTCGGGATCGAATTTCATATTATCCCTGAGATAATCGAAGCCGAATTCGTTATTCGTGCCGTAAGTCATACTACACGCATACTGCTCTTTGCGTTCGTAATCGTCCATATCGTTTTGGATACAGCCGACGGTCAAACCCAAGAAAGTATGAATCTTGCCCATCCATTCCGCGTCGCGCAAAGCGAGATAGTCGTTGACCGTAACAATGTGAACGCCGCGTCCGGTCAAACCGTTCAAATAAGCGGGCAAAGTCGAAACGAGCGTTTTACCTTCACCCGTCCGCATCTCGGCGATTCTGCCTTGATGCAGCGCAATGCCGCCGATTAATTGCACGTCGAAATGACGCATTCCCGTAACTCTGACGGACGCTTCGCGCACAACGGCGAACGCTTCGGGCAGCATTTCGTTTAAAATGTCCTGTTCTTTTTTGCGCCGTTCTTCCTTGTCCGTGATGTTATCCAAAACGCTCGAAAGTCTTTCCTTGAACTCGACGGTTTTCGCCTTCAATTCGTCGTCGGAAAGTTTCTGCATTGATGGTTCTAAATCGTTAATCTGCTCAACAACGGGGCGAATCTTTTTCAAGAAAACATCGCTGTTGCTGCCCAGAACTTTTTTAAAAAATTTATCTACTAAACTATTAACTGGCATAAAATCCTCACTATTTGAGCCTAAAAAGCAAACGCTATTAGCTCATAAAATTTGTAATTATTAAAGTTTAGGCGAGTTGATTGCGGGAAAGAGAATTTTATCTTTCACTCGCTCGCCGCTTATTGCGCGTCTTTGGCAAGAAGCGCGTCAAGCGAGCCGCGCGGCAGGCGTGTAACGATGATGAACTGATTATTTTCCGAGCGAATTTCAGTATTGATTAAATACAAATTTCCGACAACTTCATCTTTTGCAGTCGGAGATTTGGCGTGTTCAATTATTCGGCGGTGAATTTCCGCCATCTCAGCAACTTTTTCAACGCTGTCGTAAGTTAAACGGCGAGTAATTGAAACCGTATCTTTGCTGACCTCAACTGTCTGAGAAGTTTCTTTCGGAAACAGCTTAGTTATTAGCGGTTCAGCCGGAATGCCGCTTTCGGCGGACGGGAAAAATTCCTGTTGCAGAAAACCGACGATTTGTGGACTTCCGACAGCTTCGGTAATTGTCCAAGCGGTTAATTTTTGCGGCGTATTAAAGAATTTATCGGAAAAATCAGTCGAAAAATTGCCCGAAACTTTAATCGGCAACGATTCCTTCGCCGATAATTTGCTTAGTTTGATTGCGGGATTGAGGTCAAAAGTAAAAACCAAACCTTCGCCCGGCAGTAAAATGCTGATTTTGTTGGCTTCACCGGATTTTTTGGCGTTCTGTGCCAAAATCTGCGGCGTGCCGCCGACCAGCACCAAGCCGAGATAGACCGAGAGCGTAGTGAGAAAAATTATCGAATTGTTTTTGTTTTTATTGCTCACTTTCCTGTTTTTGTATTTGCATTAACGGTTTGCGCCGTCGAGTTTGGCTGCTGATTGGTTTTTTTTTCGGCACGCTGCTTTAACGCGCGGTTTATTATATCCTGCGCGTCTTGTTTGGGAAGCGCGAAGTTCAAAATAAAATTTTTGCCGTCGCTCGTTACTTTTGAATTTTCCACCAGAGCTTTGCTGTTTTCGTCCAATTTTTTGAAATTGTTCGCGTCGGCAAATTTCAGTCCGGCGAGAATGATGTTAAATCCGCTCTCGGCTGTCTTGGCTTTTTCGGGAGTTTTCTGGTCGGAGATTATTTTAATGTAAATCTGCTTGTCGTCCTGCACCATCGTAAAATTTACGTGGTCAACTCCGTTGTTTTTCAGATAACTCAAAAAACCGCTTTCGCCGACGGCTTCGATTGCTTGTTTAGCAATATTCACCATTTGCTCGTCGCCTTCGTATTTGACGAACTTGGATTTTTTCGGGTCTAGTTTTCCGTCCGCCGTTATCGTTCCGTCGAGAACGACGAGAAAAGGTTTTGTTAAATCAACTTCCTTTTTCGCCAATTTATCATTCAAATCGTCGCCCAAATCCTCGAAGGGTTTTTTGGTGATTTCGACTTCCTTGACCGCCGCGCTGTCAATCGGATTTAGATTTTTATCCGTTTTCTTTTCGTTCGTTTTGTCCTTATTTTCAGCCGTCGTCGGGTTTTCGAGATTCGGCAGCGCGTTCGGCGAACCGTTTATCGTTTTCGGCAGTCGCGGCGCGTTGACGCGCGGCGGTTTGACGCGCTTAATTGGCGGCGGAACCGGATTCGCGCCGAATGAAAACGGCGAAGTCGGAATCGTTCCCGTTACGGCGTTTTTGTTCGGTGTCGGCGTAACCTGCGGCGTGTTGATTAAATTCGTATCGCCGGTAATCGTCGGATTCGTCGGAATGCCCGGAATCGGATTCATCGTCGAAAAATCGCTAATCGGATTTTGCATCGCCATAAAATCGTTCGGGTTGGCAAGCGCGAAATAACCTTCGGGATATTTGAGCGGCGGGTCTTCGCCCGTAACGTCAATGTATGTGATGTCTGCGTCGGCGAGTTCGGTTTTTTGATAATCGCCGCTGCCGATTTCGCTGTTCGAGTCGAGCAATTTGCTGCCGACATAAACCGCATCGAGAACTTGGCAGACGCGATTGACAAACGGACTGTCGCAGCCTTTTCTGGTTAATAAATTAGTTTGTCCGATAATCAAAATCGCCAGCAGATTAAACGCTGCCGCCGCGCCGAAAATTTTGTAAAGACGCGGCGAATAATTCCAATTTTTTATCTCGTAATGTTGAAAAATTTCTTTTTCCTGCTCGTGCATAATGCTTTTATAAAAACTTCGTATTAAAAATTACTGCTCAATAATAGATGCGCGACGGCTCAAAGTCGTTCGCGGAAACTTTTAGATTTTACCATTTTCGCCTGTTGAGCGAAAGGTTTCAGGTTTCAGGTCGAAGAATCGAGCGAATTAAATTAAAAGTTGAACGAGCAATATAAAAACTTGAAACTTGAAACTTGGAACCTGTAACCTTTAACATAATAAAATATGGCTCGCTCGTTCAAAGATAAAAAACGCCCGCGTAAAACGGCTCATGCCGATTCCAAGCGTCGAAAGGAACGAAATTATAAACGCGAACTTGCGCCGGAAAGTTCCCTTGATAAAACTTCCTCCGCGAGAGTTTCGCCCGCGCATTTAAAATCCTTAGAAAAACTTCTCGGCGGCATCGGCACACCCGCGCCCGCGCCGCTCGTGCCGGACGATTTTCAAATTGAAGCGTTAAAAGCAATCGAAACGCAGGACGTTCTCGTTACCGCGCCGACCGGAAGCGGCAAGACTTGGATTGCCCGCGAGGAAATCCGAAGACTTCTCGAAAAAGGGAAACGCGCTTGGTACACAACGCCGCTCAAGGCTTTGACGAATTCAAAATATGTGGAATTTTCCGCTGAATTCGGCGCGGAAAACGTCGGAATTTTAACCGGCGACAGAAAGGAAAACGCGGACGCGCCTTTAATCGTCGGCACGACCGAGATTTATCGCAATCAACTTTTCGATTCATTAAGAAACGGTGACCAGGTCAACACGGATTTCGTGATTTTAGACGAAGCGCATTATTTGGCGGACGAAGACCGCGGTCACGTTTGGGAAGAAGCGATAATTTTATCGCCGCCGCGCATTCGTCTTTTGCTGCTGTCGGCGACCATCGGAAACGCCGAAGAATTTGCCGCGTGGATCGAAGAAGTGCGCGGCACGCAAGTTAAAATTATTAATCGCGCCGGAACGCGCCCGGTCGAACTTCGCGCCGCTTTTCTCGCGCCCGATTTGCGGCTTTTTCCGTTGTTCGGCGAGGACGGCAAATTTAATCCGTTAATCGGACAATTCGCTCAGAAGGAAAATGCCTACGACACGCGCCGCCGTTTCCGAAGACGTTAAAATCTGCGATGAATTTACAAACGATTTTGATTAAATCGTCTGAATCTTTACTTTTTCGGTCGCAAAGATTCAAACATCTGCATCACTTTCTCGCGCGGCAGTTCGGTAAATAGATTAAATTGTCCCGCGCTCGTCAAACTCGCGCCGCCGTCGAGATAGACGACTTCGCCCGTCATATACGAACTCAAATTGCTCAACAAAAAAACCGCCATATCGGTTAACTCGCGGTGTTCGCCGACTCTTTGAAGTGGAATCAATTTATACATTTTTTCCGCCAAACGCTCGTCCGGCATCAGGCGCGAATTCGCGCCTTCGGTCGGAAAAGGTCCCGGCGCAATCGCATTTAATCTAATGCCGTAAACGCCCCATTCCGCTGCGAGCGATTTCATCAAAGCGATAATTCCCGCTTTGGAAACGGCAGAAGGAACTAAAAACGCGCTGCCGTGTTCGGCGTAAGTCGTAACGATTGACATCACCGCGCCCGAATGTTTGCGCTCGATCCAACGCTTTCCGCAGCCTTGCGTCGCGTAAAACGAGCCGTAAAGATTCGTCTTCACAATCGCGTCGAAACCGTTCGGCGTTAATTGTTCGGTCGGCGCGAGAAAATTTCCCGCCGCGTTGTTGACCAATTTTGTGATATTGCCTTGCCGATTTTCCGCCTCGACAATCATTGCCTCAACCGCATCGAATTCCTTGATATTGCACGAAATTCCTTCCGCTTTGCCGCCTGCGTCTTTGATTTCTTTCGCCGTCTCTGCAAGTGGTTCTTCGCGTCTGCCGCAAATCGTAACCTTTGCGCCGAGCGTCGCAAACCGCATCGCCATCGCTCTGCCCAAACCCGTTCCGCCGCCGGTGACGACGATGTGTTCATTTTTGAAAATTTCTTGATTGTAAAGTTCCGTCATCTTTAATTTCATCTGCGATTCGTTTAATAATAGTGAAGTGTGCATTATAACCGAAGCGGAATTTTTACGCTTTGCAAATTTTGCAAATCTATAATTTATTGACTTCGTTGATATGAACAATTTGTTTGAATGGAATCCTGAAAAGGCGCGGGCGAATTTGAAAAATCACGGCGTTTCATTTGAAGAAGCGGAAACGGTTTTCTCCGACCCGCTTTCATTGACCGTTCCAGACCCTTTGCATTCGCAGAACGAAAATCGTTTTATTATCACAGGATTTTCCAACCGGCAGCGATATTTGGTTGTCGTTCACACCGACCGCAATGATAAAATCAGAATTATCAGCGCAAGATTGGCAACGCCAAAAGAAAAAAGAAAATATGAGCAAGAAACAAAATGAAAAAACCGAGATGCTCGATGAATACGATTTTACGGGCGGCGTGCGCGGCAAATACGTAAATCGAGTTGCCAGCAGAAACAAGGCAATTATTTTAGAGCCTGACGTGGCGGAAGTTTTCACGGACTCCGAATCGGTCAACCAAGCCCTGCGCGGATTATTGCCGATTATTCAGAGACAAGCGGAAAAAGTTCATCAACAATAATGGCAGCAAAACAAGAAACAAAAGGCGTAACTTTAATCGAAGCGATTCGGCAAGGCATTTACGAAGAAATGGCGGCGGACGAAACGGTTTTCGTCATTGGCGAAGATGTCGGCGAATACGGCGGCGCGTTTAAGTTGACCGAAGGATTTATTGACGAATTCGGCGCGGAACGAATGATTGATACGCCGATTTCCGAAGCCGCGATTGTCGGGGCGGCGTGCGGCGCGGCGTTGATGGGAATGAAGCCGGTTGCGGAATTTCAGTTCATTGATTTTATCTCGTGCGGTTTCGATATGCTGACGAATTACGCGGCGAAATCGCGTTATCGCGGCTGCGGCGGGATTCAAGCGGTTTTCCGGGGACCTTGCGGTTCGGGCGTGCGCGGCGGACCGTTTCATTCTTTGAATGCCGAATCGTTTTTCTTAAATACGGCAGGCTTGAAAATGGTCGAGCCTTCGACGGCGTATGACGCGAAAGGTTTAATCAAAGCGGCGATTCGTGATCCTGATCCGGTTTTGTTTTTTGAACATAAAAAACTTTATCGCCTGCCGCGTCTGCGCGAAGAATTGCCCGAAGA
>JBPCMK010000010.1:0-31304 GCA_051002375.1 Pyrinomonadaceae bacterium | reverse complement strand
ATAAAGCACAACTGCACTACTCGGTCAGACAGATTCTCGGAGCAGTTGGAAGTATTTTGAAAATCAATTTTTCGGACTTCAGTTATTCTATAAGATAATTATGTCCGACTACTTAGCTGATAGATTTTATCTCTCATCTGTTATCTATTCCGAAAGAAAAATCCCTTATTATAAATCGTAAGACACTGCCAAAATTTTCAAGTAGTGCGGCGTATTTAATTTATGTTTAAGGAAAAAATTTTAGCTCTCATTTTAGCTGGCGGAAAAGGCGGGCGGCTCGGTCTTTTGACCGATGAAAAAGCCAAGCCCGTGATTCCGTTTGGCGGCGCGTATCGCCTGATTGATTTCGCTTTGAGCAACTGCGTCAACAGTCAAATCGCCGACGTTTGGGTTATCGAGCAATACGAACTGCATTCTTTAAATGAGCATTTATCGAGCGGCAGACCCTGGGATTTGGACAGAACTTACGGCGGGCTGAAGGTTTTGCCGCCGTTTGAAACAGATGAAGCCGACGGCAAAGAAGGTTTCGCGCAGGGAAACGCCGACGCGATTTACCGGCACGTTGATTTTATCGAAAATTTTAATCCCGACATCTTGCTCGTCTTGAGTGCCGACCACGTTTATAAAATAGATTTCCGCGACGCGCTTGAAACGCATTTAAATAAAAAAGCGGCGGTTACGATGGTTACGACCAAACTTCCCGAAGGCGAATCGGCTTCGCGTTTCGGCGTGGTCGAAGTTGATAAAAGCGGACGAATCACCGATTTCGAGTATAAACCGGACAAGCCGAAAAGCGATTTAATCACGACGGAAATTTTTATTTATGACGCGAAGATTTTGCTCGAAACTTTGAAAGATTTGAGCAAAGGCAAAGGGAAATTAAAAGATTACGGCGACGAATTGATTCCGCATTTCGTCAAAAACAAAGCTGCCGTCGAGCATCGTCATCAAGGATATTGGCGCGATGTCGGGACGATTGAAAGTTATTGGAACGCGCAGATGGATTTGCTCGACGACAAAAAACGCTTCTTTTTCGACGATGAAAATTGGCGAATTTTGACGCTCGCCGCGCAACGTGTTCCGGCGTTTGTTTCCGCGACGGCGAGCGTCAATAACAGTTTGATTTCGCCCGGCTGCCGAATCTCCGGCGCGGTTTCGCGCTCGATTTTGAGTTCGGGCGTGAGCATCGAAAAAGGCGCGGCGGTTTCAGATTCGATTTTGCTGCCGAATGCGGCGATTGAAAAAGGCGTGAAATTAAACCGCGCGATTGTTGACGCGGGCGTGAAAATTTCCATAGAAAAAGCGAAGAAAATCGAAGCCGCCAGAGGCAAAGATAAAAAAGCGATTATCGTCGTCGGCAAACGAAAAATTCAAAATGCGAACGAAATCGAAGATTGAACGAAAAGCGAGAAAGTAGAAATAAAAACTTCGCCTTCGATTAAAACGCGAACTCGAAATATAATAAAATCGTATTCCGAATGAGTATGAATGAAAGCCGTTTAAAAGCCATCGTCGTTACCGTCAGCGATTCGCGCACCGAAGCGACGGACGTTTCCGGCGTAACTCTGGTCGGACTTTTGATTGGAGCGGGAGCGGAAGTCGTCGAAAAAATTATCGTGTCCGACGATTTTGAAAATCTGCGCCAGACGCTTTACGCATTGACCGAAAACGAAGAAGCGAATTTGATTATCACGACGGGCGGAACGGGATTTTCCGAAAGAGACAATACGCCCGAAGCGACCCGCGCCGTCATCGAACGCGAAGCGCAGGGAATTAGCGAGGCGATGCGTTATGAAACGATGAAAAATACGCCGCTGGCGATGCTTTCGCGCGGCGTGTGCGGCATCAGAAACGGAAAATTGATTATCAATCTGCCCGGTTCGCCGAAAGGCGTGGTCGAATGTTTCGAGGTTATCAAACCCGTTTTGCCGCACGCGGTAAATTTAATCGAAGGAAAAACGAAGCATTGAAAACTATTCTCCGCACGAAAACGGAACTTTGCGCGTCATCGTCGAGGCGGTTTTCTGCCCGATGATTTTCGCCGTAACGGTTATCTCTTGGCAGAGTCCATAATCTATATAAATCGGAATATAAAATTTTCCGCCTGCCCCAACGCCGTCAACCGTCGTCAGTTTTTTAATCAAAATTTTGCCGCCTTTCAAAACCGTCGTTTCAACTTTGCGCCCGTCCGCAGAAGTATCGGTCTGACCGGAAATTTCGACGGTAATCAGCAAACCGAGCGCGACTTCATCGAAAAAAGTCCGGCTGTCTTTCAATTTAATTTCCGGCTCGAATTCGCCGGTCAGTTGGTCATACGGAACGATTTTAATCGCCGATACTTTAAACGGCGGCGCGGTTTGCGCGTTGGCAAAAATCGGACTGACGCACAGCAAAAGAAAAGCGATTGCTGTAAATAAAAATTGTTTCGGTTTCATAATTTATGATTCGGATTCGATTCGTTTCAATAAATCCGGCTGCTGACCTTCAAATTCCAAATAGCGTTGTCTGTCTTCGTCGGAAAAATGCACGTTCAAATGCAATGACCACAGTGAACGCAGGCAGATGCGTTGATTTCCCGAATGCCGATGCCGAAAACGGCTTTCCACATTGAAACTTCGAGCGGTTTAAAACTCAATTTCCTGCTGCCTGTTTCGTCGAGAACTTTTCCTTCGATTAAATTCGTGCTTCCGCACGCGATACATTTCATTTTCACCTCGAAATTATCTGACAATATCGCTCACGACTTTGCCGTTGATAATCGTTCCGGTGCAGTGCGTCGAATATTCAAACGGGTCGCCGTCATACATTGCGATGTCGCCGTCTTTGCCTTTTTCGATTGAACCGACGCGCCTTTCTAAACCGAGAATTTTCGCCGCGTCAATCGTAATTATCGCCAGCGCGTCGCGCTTTGAAAGACCGTTTGCCGCCGCGACTCCGGCTTCAAAAAGCACGACGCGCGTTTTCGGCACATACGATTCGAAACCGCTTTGCAGAGCGACTGGAATGTTTGCGGCTTTTAATTTCGCCGCGTCTTCCAGACTCAGATTTTCAGTTTCGCCAGCCGCGCGATACATCGTCGGATGCACGATAACGGGAAAGCCCGAAGCCTTGATTTCCTTCAAAACCATCTGCGCTTCGGCAACGCCGTCGAGAATTATTTTTATATTGAATTCTTTGGCGATGCGAATCGCGGTGATAATGTCCTGCGCTTTCTGCGCCGTGATAAGCAAAGGAATTTCGCGGCGCACGACTCGTTGCATAATATCCGAGCGCAAATCGCCGGTGTTTTGACGGGCGACGATGGTTTGACCGTTTCCATTTTGCGTCGCTCGATTGTTTTCAGTCGGCGGATTTTCGAGCATCGAATTCGGGTTTGTCGTCGTCGGACTGTTGTCGTTATTATTTTGTCCGTTGGAAGTTACGACGGTCGTCTGCGTTTTCGCCGCGTCGTCGTTTTTGCGCGTCGCTTCCGTCGCGCGAATCAGTTCGGCGCGGAGCATCGCGGCTTGTTTGGCGCGTGTGCCGGGCGATTTTCCGCCGCTTCCAAGTGCGCTTTCGCCGATAGTTACGGCGACCATCGCCACGGGAATTATCGCCGCTTCGTCCGCCGTTCTGCCGACGGTTTTGGCAATCATCGTTTGACCGGAAATCAACGCGCCCGGCTGATGTCCGGTGTTAATCGTCGTTACGCCGAACGAGCGCACCCATTCAATAAGTTTTTCTTCCGGGTTGTATGCGTCAATCGCGCGAAGTTCCGGCTGCATCGGCGAAGAACCGTCGAGAGCCATCTGTTCCTGCGGCTGATTCAAATATCCGTTCAGACCAATAACCGTGTGCGCGTCAATCAAACCGGGAGTTACGACCTTCGCCGAAATGATTTTGTAATTCGACGGGATTTTAATTTTATTCGCCGCGCCGACCGCTTCGATTTTGCCGTCCGCGCCGAGCAGCACGACACCGTTCGTGATATTTTCGCCCGCCATTGTCCAAACCGTTTCGCCTTTGACGGCAATCTGCGCTTGAGCGTTAGCGGCGAAAAAGAAAATTAACGCAAAGACGCAAAGGCGCAGAGGCGCGAAGATAGAAAAAATAAATTTATCTGTTTTTTTCTTTGCGTCTTTGCGTCTCTGCGTCTTTGCGTTAAAAAATTTCTTACTCATTATTGTCCGTCCTCCTTTTCGTCTTCGTCGAGCATATTGTCTTTGCCCGCGCCATCGCCTCCGACCGCGATTAGATAATCTTTCGGGTCTGAGCGGTCAAAGACTTTTTTGCCTTCCACCCAAGTTTGCAAAACGTGCGTGTAGACGCTCAAAGGGTCGCCGGACAAAACGATAAAATCCGCGTCCTTTCCGGCTTCGAGCGAGCCGATTCTTTTATCCAAATCTAAAATTTTCGCATTCGCCATCGTCAGCGCGTAAAGTGCCTTTTCCGGCGAAAGTCCGCCGCGCACGCCGATTGCGGCTTCGCGCAGAAAGAAGCGCGAATCGGTGATGTAATCGTCGGTGTGAAAGCCGAAAAGAACTCCGGCTTTGTCTAAAATCGCAGGCGTTTCAAAGCGGATGTCGGTTGTTTCGAGTTTGCCGCCGGGCGAGTCAATCAAGATTATCGAGCAGGGAACTTTCGCTTTCGCAATTTCGTCGGCGACTTTCCAGCCTTCGGAAACGTGATGCAGCACGAGCCGAAAACCGAACTCCTTTTGCAGACGCAGAATCGTCATAATGTCGTCGGCGCGATGCGTGTGAAAATGGACAACTTTTTTGCCGTCGAGAACTTCGACGAGAGATTCCATCGCCAAATCGCGCGGCGGCATTTTCGATTGGTCGTTTCCGGCTTTTTTGATTTTGTCGCGGTATTCCTGCGCTGTGACGAATTGTTCGCGGACGAGCGCGGCTGATTTCGAGCGCGTTCCGGGAAAAACTCCGCCGCCCGCGCGCATCGGATTCGTGCCGTTAGCGAACTTTATGCCGCCCATATATTTGCCGTCCTTATCGTAAATCAGTAAATCTTCCACCTTATCGGCATCGTCGCGGAGTTTCACATAAATTGATTGTCCGCTGTCAAGATGACCCGAACCGGGCAGTATATTAACCGTCGTGATGCCGCCCGACTGCGCTCTTTGAATGCTCGAAGAACGCGGATTGACCGAATCTAAAACCCGCACGTCCGGCTGAATCGGCGCGGAACCGTCTGCGCCCGCCGGTTCGCCGATATGACTGTGCGAATCAACCAGACCGGGCATAATCGTTTTGCCCTGCATATCAATCGTTTGAATGTCGGACGATAATTTTACCGTTCGCGCGTCGCCGACCGCCGTGATTTTTCCGTTTTGGACGAGCAAAATTCCTTGCTCGATGGGCTGCCCGACAATCGGAATAATGCGGGCATTGATAAACGCAATCGGTTTTTCCTGTGCCGAAATTGATACGAAAAGACAAAGCAGAATTAGAAAACTGCTGATAAAAAGTTTCATTGTTTCTCCTCAGAAATTGGCAGGTAAGTTAAAAGTCTAAATTAAAGTTTCTACGTTTCGCGCGTGATGTCAAGTTTCTCGGTCGGGAGCGAGATGATGAACTGCGTTCCGCGCCCGTCGTTTTCCGAAACTTCGATTCGTCCGCCGTGCGCGGTGATAATTCCGTAACAAACCGCCAAACCCAAACCCGTGCCTTTGCCCGCCGGTTTGGTGGTGAAAAACGGGTCGAAAATCTGTTTGAGATTTTGCTCTGCGATGCCGTCGCCGCTGTCGGCGATTTCGATTTCGATTTCGTTTTGCGAACGGGAAGTTTTAATAAAAAGTTCGCCGCCGCTGGGCATCGCGTCGCGGGCATTGAGAAAAAGATTTAGGAAAACTTGCTGCAATTGGTCTTGGTCGGCGAAAACTTTCGGCGCGGTTTCCGACAAATCTTTTTTCAATTCGAGATTCTGAAATGATTTGTCAAAACTCGCCAGCCGCAAACTTTTTTCAATCACCGAATTTATGTCAACCGAACTTTTCGCGGCGGGACGCACGCGGGCGAAATCCATCAAATCTTTAGTAACCTGCGTGATGCGCTGAATCTGCGTGGAAATCAATTTTAATTTTTCGCGCGTTTCCGCGTCCAAATCCGTCTGCGACTGCATCATTTGAATCAAGGAAGAAATCGAAGCGAGCGGATTGTTGACCTCGTGCGCGACTCCGGCGGAAAGCGTTCCCATCGCGGCGAGTTTTTCCGTGCGAATCAACTGCTCGTTAAGCTGCCGAAGCTGTTCGATGTCGTTCGCCATTTTGCGGCTCATCTCGTTAAACGATTCGGCGAGCAGACCGATTTCGTCGTTGCTTCGCCGCAAATCAACTTTCGTTCCATATCCGCCTTCGGTAACTTGCACGGCGGCGAGCGCGATTCTTTGCAGCGGGCGCGAGATTGTCCGCACGATTAAAAGAACTAATAAAAGATTCGGCACGAGCGCGGAAATCACGCTGAAAACCAGATACCTGCGCCACGCTTCAAACGTCTCGCCGTCGCGGAACGCCCACCAGACAATCGGGATTTGAAAAATGATAAAACTGATTATCGCCACCGACGCGATGCTCAAAGCGATTTTGTAAGCAATCGGGAAAAGACGAAATTGGTCGAGCGCGGTTTGCAGTGAGAAAAGTTTGAAATTGGAAATCGCGTAAGCGTAAATCGTCACGCCCGGCAAAACGAAAATCGAGCTATACGGCAAAAATTCATAAATGCCGAAAAAGGGAAACACGATGTTCGCCAGAGTTTTTAAAACGCCCGTGATGCCGACCGCCCAGAGAATCGCGCCTATTTGCTGACCTTTCTGCGTGCCGCGATATTTACGATATTTGCGAAATAAAACAACCGCGCCGTAACCGAAAACAAAATAAACGTAAGCGACAAAGGCATAAGCGAGCGGCGCGAGATCAATGAAGAATCGATTATTGACGAATCCGACTTTGCGCCACAAAAGTCCGAAAGCGGCGGCGGGAATTAAAATTAAACCCGGCGCGAAAAGAACGGCGGCGCGGCGGCGCGGCGTGCGCGAATTTTCAGGAAAAACCCACGCGAAAACCGCCAGAGCGCACTGCATCAGCAGCGCGATGATAAAACTCGCCGAAGCCCACCAATCCGAATCGAGATTTTCATCGTGAAAGTTCCAGAAAATTAAATCCTTGATTGTCCAAAGCGCGAGAAAAGCGATAAAGGCGGCGAAAGTTTGATGAGCGCGATTGCGCGGATTCGCCACGAAAACATAGAATCCAAGCAACACAAGCAGGAAAAGCGCAAATAGATGGAGAAAAACGAGCATTTACATTGTGATACCGAATTGCGGAAATATAATGAATTTATTTTTGCCGCTGATGAACGCAGATAAAAGCAGATGTATAATTGATTTATCCGCGTCGAAATATTCTCATCTTTTTCAAGCAGCTTGGCAATCGAGCGCATCTCGGCGAGTAATTAAATTACAATATATTCATTAAAAACAGCCGCGCCGTATTACGATAACCACAAACGATAATTATCAGGAAGGTTAGTATTTAATGCAACTTCCAAATTAGCAATCTGCGGTTCATTCATTGAAGTAAATTTTCCGTCTATCGCCGGTTTTACTATTACGCTTTTGACGTGAACAAGGGAACTCTGATGTAGCTTTGGATTTAACGCCGACGAACAAATCCGATGTGTCGTGAAGCGCGGAGGTTTTTATTTCGCGGCGGAAACTAGCAACATTGCTTGTAGAAAAACAAATTCTTGTTTAAGTTAAATATACTAATGATTTCTCAAACAAATCAGCGAATCTTTTGTCATCGCGGCTTATTGATTGCGTTATTGGCGTGCGTTTGTTTGGTCGGGGCGTGCGGCAAGAAAACAGTGGCGACCGCCGACAACGAATTTGAAGCCAGCCGGATGTTCGACGTTCTTTACTCGAATCATTTTCAAGTCGAAAAGAAAAAGTCCGAAGGCGAAGCGAAAACCTGGGATATTGTGGTTGACGAGGGTTGGTTTGGCGAAGGCGAGGCGGCAACGGCGATTCAAGTTTTGCGTGATTACGGTTTGCCGCGTCCGCCCGAACCGGAAATAAAAACCGAAGACGCGCTCGGTATGACTTCGGAACGCGCGGAAAAGGAACGGCAAAAACGCGAGCTGCAAAGGCAAATCGAAAGTCTGCTCTACAAACTGCCGAATGTCATCAGCGTCGGCGTTATCGTCGCCGAACCGACCAATAATGTTTGGGATTTGCCCGACGAAAAAGCTCCGACGACCGCGACCGTCATTATAGTTTTGAACGAATCGGAGACGAAACTCACTCCCGAAGCAATCCAGAATCAAGTGGCGCGTGCCGTGCCGAATCTCAAACCGGAGAATATTTTCGTTTCCATCACGCAGCAATCTCTGCGCGAAATTCCGCTCGAAAAACTCGCCGAAAAGCGGCGCAGCAACGCGGTTTTCGGTGTCGGAATCGGCGTGATAATTCTTCTCGCGCTGGCTCTCGCCGCAGTTTGGATAACGGCTAAAAGACGCAGGAAAAAAATCTCCGACGCGGAGTTTGACGATTTGCTCGAAGCGAAAGACGACGAAGAATTAGAAGACATCGAACGCCCTTTGCTGAATGGTGAAGACGAAGAATAATTTGCGCCGAATGAAAAACGAATCGCCGAAAAAGACGGAAATTTTTTTACTGCTCGCTTTGCGACGCGCGGCACAATTACATTCTGCCGCAGATGATTCGACGGAAAATCTTTTTGCCGCGCTTGCCGAACAAATGTCCGCGCCGGAAGCGAAAAAATTCGAGCGTCTGCGGCGCGATTATCAAAACAAATCCGAACCGGAAAAACGAAAATGGCGCGGGCAGACGGAAAATTACATCGGTTCTGAAACGACATTTGTTGACGAAAATATTCATCGGTCGCATATCGAATCGGCAATGCGGAAAGAGATTCCGGCAATTCGCCAAATCGTCTTGAACGCCTTGCCGACGGCACAGCGAAGTCATCATAAAAATAACGATGATGAAACGAAAAACGAACAAACGCCGCCTGCGTCGCCGCTCGAAAAAATCGTTTGCCGCGCGTTTGCCAAACAATTTGTCGCATTGCGCGATTTACGAGCCGCGAGCGCGTTTGATTATTTGAGCGGAGCGCAGCTTGCGCGGCTCATTCGTCTGGCGGGAATCCGCGAAGTCGCGCTCGCCTGTATGCGAATCACGGCAGTCGAATCGGTCGCGGCTTTTTTGCGCCGCTTTTCGGCGGAAGACGCGCGGGCGATTGCCGCGCAGTTGAGCGGTTTGCCGCAAGCCGGAAGCGAAAGACTTTCGTTCGCCGAAAATCTCGTGCAAGCCGCGATGGAAATCGAGTCAAAACCTTCGGCGATGCTTGATTTGCTGGGAATTCGGCTGATTGGAATTCTGCTTTGCGGCGGCGCGGAGCAGCGCATTCGTTACGCCGCGCAAAAATTACCGCTCGAAGTCGCGCCGAAACTCGGCGCGATAATCGAAACGCAGTGCCGGCAAACGCCCGCCGAATTGCAGCGTGAAATCAGCGCGGAAATTGAACGGCTCGCCGAAACTGCGGCGAAGACGATTGATAAGGTTAAAAATTAAGATTTGAATAAAATGAACGAAAAATTTTTGCCGCTTGAACGCGCCGCGCCGAAAATCATCAAAGAAAAAAATCAACGAACCGATTCGATTGTTTTCGGCGGATTGTTGAAACATCAGGTTTTAAACGCCGAAGAAAAGGCGCGTGCGATTTTACAAACGGCGCGGGAAAACGCCGAAAATTTAATCGCCGCCGCCGAAAACGAAGCTGATGAAATTCGCGGCGAGGCTTATCGGCTAGGACGCGCGGAGGCGGAAAACGAATTGTTGGAAAATTTGCTGGCGATAAAGGAAGATCGGGCGCAGGTTTTGCTGACAATCGAGCAGGACGTTTTAAAGCTCGCCGTCAAACTCGCCGAAAAAATTATCGGCAGCGAAATCAAACAAGACGAAAACGTCCGCGCCGAAATCGTCCTCAACGCTCTGCGCCACGCCCGTCAGCGCGAAATGTTGACGGTGCGCGTGAGTGCCGCAGATTTGCCGCTGCTCGAACAAATGCGCGAAAAAATTACAGCCTTCGGGCGGGCGCAATTTATTGATTTCGTCGCCGACCAAGCCGTTGCCGAAGGCGGCTGCATCATTGAAAGCGCGTCGGGAACGATTGACGCGCGGCTCGAAACGCAGCTGCGGATTTTGGAAAACGCGCTGCTCGCGCGGGCTTCAAACGAAGCGCGGGAAGATTGATTCTGTCAAAACCTTTGGTGTCAGCGAGCGATTTAATTGTAGATTCGGGATTACGGATAATTGATTACAAAAAATCCGCAATCCGCAATCCCGAATCCCAAATCCGAATGCGTCAGGCGTAGCCGAGAACCAACGCTTTGACCAGCAGAACCCAGCCGTTAATCAAAACGAAAAGCAGCAATTTGAACGGCAGCGAAATAATCGTCGGCGAGAGCATAAACATTCCCATCGCTTGCAGAATATTGGCGACGACCAGATCAATAATCAAAAACGGAATGAATAAAAGAAAACCGATGGTAAAGGCTTCGGCAAGCTGGCTGGTAACGAAAGCCGGAATGACGACGCGGAATTCGTCCGTCTTAATGTCGTCCGGGTTGTTGCCGTTGCGGTGTGCCATCTGTCGCGCCCAGCCGAAGAACAATTCGCGGTCTTCTTTGTGCGCGTAGCGAATCAGAAATTGGCGCAGCGGCTCGCGTCCGCGCTTCGAGGCTTCAAAAATCTCGCGCACCGACATCTCGGAAAAAATCGCATCGCTTTTGCCGATGTCGCCCGCTTCGGCATACATTTTTTCGACGACCGGAGTCATTATAAAAATCGTCAAAATCAGAGACAGTCCGGTGATGACTTGATTCGGCGGAACTTGCTGCGTGCCGAGCGCGTTTCGCAAAATCGAAAGCACGACCGAAATTTTGACAAACGAAGTGAGCATAATCAGCGCAAACGGCGCGAGCGCGATAACGCCCATCACGATTATCAAAACGACCGGATTCGCCGTGCCGTCGTTCATCGTTTTCGCCGCCGGAGTCGGAGTCGCATTTTGAGCAAAAGCCGCCAACGCGGAAATCAATCCGATGAAAACGCTCAGAAAAATTCGCCGCGCCGCCGGTGAATCGCGCAAATTTTTTCGCCGAAGATTCTCCGCAAATCGCATATCGTTTATCCTCGCTTTTTCCAAAAACCGTCTAAAACCCGCGTGAACGAATCCTTCTTTGTTCCGGTTTGCAATTTTTCCATTTCGGCGACGGCTTGCTCGACCGCCGCGCCGTCGAGTTCGATGATTAATTGCACGCCGTTTTCCGACGCTGCCAGAAGCAGATATTTTCCCGCCGCTTCGACGATGAGAAGACGCTTTCGCGCATCGAGCGATGCGCCGTCAATGACGCGGACGATGCTTTTGTTAAATGAAACGACGTTCAGGCGCGGCAGAATATATCGAAAAATCAAAATGGCGAAACCGCACACGAGTGCGAGCGCGATTGCCGTCTGAACGAGAAGCCAAACGATGTCGAGCCAGCCGACCGCCGGAACGGGTTCGGCATTTTGCCAGAACAGAAAATTTAGTAAAAAATGATTCACGTAAAATTTAGCGCAGCAATTTCGTAATCCGCACGCCGAGTCGGTCTTCGACGGCGACGAGTTCGCCGCGTCCGATGATTTGATTATCAATTAAAAGATTCACCGCGTCGGTCGGTCGAACGCCGAGTTCGAGAATTTGATTTTCGCGCAAGTTTTCGATCTCCGTCAAACCGAGCCGTCTGGCTTCGAGTTCGACGCGCAAAGTTACGGCGAGATTTTCAATCGCCAAGCCCGCTTGTTCGTTCGCATTTTCTTCCGCGTTTTCTTCCGCGAATTCGTTTGTATAATCGTCGTCGGTTTCCGTCATAGATTTTTTTGTCAGAAGTCGCGGATTTTCCGTTTCTTCAAAACTCTCGATGACGATTTGCCATTCGGATTTTGAATTTAAACGCCGCACCAAAATTTTATTTTCGTTAATTTTATTATCCGCGCTTTCCGCGTTTTCTTCAATCGTCTCGTTCGTCGCAAAATCGCCCGATGTGAATTCGCCGACGATTTTTACGTTTTCGCCGTCGCCTAAAAAAATCTCCGCGCTGCCGGAAACCTCGCTGCCGCCGACAATCAATTCGTGATTTTCGAGCAAAACGACATCGTTTCGTTCGAGCGCGGCAAGTTCGGCAAACGACAATTCGGCGTTGCCGAGACGCAGACGCATTCGCGCGTTTTTGATTCGACTTCGCAAATTTTGCCGTGTGGCGCGGCGGCGCGGGCGAACGTCGAGCAGGCGATTTTCGTTTGTTTGCAAAGCCCGCAACGCTTCGGGCGCGAGATACATTTTGACGATGCCCGGCAGCGATTCGCTGTTTATTTGCCAACTAACGACGAGCATCGAAGGCTTTTCCGAATCAAGATACGCCGAAAGCGAAGCGGGAAACTCGCGGCTCAACGCGCGAAACTTGAAAAGCGGCGCGTTCGTAATCCGGTTGGCTTCAATCGTCAAATTCAAACTCGCAAATTCGAGAACCGCTTGCTCGCTTTCGGTTAAATTTCTGATTTGCCCGCCGCCGGAAGTCGTTCCGCCGAGCATTTGGTCAACCAGCCAGGCGGCGAAAGCATCTTCAATTTCAAAACAAATTTCCGCTTCGCTCGCTTCGATGCCGGCAGTCAATCGCCAAACATTTTCGGACGGCTCGAAATCTTCCGCGCGATTTATTTCGCGCTGCGACAGAAAAGCAAATTCGATTGTTTGCGCGATTGTTTGCGCGTCGGATAAATTCAAAAGCCGCGTCAGCGATTCAGCCAGACGGCGCGGCATCTCGTCGCAGAATTCCGCTGGTAAATTGCGATGCAAATCGTCCCAAGCGACTGCCGATGGCGCAATTTTCGGCAGTTGTTCGCTCCAATGATTCGCGTTTTCGGAATCAATTTCCGGCGGCGTTTCCGGCATCGTATCAATTTCCGAACGCCGCGCCGCGAAAATATCCGCCGCAAACGGGTCTTCGGAAAGCTCTTCTTTGGTGGAAGATAAATTCATTTTTATTCGACGGGCGAACGAGATTTTTACTACGAAATTTACGAGCGAAAAAGTTTTCGGCAATTTATTTTCGATTAGTATAATACAAAAGTTAAAAAATTTAGGAAACCGTTTCAAATTTTCTCCGATAATTTAATCAGTCAATAAAAATCTGAATTTAACTGAAGGAGAAAATCCAATGTCGAAAGCCAACGAAATAAACGCGAAACAACAACCCGTTAATTATGATGTTCATCCCGCGCGAAACGAAAATTCCGCGCCCGCCATTTTGACAAATCCGGCTGGCGCGAGCTTTTTTAGTCCGACCGCATATTTGGAAAGAGTCGGCTTTGACGCGGGAAAATACCGGCGCGCATCTCTCGATTTCAAACAACCGCACGCGGCGGCGGCAAAAAGCGGGCGCAGTTTTGCAAAGCCGCCGGTCAGCCGACATTTTACGGCGCGGGTCGGAACTTACGGCTCGCGGCACGGCACGGATATTGACGCGATTATTCTGCATCACACCGCCGGTTCGACCGCCGCCGGAGCGTACGAAGCAATGCAGAGCAGAGGTTTGAGCGTTCATTATATCGTTGACAAAGACGGCAAAATTTATCAGATGGTCGGCGACGAAAAAAGGGCTTATCACGCCGGAGTCGGCAAAGGAAAATGGGCGAACGTCAATTCGCGCTCGATTGGAATCGAGATCGTCAATCTCGGCAACGGCAAAGATAAATACACCGGAGCGCAGTATCGTGCGCTCGAAAAATTAGTTCCATATCTGGCGCACAAATACAATATCGCGGTCAAAAATATCGTCGGTCATAGTCAAATCGGAAACGAAAATCGTCCGGCAGATCATCCTGAGCCGAGCCGCAATTTCGATTGGAACAGAATTCGCCAATCGGTCGCCGACGGCGGTGCGCCCGCGCCGAACACGAAGCCGCCGAAACCGTCGCCGCATAAATCCAGAATCACCGCGCCGACGGCGTTTCTGCGGCGCGGCAATCGAAGTTCGCAGGTCAAAAAATTACAAAACGCGCTCGTCAAACTGAAATATATGACACGCGCTCAGGTCAACACCGGACCCGGAATTTTCGGTCCGCGAACCGAACACGCTTTGAAAATGTTTCAGCGCGACCACCGAGACGTAAGCGGACACCGGCTCGTCGTTGACGGAATTTACGGACCGAAAACGCGCGGAGCTTTGCGGAGAGCTTTGCAAAAGGCTGACACCAAACCGCAGCCGAAACCGCCGTCGCATCCGCCGACGAGCGGCGGCAAAGTTGACATCAACAATATCGTCGGAGTGAAAAATAATCCGAACGTAACGCCCGCGTTTAAGCGCGAAGTAAATGCGATTGCCAAACGGCTCGGCACGAAACCGGAATATCTGCTCGCGGTGATGAGCTTTGAAAGCGGACTCAATCCGAAAGCCGTCAACGGCGTGAGCGGCGCGACCGGCTTGATTCAATTTTTGCCCGGCACGGCGCACGGTTTGGGAACAAGCACTTCGGCTTTGAAAAATATGTCGTCGGTCGAACAACTCAAGTTTGTCGAAAAATATCTGAAACCGTTCAAAGGCAGATTGGGAACGCTCGAAGGCGTTTATACGTCAGTTCTGTCCGGCTCGCCGCATCCGAATTCGAGCGACGTTTTATTCCGGCGCGGAACAGCCGCGTATAGCCAGAACAAAGGTTTGGATTTTAACGGCGACGGACGCATCACTTCCGGCGAAGCGACTTCGGCGGTGGCGGCGAAAATGTTCGGCGGCACACGCGCCGTGCAGCAGAGATTGAAAAATCTCGGTTTCAATCCGAAAGGCGTGGACGGCGTTTTCGGACCGAACACATCGAAGGCGATTGCCACATTTCAACGCTCGCGCAAACTACCTGTAACGGGTTTGCTCAACGAGCGCACCGGATTGACTTTGTTTAATGTCAAAGTCCGTCCACCCAAACCCGCGCCGGGCAAAAACGGAAAAGCCCCGACGTATAAACGCTGGGAAGTCTACAGCACCGGCGACAGCGCAGCCAGACACGCTGACGGCTACGAAGATTTACAGCCGCATCACGGTCCCGCCGGACAATGGACGAATTACGTTTCGAGAAGCGTCGGGTTGAATCACAATCTGCTCAAACGCGACATCGTTTTAACCAGACCCGGACAAAGCAATCTCGGACAAACCGTTCCGTCGCCGATTAAAGGCAAAGTTTTATATGCGGGCAATGAAAACGACGGTTACGGAAACAAAGTCGTGGTGAAAAATGAAAGCACCGGACAAATTATAATGGTCGGACATCTCGAATCAATCGGCGTTCATCGCGGACAAAGCGTTTCTTACGGACAAAAACTCGGCGGACAAGGCTCGACCGGACATTCGACCGGAGCGCACGTTCACATCAACGCCGACCCGTCGGTAATTAAACGCTGGGTTGCCGATTTAGCCGACGGAAAATTTGACGGTGTGCGGATGCGCTTCGATGTCGGACGGCGACCGTAATCAAATTTTGTTTTAGAAGCAGTTTTAAAACTCGAAATGATAAATTTCAGAGCAGAATTGTTCGTTATCAATTATTCATTATTTGTCGGGAGATAAATCCGATTTTTCTGTTTGTCAATAAATAATTGACAATGAATAATGAACAATTTAAAAAGTTTCCGGCGCGGGCGGAAACTTTTTTTTCGTTTTGCCGATAACTTCGATTAGAGATAATTTTGCCGACAGTTAAAGCGCGAGAAGGAGAAATTGCAATGAGCGAAATTGTAGCCGGAGTTCTACAAAAACAATTAAGCGGAAATGCGGCGGGAATGGAAAAACAGTTGCAGCAATCGCCGAATGGCGGGCGTTCGTTTGAAAACGTCTTGCAGCAAAACAGCGGACAAACCGCGCCGAGTATGGAGACGCAATCAAGCAGCCAGATTAATAAAATCAGCGACCCGAAATTAGACGCGATGCGCGTTGATTTGATGCAGCGTTATCAAAATCTGCCCGAAGGCGTGCCGAAAGTTACGGCGATTTTCCCCGAATTTCTCGACACGAAAACGCAGATGAGTACGTTCCGAAATATTCTGAATCAAGCAATCGGCAGCAGCGGAAATAATCCGCCGCCGAACGATATTGTCGGACGGTTTTCGCAAACCGAAGACGAATGGTTCAAACTCGAAAACGTGATGCGCTCGGACAAAGAATTGACGCAGGGCGAAATGCTCGGCTTGCAGGCGCGGCTTTATCAAGTTTCGCAGCACATAGACGTTTTGAGCAAAGTCATTGACCAGATGTCGAGCGGTGTCAAGACGATTTTAAATACGAATGTTTAACTCGAAAACGGGTAAGAAATGAGCATCGAAAAATTAAACATTTCTTCGCCGCGTCCGGCGCAAAATGAAGCTGAAATTCGGCAGAGCGAAGTTCGGCAGAACGCGCCGCGCCGCAATTTCGTCGTTGCTGATCGAATAAAAAATTTCAACGACGAGCCGAAAGCGGCGCGGGATTTGTGGTCGGACGAAAATTCGCGCAAGCAGACTTTTGAAGAATTGAAAACGCTCGTGCAGGCGATTCAAACCGGCGAGACCGACCCGTTTAAGTTGACCGATTTGATTTTCTACGCGCGTCATCCAGAAATGGTCGGGCAATCGCTGGCGAACCGGCAGGATTTGCTCGACGAGTGGAACTCGATTAGCGCGTTGCTCGTTCATCCGACGTTAAACGAAGTCGGAAATATCCTCGGCGTGAACGTCCAAAACGCCGAAATCGGCGGCGCGAAAGAAGTCCGCAAGGCGTTTGAACGCGCTTCGCATTCGGAGTTAAAAAATCTGCCGATCAGCGGCGTGGCGAATAATGTCTATGATCTTGTAATCGCCCAATCGG
Organism: Pyrinomonadaceae bacterium; assembly: GCA_051002375.1. Lineage (GTDB taxonomy): Bacteria > Acidobacteriota > Blastocatellia > Pyrinomonadales > Pyrinomonadaceae. The sequence continues at coordinate 14,355 of JBPCMK010000010.1, read as the reverse complement.
TCGAAGCGTGTCCGGGACTTTCGCCGAAAATTTTGAAAAGTCTGCTGGCGCAGGAATCGAATTTTCGCCCGAACGTCATTAATAGTTACGGTTACGCGGGCATCGCTCAATTCGGCAGGTCTGCCGCCCGCGAAGTCGGTTTGAATGTCGGCATCGCGGGCAGCGCGATGGACGAACGCTTGAATCCGAATAAAGCAATTCCGGCGGCGGCGCGGCTTTTGAATTTGAAGGCAAAACGACTCGGAGAAATCGCTTTTTCAAAATACGGACAGCCGGGCGGTGCGAATTTTTGGAAGTTCGTTTTGGCGGCATACAACGGCGGCGAAGGAACAATCGCGCTGGCGATGGGCAATGCGTATCGCATCGGCGTTGCCAAAGCGCGTTCGCAAGGATTGGTCGGCGAAGATGTCGTGCGCTACGCCCGGAGCTATGCGGCAAATTGGGAAAATCTGAAAGCGGGCGGCACAGCGTCGCCGCTCGGACAAGCCGCCGCGCGATATTTTCCGACGATTGCCGCGCAGAAATATGCGGAAATCGGCAGCTATCCGACGCAGATTGTCGGCAGAGCAGGCGTTTGATTTTTCGGTGCTTTAACAATTTTTGCCGTGGAGCCGGCAATGGAGAAATGCGGAATTTATGATTGCCAAGCGCGTTATGAATTCCGCATTTTTGCGATTGATGATGAGATTTGTCGTTTCGCCGCTCGATTTTCCAATGCGAGATTCCTTTTCGTTTGTGTATAATTTAGGAAACAAATTTTTTACAAACTTTCCGGCGCGGCATTTGAAATTCCCGAAAATACCAGGGCGATGAAAAACGATTGGCAGGCAAAAAAAACTCAGGCGGAGCGCGATTGGCTGATTGAAAAACACAAACCGATTGTTTATCATCTGGCGAAAAAAATCTCGCAGAGCTTTCCGTTCAAGACCGAGATGGAAGACCTCGTGGCTTACGGGCAGCTCGGTTTAGTGGAAGCGAGCGAGCGTTTCGATGCGACGCGCGGCAACAGTTTTTCGACGTTCGCATACTACCGCATCAACGGCGCGATTTACGACGGCTTGCGCGAGATGGGCGTGATTACGCGCTCGCGCACGCATCGTTTTGCCGCCAACGCCAACGATGTTTTGATGACCGAAGCCGACGACGCGGCGACGCGGGCGGCGGCGGTTGACGATGAAATCAAGACGGTCGAGAATTTGATTGACGCTTTGATTCCGATTTATTTTCTCTCGCTCGACGACGCGGACACGAAAGAGATTCGGGACGAAACGGCGTTCACGGCAGGCGATTTTGAAACCAGAGATTTACTCGAACGCATCCGCCGAGTTTTAGAGGAAATCGAACCGGAAGAAGCCGAACTGCTCAAAAAACTTTACTTCAAAAATACTCTGATGAAGGATTTGGCGACGCAGATGGGCGTAACGAAATCATGGGTTTCGCGCCTGCACGCCCGCGCCATCAAACATCTGCAAGCCGCGCTGCGCGAACAGGGAATTTTGGAATCCGAATAAAACTCATTCCGCGCAAACGACAAATCTTCAGGAAACTTTCCGCCAAATTCGCCGATAACATTCGTATAAATTTTCATATTTCAAAATTCAATTTTGAAATATGACTTTGCAATAAATTTCAAACGCAGACACTTCGGAGGATTTATGAGTATTGACGCGGGAACGAGAATTGACGCGCAGCGGCAAGCGGCGATGGAAGCGGCACGGCGGGCGGCAGAGGCGGCGCGAAAAGCGGCGGCGGAAGCGGCGCGGCGGGCGCAGGAAGCGCAAAACCGGAACAACAATCTGGCGAGCGTAAAAGGTGATGCCAATCTCCGCCAGCTTTTCTTTCAAGGCAAACTGCGGCAGGCGCAAACCGCGCCGTCGCCGTCAGACGCGCTGACGCAAATCAACGCTTTGCCGAAACCGAATCCGTCGGATAAAACTGCCGTCAAAGATTACAAACAAATGCGGGCGGCAATCGCCGACAACGCAATCGGAAATTCTCAGCCGCCGAAGATTGAAGATTTTAGAAAAAATCTTAACGGGGCGACCGCCGGTTATGAATACCGCGAGGCATTGACGAATCACAACGCGCAAATCGGCGAGCTGAAGAAAATTTCGACGGAAGCGAAAACCTATCCCGACAAAATTTTGTCGCCTTACGAAGCGGTCGAGAAGATAAATAATTTGCCGCGCCCTGACCGCGCTAATCCGCAGGCGATTGAAAATTACAACCGGCAAAGGGCGGACATTGCGGACGCGGCTTTGATGTATGCCAAACCGCCGACGCGCGACGAATTTAAAGGGCTTCCGCCGCGTCTCGCCGATATGGAATATCGTGATGCGCTCGCTTCATACAGCGACAGCTTGAGCCGTTTAAAGCAGTCGTCGCAGGCGCGTTACAGCTTAACGCCGCCGCCGATAAACGACACGGAAGCCAATAAAATCGCCGACGATTTGATAAACCGGCGCGGCGGAGTCAGCGGAGTCAGCGACGGCGAAGCCCGCGGCATCGGCAAAAACATCGCCGACCTCGCCAGAACCGATCCCGACGCGGCAATCGCCGTAATGAACAAGGTGCAGGAGAAACTCGGCAAGACCGATAAAGGCGATAGCGTCGCCGACGGATTCGTAGCTTTTTCCTCGATTGACGAACTAAGAAAAGTTTCCGGTTTAACGGGCGGAAAACAGATGTTGGAAAATCTCCAACATCATTTATTAACGGGAAGCGTTCACGACGGCGAACGCGCCGATGCCGCTAAAATTGACGAAGCGATTACCGGATTTAATCCTAACAGCTTGAGCGGCGACCCGGAAAAAGACGCTAAAACCGTGGACGCGCAATTAAAAAAACTTCCGCCGGAAATGCGCGATACATATATTCAGGCGGTTCTCGAAAATCCCTTCGGACAACAGGCGATTAAATACGCGGGCGCGATGTCTGCCGAAGGCGCGAAACTGCTCGGCGAATCGCTCGGCAAACTTTATGCGAAAGACCCGAACGGAACGACCAAATTATTAAGGCAAATTACCGATTCTCGTGACGCGAGCTTGTATCCGTATTACTATCAATCGGGTTTGGCTTACGCGATTAGCAAATCGGGTAACGACAATCTAATCAAGTCGTTCGCTCAAAATGAAATTAACCGCGCCAAAGGTAATCCTGATGAAGTCAGAGGATATTTGAATGCGGCGACCGCGTATGCGGGATTATCGCCGGAAGCCTTGCAAAATGTAATGAAAAATAATCCCGACTTTTTCAAAGCTGTTGATGAAGCGGGAAGATTGACGGACGGACCGGCATCGAGCGGCGGTTTTGAAAATGGAAATATCTGGGAGACGGGCTTGGGCGATTTGTTGGAGAAAGCCTCCCGAATTAAAGACGCAAACGGAAATGCTACTCCAGAAGCTATTAAACTTTTTGAAACCGTTGTCGAGCATGCGGGTTCAAATTTTCGGACGATGGAAGGCTTGGGAGCGTTTTTTGTCGAACACGCGCAACAACTCGTTGATAAATATACGGACCCGACGAACGAAAATACTCCCGGCTCGAAGGTTTTGGAAAATTTCTTCGGCAGTGTCATCTATTCGCCAATCGCCAAAGATTTGAAATACAACGGCGGTTCGCTGGTTGACGCGATTATGGGCAACGATAAAGGCGAAGGCGGAGTCATCGGTCGAGTGGTAAATAAATACATCTCCGAGTCGAGCGGAAAGCAAAAAGACGATACCGATAATTATTTACGAGGTGAAAGAGTCGGGTATCTCTGGAACGCGCTTTCCAAAGGTTTTCTGCACGGAGTTCAAAACTACAAAGATCAGTGGAACGACGATAAGGAATTTCGAGACTTTATGTTTGATATGGTAGGCAAAGGTTTAGGCAAAATCGCCGATAAATTCGGCTTGCCCGGCGAAGCTGTTGATTTACCTCTGGCTGCCGTCCAAAATATTTTTGATGCGAAAGCCGAAAAAGATAAAAGTAAGCAGCTTGAAAAATTCACGGCGGCATTCGACCGGCTTAACGATACGATGAAAACCAGATTAGACAGGGCTTTGTCCGAAAATCATAATCTCGACGGATTTCCGCAAGGATTCAACGATGCGTTCGGCTGGCAGGCGGACAAAGATTTGTATCATCAAGCGATTAACGAATAAACAAATGTTTTACGAAAGAAAGTATCGGCGTATTTTGTCGTAAGCAAAAAAGCGGTTTGTTGAATGCCTATTTCAGCAAACCGCCGCTTTATTTGAAGTAGTTAGAAATTTTAACGTAACGTCTTCGAATCAAAATTCATCGAACGCCGTTAACTGCCTTTTCCGTCGAGCGGTAATTTAGTTATACAATGATTTTCTAAAAAAAGTTGTAAGTGTAAATCGCAAGAAGGAAAAATTTATTTCAATATGCAGTCGCGTTTAATTCCATTCACTATCGCCGGAACGATTTGTTTCGCCGCCGCATTTATTTTGGGCGCGAGCTTCTGGTATTTTTTCGGAACCAAGCCGCGCTCGCAGGGCGGAAACAATACGACTGTGCAGACGAGCAATCAAAATTCGATTGAAACAAATTCCAACGCGGCGAATTTCAATCCGACACCAAATGTTGCTTCGACCGCCGCGCCCGAAGTGAAAAAAGCACCCGCCGGCGAGATAAAAATATCGAGCGGCGAATCGACGGTCGGCGGTGAGGTGATGCTCAGCAAAGATGAAGGGACGCTCAAAATGCCTCTGCGCCGCGTGAGCGTCGCCGATTTTGCCATCGGCGAAACGGAAGTTACCAACGCGCAGTATGCCGAATTTGTCGAAGCCGCCAAACACAAATCTCCGCTCGATTGGAAAGACGGAAAATTTTTGCCCGGCACCGGCGACGAGCCGGTAACGAACATCACCTGGGCGGACGCAAACGATTACTGCGCGTGGCTTTCCAAAGAACTCGGCGCGACTGTTCGACTGCCGAGCGAAGCGGAATGGGAGCGCGCGGCGCGCGGCGACACCGACAACAAATATCCGTGGGGAAATAAATGGAACGACGAAGCCGCGCAGAGCGTCGAGACGAACGGAAAAATTCGTTCCGTCAAAAGTCTCTCGGCGGGACGCTCGCCGTTCGGCGTGTATGAAATGGTCGGAAATGTTTGGGAGTGGACGAGCGATTTGGTAGTTGATGAATTCGGCAAGCCGGTTTTACATGAAAACTCGAAACGGCGAATTATGAAAGGCGGCTCGGCAAAGGAAAATCGAAAAGATTTGACGATTGACGTTTCCGCCGCCCGTCCCGAAGACAATGCATCCGCATGGCTCGGCTTTCGTTATGTTATAATTCGTAAATAAAAAGGGAGGGATTTATGAATATGTTCGGGAAAAATTTAATAAAAATTTGGGAGCGAAATTTGAAAATAGCGGCAATCGCTTTCTCAATCGTTTTGACGCTTGCCGTCGCCAATTACGCGCAAAATATAAACGACGATTTGAAGCCGAAGGAAACAAATACAAAGACGAATACAAAGCCGAAGCCGCCTGTGAAAGCAACGCCAAAAGTCAGCAAGCCGACTAAACGAAGCGTGAGCCGACCGAACAATACGAAAAGTAAATCGTCTGTCAATTCAGGCGACAATTCTTCGGAAACGCCCGACCAAATTATCAATCGGTTTATGAATTTCCGGCAGACGGCGAGCGTTACCGACAAAGATTGGACGAGCGTTATCAACCAAACGCAGAAAAGTATAAAAACCAACCCGAACAATGTTACGGCAAACGCTCAGATGCTTATCGCGCAAGGACAGATTGCTTATAATCAGCGCGATTATGTAACGGCGTTCGCCCGTTTTAAGTCGGCTTCGCAGATGCTGCCGACATCTTCGCTGCCGCAATATTGTTTGGGGCAAGCGTATCTGGCAAACGGGCAAGCGGAAGCGGCGGAAAATGCGTTTAAGCAAGCGATTGAACAAAACAAGGATTTTGCGCTCGCTTATAAAGGCATCGGGGACGCTCTCGCCGCGCAGGGCAAAAAAAAGGATGCCGCAAAATATACCAAAAAAGCGACCGAGGTTGCCGTGCGGCAGGGAAGTTATGTGCCGTAATTTTCGATAGTTCGCGCCGCGTAATTTGACGAACAACGACGCGCGATAAAAATCGAACGGAGACTGCAAAATGAAAATCAAAGAAAGCTATTTGCAAGAGGCTTTGAAAGCCGACAGAAACCGCGAATCGAATTGGACAAGCGAAGCGCGGCGGCAGCGCACGGTCGAGAATTCGGACGCGGCGAGCAAATTTCGTCAAACAGATTCTCCGCTCAAAGACGAATTGAAATTTGCCAGTCTTTTGGAATCGTCGGCGAAACTGCAAAAAAATCAGCAGCGCGAAGATTCGGGCGAAGAGCGGCGCGATAATCAAAAAAGAGATAAAAAACACGCGGCGCGGGAAAAGAATTCCGCCGAGAATTTGACGGGCGACGGCAAAACCGAAAAATACGAATCTTCCGGCGGACAGACGGGCGGCGGACAAGGCGGTTTCGGAATGGGCGGAAACATCGGCGGATTGAATTTGAGCGAGCAGTTTGCGGCGCGTTCGATTCTCCACGCCGCCGACTTGGAGCGAATGATTTCGATTATCAAAACGCAAATCAACGCGGGCGGAAAACGCGAAATAATTTTGCAGTTAAAGCGTTCGGTTCTGGAAGGTTTGCAGGTCAAAATTATGACCGAACAGGGAGCAAAAGTGCAGATAGAATTTCTCGCCGCCAATGAAAAAACGCGCTCGCAAATTGAAAAACACAGCGAAGAATTAGCGAATATACTGCGCGGGCGCGGAGTAAATTTAGGAACTCTGAAAACCACGCTTGTCGAAGAACGAAATGACAATCAATCTTCTGAAGACGAAAGAAAAATTCCGCCGGAACTCACCGGGTCGGCAAACGCGCCGAACAATGATTTGCCGTCGGACAACACTTTTATCAGTCCGGCGGAAACGGACAGCAGGTTTTACAAGGCATAAAATAAATGCTTTGTAATTTAAGAATCTTTATTTTTACCGTCCACCAAACACACGAATCTCACGAATCAAAAACAGCCCGGAAATAGCTTTTCCCGTGTTTTTATTAATGTCTGTTCGTGTGTTTAGTGGATAGCGATTTTCTTTAAAAACTCGGATTGCAGAGTATTAAACTCAAGCCATCTAAAAATTTTTTGATAAGACAGGAAACTTTTTTTTAGACTTGCCGATAATTTAATCAAACGGGTATAACATTTGATTATTTGCTAAAATTTATCAAACAATTACCGTTAAAATGAGACTTAAATAAAAATAAAAGGAGAAAATTGTTATGGGAATGCCAGTACAACCAACTAAACCGGATTGGGGCAACAAAGAAGCGGTCGCAAAATATCAAGATGAAATGGCAGACTACAGAATGGCATTTCAAGCCAGAATGCAGGACAGATCTGAACAGTCGTCAATGGAGTCAAATGTTTCAAAGTCTAAACATGATGCGATGATGATTATTGCCGGCAATATGAAGACTTAAAAAAATGATTTCGTGAAGCATTATAAGGATAAACTCCGTTTGTTTTTCATAAAATATTAGTTAGGAAAAGGCTGCGTTCACTTCCAAAGCAACCTTTTTGTTTTCAAATTTGATTGACTTTCAGCAGAGCGCGGGCGCGTTTGACGGTCAAGGTCGTTTCATCGTTTGCGTCAACTTGTTTCGGAGAAATTCGCGCGGCAATTTGCAAGGCTTTTTCCAAATCTTGCCGCGCTGCTTCGACATTTCCGTTTCGCAGATATGCTTCGCCACGATTGGCGAGTGAAACGATGTCGTTCGGCTCGATATTTAACGCCGTGTCGAGATGCTTGATTGCCTTCGTAAAATTTTCCAAACGTAAAAATAATGCGCCCAAGGCGGATTGAAAATAAGCCGTCGCCGGAGCGATTGTCAATAATCCTTCAAACAAAATAATCGCTTCGCGCAGGCGACCTTGCTGCGCGAGCGAATAAGCGATTTCCGAGATGATGCGGATTTCGTCCTTTTCCCAATTCGCCGCCGCGCCGAGCGAGATTTGCCCGTCGAGCCATTTTTGCATTGTATTTTCCGTCTGCGTCATTCCAATATAATTAACAAAAATAGTTTACGTCCGCCGTTTATTTCACGAGACTTTCTAATTTCTGAAAGTATTATTCAAACCTTTGCCGCTCGTGGAGAATCGCGCCGATTTCGTCGTTCGATTTTTGTTCGCGCCGCGCCGTTTCGCTTTTTCTTTCGCTGCGCCAATTTTCCCTGTGCTTTTCGATAACCTTCGCTTCTTTCGATTTTTCGCGCAATGCGTCGAGTGCTTTTTCGGCTGTTTTCGCGGCGCGTTCGACCGCGCGTTTTTGTTCTTCGACCGCCGCGAGAAGTTTCGTTTCCAATTCGCGCAAATCGGCGAGATGCTGCCGGTAACGAACAATCTCGCTTGATTTTATTCCGCTTTCCGATTTTTCAATCATCTGCGTTTGCACCGTTTTTTGCTCCTGCCGACAATTTTCAACGGCTTGTTCTCGATTGGTTAATTCAATCTCCGCGAGAGTTAATTGCCGACGGCATTCCGCCAAATAAAGCGCGGCATCATCGCGCAATCGTTCGCGCATTTCCAGAAGTCTCTGAAGATTGTATTTTTCCTGTTTCGGCATTTTCAGTTTGCCGCTCCGAGCGTGCGGATGGCATATTCAAACGCTTTGTAAGTTTCGCCGAAATAAAACATCATCCGCGATGCCAAAACCGGCAGAGCAATCAAAACGACGATGATGCCGACGAGCATTTTGACCGGCATACTCAGGAAAAAAACATTCACCTGCGGTGCGACGCGGTTGATAATGCCGAAAAATAAATCGGTTAAAAGAAGCGCAATCAGCGCGGGCGCGGCAAGCTGCAAACCGATACTTAAAACGGCGGCGGTCAGTTTGACAATCAACTCGGCGGCGGGCGACCAGCCGGGCGCGAATTGTGGAAACGAAAGCGCGGGAATAAATTCAAAACTATCGAGCAGCGAGCGTATAAAAAGTCTGTGCGCTCCAACCGTAATAAATAAAACGATTGCTAATTGCAGTTTGAATTGTCCGAGTTCGGAAACGCGCGTTTGCAGTTGCGGCGCGTAAAGTTCCGCCATCGTCGAGCCGCGCTGAAAATCAATAATTCTGCCTGCGACCTGCACGGCTTCAAAGGCGAGCGACGCGATAAAGCCGAGCGTAAAACCGATGAGAACTTCTTTGGCGAGCAGCGCGATAAATCCCAAAGGTCCGAAACCGAGCGTTTGATTGGCGGGAACGGTCGCCGCGACTGAAGGATAAAGAATGATGACGAGAGCCATCGCCGTCGCCACTTTGACGCGAGCCGGAACAGACGCGCCGCCGAAAAAAGGAACAATCGAAAAAAAGGAAACCAGCCGCGCGAACGTCAAACCGACCAGCACCATAAACGTCTGCGGGCTTTGCGAAATCTCGAAAACCCGCAAAACGGTTTCCAGCAATGCTAAAAATTCCTTCATTTGGAAATTTGAAAAATTAACCGGGACGACCGACTTGCGCCATCATCTCGAACACCCGATTGCTGAACGAAATCAGTTGAGTCAACATAAAATTCGCCGTGATGAGAATGACAATAATGGTAATAATAATTTTCGGAACGAAGGTCAGCGTCTGTTCCTGAATCTGCGTTAACGCCTGAAAAAAACTGATGAGCAAGCCGACGACGAGACTCGCCAAAAGCGGAAGCAGAGACAGCCAGATAACCAGCATTAAAGCCTCTCGCGCAATTTGCACATAATTCATCGCCGCATTTTCCTCGTCAATTAAATTTGATTCTTTAGAAAGTTTGCCCGAATTTGCGGGAAACGGCAAGCGTTTCGAGAGTGAAAAATAGCGGGCAGCTTATTTGTCGGCGCGAATCGAATCACTTGATAATATTCACGTCGTTCGCTAGGAAGTCGAAAAAATTTTCATTCGACTGTTGAAAAGTCTCTGCCGCAAATCGTTTTCAAAAACTGCCGCCGCGTTCGCCGCGTTCAAAAATTTATTCGGCTCGCCGCTTGGCAAATTTTTTCGATTGCCGCTTGCCGCGTCCAGAAAATTTTGAACGCCGCTCGTGATAACGGCGACGATTGTATTTGTGCCGAGCGAGCGCACGCCGCTTTCGGTCAAACCGACGACGACGCTTGCCGCAAATCCGAAAATTTCGCCGACGTTTTTTTCCGCGAGCGGCGCGATACAGCCGACGCTTGCGCCCATCAACGCGCCCGTCGCTCCGGCGGAAAAGCCGTAACTGAAAATTCCCGAATCTGCGTCCGACCACAAACCGACGCTTCGATTGTTTCGGAATTTTCGGTATTGCTGAATCGTCGTCAACGCGCCGTTGATAAAAGCCGCGATTAAAAGCATCTCCGCCGCCCGACTGCTGATTTTTCCGCTTTCGATTCCATTTTGAATATTCAAACGCGCGGCAAATTGGTCGCCCGCCGCGTTCTGAGATTTCGGTAAAAATGCGGCGAGCGCGACATCTTCTAGCGAAAGCAGAGCGTTTGAATTTTGATAAAACGCCAGACTCAAACCGAGCAAAGACTGACTTTTCGCGCTGAATAAAATTTGATTGTTCGTAAAAAGCGAAGCGTTTTTCAAAAGCGAAAATTCCTCCGCCGACAAATCGCCGCCGAGCAAACTCAGGATCATCTGCGGCGCGAGTTCTGGATTTTTTCCGCCGCTCGACAGAAAAACGCGCACGGGAAATTGCCCGTGTTTGTCGAGCGCGATTCCGCTGCCGACAAACAATTCGTTCGCGCCGAAAGTTTGATTTATCTGATAACGCGCTTGAAAAATTTTTCGTTCGCTCGGAGATAAGGAAGCCAGAAAATGTTCCATTCGTCCGCCTTGTTTATTTAGTTGTTCGAGCAGTTCGCCGTAGCGCGAAACGACGCGCGGTTCGAGTCTGCCGTTAATATAAGATTCGACGACGCGGACTTCGGACATCTGTCGAATTCGATTCCAAAACTCGCGCGGCGCGGCGCGAAAATTTTCAAAATCTTTGTGGTCTTGCGCGAGACTTAGCAAACTGTCCCAAGTTTGATTAAGCAAATTTTTCGTTTGTTCATTCGAGACGTGCGAGTAAAATTCCGTCGGCACATTTTCTTCGCCGCCGAAAACGAGCGTCAGCAAATTGTTTCGCAGTTCGGCGGCTTGCGCTTCCTGCCAACTGTTGTCGAACAAAAGCGCGGCGTTCGCCAAAGGGTCGAGCGGCGGTTCGAGTTCGGGCGGAAGATAATCGCCTGACAACGGTTCGTCGGTCGAAACCGGCGGCGCGTTGATGCCCGTCAATATGATGAGTTCGTTTTCCATTCGATTCGGTTTTCTACAAAAAAGTTATCGGCAAACAACGGGGAAAGTTTCTTATGAAAATCCTTTTGCGTTTTATTTAGCTGCCGTTCAAACGCAGACTTTGCGCGATTTTTTTGAAGCGCGGCAAATGCTGTTGAAAGCTCGCGGCGGTCGCGGTGCAGGTAACGATGTAAATTTCTTCATTCGCTAAAACGAAGGTCTGCAGTTGTTGAAGATTCAAGCCGTGCGCCGAAATTTTTTGGACGATTTGCACGACGGGTCTGCCGTTGATCGTAATGTTTTGCTGCTCGACGACGGTTAATCCCTGAACTTCCGCCTGCGTTACGGAAAATTGCCGGTTGGCGTAATCTTCGACGCTCATTTCCGCGTCAACCGTTTCTTTGGTAATCACGACATTCGGCGCGAATTCGCTCGGCGCGACCGTCGCCACAAAACTGATAATCGAACGGTCTTGCCAATCGTCCGGCACTTCCAAAGTGTAATCGCTGCCCTGAAACTGCATAATTTAACTCGTTAATTCGACCGCTTGATTTGCGCCCGAATAAGAATCGAGACCGTCGTCTAATTGATTAAAAACGGGACGCATCGAGATTCTGCCGACCGGCTGAATGTTTAATTCCGAAGCGAGTTCCTGATACGACAAAACCGTCAATTCGGGAAATTCGAGTTCGACCATTTTGCGGACGAAGCGGCGCACTTCCGCGTCGGTGATGATAATCGGTTTCTGCGCCGTCGGCGGCACGTTTTCGATTTCGCGCCGAATTGCTTCGAGAATATCGTGCGCGATATTCGGGTCGAGTGACAGATATGTGCCGGTCGAAGTGCGCCGAATCGCGCCGCGAATTACGTCTTCGATTTCCGGGTCGAGCATATAAACAAACAGCGTTTCGCGGATTCCGGCGTAACGGAAAGAAATATAACGGCGCATCGCTCCGCGCACGTATTCGGTCAACTGCGTCGCGTCTTTTTCGACTCTGCCCCACTCGGATAAGGCTTCGAGAATCGATTTGATGTCGCGGATGGAAATTCCTTCCTGCACGAGCCTTTGCAAAACATCGTTGATTTGCGGAACGCTCAAAGTTTTCGGGACGACTTCTTCGACGAGTTTCGCCAAACCGCGCGAAGCAAAATCCAAGTAAGCCTGCGTTTCCTGAATGCCGATAAATTCGTGCGCGTAACGCTTCATCACGCGCGACAGGTGCAGCGTGATGACCTCTTCCGGCTGCCAGACTTTCAATCCGGCGAGTTCGGCGACGGCGGCTTGCGCGGCGGGGATCCACGCGCCCGGTCTAAGGTCAGCCGGATTGCGTACGTCTTCGCCGTCGAGACCGAAAACCTTGATATTCTCCGCCGAATCGTTGACGTAAACGCAGTCGAGCCGCAAAGAGCCATAGACGACCGGCACTTCTTTGACGGCGATAAAATACTGCGTTTCTTCCAAAGGAGCGTCGCCGCTGACGTGAACCGACGGCAGCATCACGCCCAAATCGTAATAAATCGCCGACCGCAATTTCGGCAGTTCCAAGCGAAACTTTTTGCCTTGCTTGGTGTTTTTGTCAATCAGATGCGTGATGCCGGAACTGACGACGACCGCCAAAGGAACGGCAAACGTCGGAGTTAAATCGTCTTGACCGGCGACTTCTCCGGCTTTGGCGGCACGTTCGGCTTCGAGGTCGGCGATTCGTTTGTTGCGGCGATAAACGAAATATGCCGCGCCGCCGAATGCGCTGCCCATCAAGACGAGCGAAACCCGCGGCATTCCGTTCACAAGCGCGAGAACAAACAGCAAACCCGAAGCAATCATCAACGGTTTCGGATTACTGAATAATTGCTGACCGATGTCCGCGCCGATGTTGCTCGGCTCGTCGGAATTCGAGACGCGCGTTACGACGATGCCCGCCGAAAATGTAATCAAAACCGAAGAAATAAGAGCCGCAAGTCCGTCGCCGACGGTTAAAATCGTGTATTTGTGCGCCGCGTCGCCAATCGCCATATTATGAGAGAAAACGCCGGTCGCAAGTCCGGCGACGATGTTGATAATGGCAATGACAATCGTCGCAATCGAATCGCCTTTGATAAATTTCATCGCGCCGTCCATCGCGCCGTAAAGCTGCGATTCGCGCTGCAGCTCGGAACGCATTTTGCGGGCTTGGTCTTGCGAAATAAGTCCCGAACGCATATCCGCGTCAATTGACATCTGCTTGCCGGGCAGCGCGTCCAAAGTGAAACGGGCGGCGACTTCGGCGACGCGCTCCGCGCCTTTGGCGACGACGATAAACTGCACGACCAGAATCATCAAAAACATCACCGCGCCGATAATTAAGCTGTTTTGGGCAGTCGTTTTGCCGAGTGCTTCGATCACGTCGCCCGCCTCGCCTCTCGTTAAAATGCTGCGCGCAACCGAAACGCTCAGACACAATCGGAACAGCGTCGTTATCAGCAGAATCGTCGGGTAAGCCGTCAGTTGAAGCGGACTGGAAATGTAAAGCGATGTGCTGAGAACAACGAAGGAGATAGCGAGATTTAAGACGACGAGAATCGAGATGACGGAAGTCGGAATCGAGATGAAAAACGTGCCGATTGCCAGCATCAAGCCAATCGGAAGAAGCAAATCGCTGTGCCGGGCGATGACTTTTATAAAGTTTCCGCTCGCCGCGTCGTCGTAGATTTTTTTGAACGAGAATTTCGGTTTCGCCATAAATCAATTATTTGAAGCGTGTGCAAATTTCAGCGGTTTTGTTTTCAATAGCAATCCTTTCGTAATAGATGAAAGATAAAAGATGATAACTGATAGATTTTATCTCTCATCTCTCAACTATCATCTATTCCGAGAGGTAAATTCTAAAATTCCTAATTTGCACAGGCTTCATTTATTTAAGAAAACATAAACTCGAAAAATAAAAAAAACAACACCGCTCCGATGAGTGTGCCGATAAACATCGTTACGATTTCGATAAAACTGAAATAACCGAAATATTTTCGTTCGAGCAGCGACGCATTTTCAATCGCT
>JBPCMK010000009.1:0-37876 GCA_051002375.1 Pyrinomonadaceae bacterium | reverse complement strand
AAGTGCAAAGGAGCGCAGAATCTGGCGAAATTTCTTGCTGGAAATTTTGGCACGAACAAATTGCTTATATTCTACTGTCATCACTAGATTTAACTATTATATCTTAGTTGTTATCTAGTCTTGACCCTTTGTTTTTATCAGATTATAAAGTAAAGTTTTTCAGATTTGTTTTTTGACGTTTGAATTTATTAAAACCCGTTCCTCAAAATCCATCGCCGGCGCGCCGAACAAACAGCGCAATTTTCCGTGAACGGTTTGTTTGGATTTCATCGCCGCCCAAGTTTCCGCCCAAGCGTGCGAATTTATCCAAAGCGGATTAAAGCTCGTCAGAGGCGTGATAATACCGTAGCGAACTTCCGATTTTTCGCCAACAAAAGTTCCGAAAATTCTGTCCCAAATGATAAAAATTCCGGCGTAGTTTTTGTCGAGATATTCGTCGTTCGCGCCGTGATGAACGCGATGATGCGACGGCGTATTAAATATGGATTCAAAAACGGCGGGCAGTTTTCGGATGACTTTCGTGTGAATCCAGAATTGATAAATCAAATTGAATCCGTGCATCGTCGCAAACGCCCACAGAGGAAATCCGAGAAGCGCGATTGGAATATAAAAAATCCAATGCGCGATGCCGGAAAACCAGCTTTGCCGAACGGCGACGCTCAAATTATATTGATTCGACGAATGATGAACGACGTGAAAATTCCAGAAAAACCGAATTTCGTGGCTGATGCGGTGAAACCAATAATATGCGAAATCGTCAACAAATAATAAAATCGCCCACGCCCAGACGGTTTCCATCGGCATTTTATAAGGCGCGAAGTTGTAAGCCTTCAAATAAAAATAACCCGTAACCAAACCGAACAACGCCCCCCACGCGACGCTCGCAAAACCGATAAAAATATTTGTCCAAGTGTCCCGGCGGTCGAAATTCTCCCGATTTTCGCGGACGACGAGATACGCTTCAATCGCAATCAGAAGCGCGAAAACGGGAATTGAAATGATAATCGGACTCAGCATCAATTATGGTTTCTTAAAACAAACTTCGGTTAAATTATCGTCTTCAAAAGTTACGCTATACATTTTGCGTTCGGCTTCTTTTCCTTCGCCCGTATAAACGTCAATATGCTTGCCGTGGACGGTAACGCCGACATCGTTGGCGACGAAGATTTCCTTGCCGAATTCGCCGGGCAGCGCGGGGATTTTAACGATGCTGTCGGTCGATATTACGGAATTGTCAACCGCGACGGAATTGGCTTGAAGCGGCGAATTATTCGCATCGAGCGGGTCATCTGATTTATGCCACGCGCCGTGATAATTTCCCAAATACCAGCCGAAACGGGTTTTGCCCCAACCTTCGCCGAAGCCCGCTTCTTCGCTGAAAACGACGTTCAAAAACTCGGCGTTAAACTTCATCTTGCCAACATTTTTTATTTCGATTTCCCGCACGTCCGCCGAATCGTAATCGGTTTCAATCGGCGTAAAATATCCCGTAACGCGCCAGCCTTCGGAACATTCATAGCCGGCAAATTCATTTTTATTCTTTTCGGAATTCATCGCAATCGTTTGATTTGACCCGGAGAAAATTTTTGTTTCTCTGGAAAGTATAAAACTCGACGAAATGATAACAAAAGCAAAAACTAAAATTAATTTCTTCATAAACAGCATGAAAGATTTTTATCAAATAATGACAAATCTTTGATTCAATCAAACTCGACGCGGTTTGCCGATTGATTTTCGCCGACGCGACCCTTTTCGATTTCCGCCCGAAAATAATTTTCGCCGCGCACGGGAGCGTTGTAAATTCGGCGCAGAATATTTATCTGTCCGACGTGCGTCAGAGCGTCGGCAATCGGACCTTGAAAAATCTTCTCGCAAGTTTGCGCCAACGGCGCGTCCGACGCTAAAAACTCGTCAAACTTTTGCAGACAATCGAAAAAACGCTTCAATTCACCTGTCCAATCTAACGGCACGGAATCTTTCCAGACGGGTTTTTCCCGCGCCATCCACAACGCCCAATCAAGCAAATCGCCGATGTGCGCGAGAATCTCGACCGGCGTTCGCATCGTTTCGGACGCTTTAAAATCGGCAAATTTTTCCGGCGTGTCTTTGATAGCTTTGCCGCCGCGATAAGCCAGAGTCGCCAGCGTGTGGCGCAGCAATTCACGCTTGGATTTATTTTCCATTTGAGTAAAAAGTTTCCTTTTCCAAAACGTAAATCACAGTATCTTCGCCTTCTTTTTCCCTGTCAATAGCGGTTTCGGCTTCGAGATTTCTAACAAAATTATTTCTTTCTAAAAGTCTGATCGAAGCGGAATTTGCCGTGTTTGTCCACGCTTCGATTTTTTCGAGCTTCATCTCTTCAAATCCGTATTTCAAAACTCTTTTGACCGCTTCCCGCATCAAACCTTTTCCCTGAAAATCAGGATGAATCTCATAACCGATTTCGCCGACGGATTTTTCCGCATCCAGATTCCAAAGACAAATCGTGCCGATAACTTTTCGATCATTTTCGAGATTTAAAACCCAGTAAATATTATTGCCGGCGCTGATTCCCTGATTTAGTTTTTCAATAGTCCGCAAAACATTTTCGATTGTTTCAGGACTCGTGCGAAGCAGAAATTTATTAACCGTTTTATTCGTGCGAAGATCAAAAACAACAGCCGCGTCATCCGCCTCGATTTGTCTTAAAATCAATCTTTCAGTTTTCAAAACCGGAAACGGCATGAAATTTTTTAGCATTAATTTGGTTCTTTTTTTGCCTTTTTATCAAATAAATTTTCGCATACAAACGCTGTTTGCGACATTTAAATACTGCCCGTAACTCGGAATTATTTCGTATCCGCTTTTACGATAAAGCCGGATTGCTTCGGGCTGTTTCACGCCGGTTTCCAGAATACATTCGGAAAAATTTAATTCCTTCGCCCAAATTTCAAGTTCCGCCAAAATCCGTCCGGCGATTCCGCGCCCGCGATTTTCTTCGCGGACAAACATTCGTTTAATTTCCGCTATGCCCGTTTCGTATTCTCTCAACGCGCCGCAGCCGACCGCCGTTTCGTTTTGATATGCGACGACAACTTCACGAATTTTATCAATCTTATTAAACTGCGCGTAAAAGAGATGTTCCGCGCCGTCCCGAACCTGCAAATCCGCGTCGAGCAGCGCGATCAGTTCACGAAAGTTCGCGTTGTCCGAATCGGTTCGCAAAATTTTTATGTCCATCCAATTATTTTATCTCGAATTTAGCTTTGAAGCTGGATTTCTGTCCCAATAAAGTTTATCCAAATGTTTCTCAAAAGCCTCGTAATTTCGCTTCACCCAAAATTTAAATTCCTCCGCGTCGTTAAATTCAAATCTCTCGCCCGAAGATTCTCCAATGATCGTCAAATCAAAATCGCCGCTTCTCGAAATTTGATAAATCACGAAAAATTGTTTCGCGCCGTGAGCGAAGAAATTCGGTTTGTCGTAATAATAATCAACGCCGTAAAGTGAATCGAACCAAATATCGTTGAGAAAAACTTTATATTTGTAACTGAACATTTAAAGTCTTTTCTCGCTTTCACAAGCCGCCCGCAATTTTTCAAACCGACGCTCGCGCGTCGCTTCCTGTTTCGCCGCCATCACCCAATGAATCATTTGTTTTTGATACCAATTCGCCTGACTCACGAAAAATTCCCAAGCCTTTTCATTCGCCCTAAACTGCATCTCAAATTCAGCGGATAATTCGGACGATTTCTGTTCGTAAGCGTAAATTTTCGACTTGCTTTCCTGACGTTTCTCAAACACCGCGATTCCTGCTGGTTTCATCAAACCTTTTCCGGTCAATTCCGCCACTTTTTTGATATTCACCGCGCTCCAAACCGAACTCGCCTTGCGCGGCGTAAACCGAATCGAATAACTTTCCTCATCAACCTTCCGCCGTCCGCCGTCAATCCAACCAAAACAAAGTGCCTGATCCACCGATTCCGACCAAGACATACTCGGTTTATTCGAGCCGACTTTGTAAAATCCGACGAGCAATTCGGTGTCGCCCGTGTGATTTTCCTCAAGCCATCGGCGGAAATCTGTCTGTGTCGGAAAAAATTTCGGTTTCATAATTTACAATACTTCAAACAGCGGCATTGATTTGGAAGAATGTCTTTTGTTCGACATCGGCGATAGTTTTTTCAATCTTTCCAACGATTTTTTATAGTAATTTTGATTGACTTCAAAGCCGACAAACTGACGTTTTAGATTGTATGAAGCAGCGGCAGTCGTGCCGCTTCCCATAAATGGATCAAGCACGATTTGATTTTCTTTGGTCGTTAATTTGATTAAAAATTCAATTAATTCCAGAGGTTTTTGCGCTTCGTGTATTCTTTCTTCCTGTTTATCAAAACCGAATTCGAGAAGATTTGTCGGCAATGAATCATTAATTTTACAGTCTTCGGTATTGATCGCGCCGACATTATTTTTTAAAATATTATCGGCAATCGTAATTTTGTAAGGCTTGAAAAACCACGCAATCGGCTCGTAAATCGGGGCGAGATTTCCAAGCCGCCAGCCTTCCCATTCTTCGGCTTTTTCGGGCAGATTGCGGCGTTCAAAAACGATGCTGACTTTTTGCGCCCGATGATGCGTGTTCGGTTTTTTCCACGCCAGCACATCTTTTAATAAAAATCCCGAATCTTCAAAAGCGTTGATGACGCGGTGAATCGTTCGCCGTGCGCCGAAAACAAACAGCGACGCGCCTTCTTTCATTTTCGGAAAAACCAACGACGACCAATTAAAACACCATTCCTGATATTCCTTCCCGATATTTCTGTCCGCCGAACTCCAACCGTTTATCGGTTTGCCGCGCCGCTTAAAACCCGATTTTCCCGCCTGCGCCGGAGAACTTCCCAAATAAGCCGAATTCGTGTTGTTGTGCAAAACGTCCCAATCGTCCAAACCGATGCCGTAAGGAATATCCGACAAAAACAAATCAATGCTTTCATCATCGAGCAATAGTAAATGCTCAAGACAATCGGCATTCGTGATTTTGTTCAGATATTCGCTGTTCATATTTCCATTCTTACACTAATCGCTTTTTCGATGGTTTTAATTTTCGCTTCGATTTTCTCGGATTTTATCAAACGTCTGATCGCTTCTTCTTTTGAAAGATTTTTGAATTCAGCAATTTTATTTTCCCAAAATGCAATTCCCTCATTGCCTATTTGCTTTGTTTTATTGATTTCCAGAAGTTTATATTCTTTTAATTTCTCATCGCTTTGCCCGACAATTTCGCAGACCGTTTTATCAATTTCATCCCAATAAACCTGAAATTTTTCGTGTTCTGTTTCATTCAAAAGTGCAAGTCTGTTTCCCGTTTCCCAAAGTTCCTGCAAACTTTTTCCTTTGTAAAAATCAAGCAGAAAATGCAAATGCGTGTAAGAAAGAAGCGTTACGTTTCTTTTAATCGCCTGTTCGTAAATCTGACTTTTGCTCGTTGGATACTGCATCAAAGGCGCGACGAGCAAAGCATAATTATTTTCCTTGCGCCAAGTGTCCAAAGCCGAAATCTTAAAATCCTTTTGATTTTTCGCCGTTCGACTAAGGCGAAAAGTTTTGGCATCGCCGACAATCGTATAATCTTTAGTTGTTCCCAAAACGTCAGCGGAATTTCCACGCGCTCCTAAAACGCGAGTTTTGATTCCGAGAAAACTCAAAGCGTGAGCCAGAATAATATCTGAGAATTTAGCCCAAATTTTTCTTCCGAGCCGTTCTGCGAAAACATTTCCGGCAAAATTCCGCATTCGATAATATTTTCGCCCAATTTTTTCTGAGAAATATTCAAAAGATATTTTTCCAAAGCATCGAAAGCGTTTTTCTCTTTGGCAACTTTAAAGATTAACTCAATTATTTCATTTCTCATTTGTTAAAAAGCCGGTTCTTCATAAATCCCATAAACATCGCGCAAAGCCGTGCAGATTTCCTCAACCGTCGCGTATTCTTTGACTGCTTCAATTGTCAAAGGCATCAGATTAACATTATCTTTCGCGCCTTTTTTGAGTTTTTCCAAAACATTGGCGACTGCGCCGTTGTCGCGGTTGGTTTTCGTCAGTTCCAATCTTTCCAACTGCGTTTCGCGGACGGTTTCGTCAATCTGCAAAATGTTGGTTATGGAGAGTTCGTCTTCCATAAAATATTTGTTGACACCGACGATGGTTTGTTCGTTGCGTTCGACGGCTTTTTGGTATTGATACGCCGATTCCTGGATGTCGCGCTGCGGGAAACCGGCTTCGACGGCTTCGACCATTCCCCCGAATCCGTCAATTTTGTCGAAATAATCGAAACAGCCGTCAACCATTTTCTGCGTCAGTGATTCGACGTAATACGAACCGCCGAGCGGGTCAACCGTGTTCGCCGCGCCGGTTTCTTCGGCGATAATTTGCTGTGTTCGCAGAGCGATTAACGCGGCTTGATCGGTCGGCAGCGCAAGTGCTTCGTCGTAAGAATCGGTGTGCAGAGATTGTGTGCCGCCGAGAACTCCGGCGAGTGCCTGAATCGCAACTCTGGCGATGTTGTTCAAAGGCTGCTGCGAAGTTAAGGAAACTCCGGCGGTTTGCGTGTGAAAACGCATCTGCATCGTGCGCGGATTTTTCGCGTTGAAACGCTCTTTCATCGTCTTTGCCCAGACAACTCGCGCGGCGCGGAATTTGGCGATTTCCTCGAAAAAGTCGTTGTGCGAATTAAAGAAAAACGAGATGCGCGGCACGAACTCGTCAACGTCCATCCCGCGTTCCACGCCGTATTTGACATATTCCACGCCGTCGCGCAAAGTGAACGCCAATTCCTGCAAAGCCGTCGAACCGGCTTCGCGGATGTGATAGCCGGAAACGGAAATCGGGTTGTATTTCGGCAGATTTTGCGAGCAGAATTCAAACGTATCAATGACCAGTTTCATCGCCGGTTTGATCGGATAAATCCATTCCTTCTGCGCGATATATTCCTTCAAAATATCGTTTTGCAGTGTGCCGGAAATCTTCTTGAAATCGCAACCCTGTTTTTCGGCGAGTGCGACGTAAAACGCCAGAAATATCCAAGCCGGCGCGTTGATCGTCTGCGAAACGGTTACGTCTTCGAGGTTTATTCCATCAAACAAAACCTCAAAATCAGCGAACGAAGAAACCGCCACGCCGCATTTGCCGACTTCGCCTTCCGAGAGCGGCGAATCCGCGTCAAGTCCCATCAACGCGGGCAAATCATACGCCGTCGAAAGCCCTGTTTGACCTTGCGACATCAGATATTTGAAGCGTTCATTGGTTTTTTCCGGCGACGAAAACCCCGCAAACTGCCGCATCGTCCACAATTTTCCGCGATAACCCGTCGGATGAATGCCGCGCTTATACGGGTATTCGCCGGGAAAGCCGACTTCCAAATTTTCCGCGTCGGCTTCGGTGTAAAGCCGCTCGACAGGTTCGAGCGAAACGCCTTCAAAACTCTTTTTGCGCTCTGCCTTTTTGTCCAAAACTTTACGCAGAGTTTCCGCTTCCCACTGCTGTTTTTCCTGTTCCGCCGTTGATGTCGCTTCTTTAATTTCAGGTGTCATAATTTAACCTTTGTCCAATTTATTTTGATGAAAATTTAACACTTGATTTTATCATAAATTCTACTTTGCTGAATCTTTTGAATTATTTTAAAGCATATTTAGCCACAGATTTTTTTACAGATGGAAACGGATAAAAAAAAAGGATAAAAATTTGCTTTTTCTTTTCTCTTTTCTTCTCTTGGGTTTATCTGTGTAAATCTGTGGCTAAAATTTCTTTCTTACCGATTTCGCCCAAGCTGTTCGTGTGACGAAACCCATTCGTCGGCGACGACCGCGCTTCCCAAAGATAATTCTCCGGCGAGAACCGTTCCGGCGACGATCTCGGCAAATTTCTTCGCTTTGCCCGCGCCGTAGCAATCCATTAATTCCAGACATTCGCGCTGTGTCGGCAAACCTGTTCCGCCGCCGTAAGTTGCAACGATTAAAGCCGGAATCGTCAGCGAATAATAATAATCCCCATTTTCTGTAATGTGCGCGTAAGCGAGCGCGGCGGATGATTCCGACACATTCGCCGCGTCTTGACCGCAGGCGATAAACATCGCCGTAATTCCGTTTGCCGAATGCGAGCCGTTGTTGTTCGCGCCCGCTAAAAATCCGCCGAGTTGCGAACGCAGACGCGCGGCGAAAATTTGCTCGACCGAAACGCGCATAATTTCCTGCAAAACTTTCGCCGGAATCGTCGCTTCGGCAATGACTTTTTTGCCGCGCGTGTGAATGCGGTTCATCCACGAAGATTTTTTGTCGGTGGCGATGCTGCCTTCGAGTTGATAATGCTCGATGCCCGCATAAGTTTTCATTATCCAATCGCACGCCGCCTTTGTCGCTTTGCCGGTCATATTCTGCCCCGCCGCGTCGCCCGTCGTGTAATTAAAACGCAGATATAGAAACTTGCTCGCCGGAAATTGCTGAATGTCGCGCAGTTTTCCGACGCTCGTCGTCGTTTCGGATTGCCGTTTGATTTTGTCGAAATTTTCCTTCACCCAAACGCCGAATTTCTGCGCCTCACGCGCCGACGGAAACACGAAAACCGGCGCACGCTGCATCGCGTCGTCAACGACCGTAACGGTTACGCCGCCAGATTCTTTAAGCAGTTTCATTCCGCGATTGTAACTCGCTACCAGAGTTCCTTCGGTCGTCGCTAAAGGAACATAAAATTCTCCTTTCGCATATTCGCCGTTGACCAGAAGCGGTCCCGCAAGCCCAATCGGAACTTGCGCCGCACCGATAAAATTTTCGATGTTTCCCGGCAAAACCGACGGATCAAATGAATATTCTCCGACGTGATTTAATTCAGCGTTCGTCTGCTCTTTCGCAAATTCGCGTCTGTTTTCGGCGGCTTCGCGCGTGTAATCGTTTTCTTTATTTCTCGGAATTTTGGCGGTCATAATTTATTTTCGACTGGAGCGCAAGTGCGAAAAAACCTTGCTTTAACTTAAATTTGAATTGTAGCCAAACGTCGTTCCGCCGCTTCCGCTCCAGTCTTTTAGCTTTCTCTATTCTCTCTCATCCAATCGTTTATTTTCTCGACATCTTTTTTCACCGTGCGCGAAGCGGCGAATAAAACTAAAGTTAAAGCCGCGCTTAAAATCGGAATGATATACATTGCCGAGCGAAGTCCCGCGCCGCGAAATGGTTCGAGCGTTTTGGCGGTAAATTCTGTAATTCCGGCGGCGATAGCGGCTTGCGTTGTAAAATAATCCGAAATCAAGCCGATGATATATGGTCCGAGCGACGCGCCCAAAAGATACATCGCCAGAAAATAAACCGCCATCGCCGTGCCGCGCGAAGCTGGTTCGGTTACATCGGCGATTGTTGCGTAGACAATCGAATAATAAAAATACATCAGCGCGACGCTCGTGCCGATCAGCGCGGCGAATGTAACATATTCGCCGGAAGCGATGCCGATTGAGAAAAAGTAAAATGGAATCGAAAGCAAAATCGCCAAAGTTGCGATTAAAAGTGCGCCGTCGGGACGTTTTCTTTTCGCCCAATCGCCGACAAAACCGCCGAGCAGAAGTCCCGGCACACTGAGCAAACCGTAAATAATCGTCGCCGCGTAATTCGCCTGCGCGATGTCGAGTTTGTGATGGCGCATCAGGTAAGGCGTGATAAAGCCGCTGAGCGCATACATTATAAAATTATGCAGTGCGCCGGAAATAATCAGCCAGATCATCGTCGGCGTTGTAACTATAAGTTTTATGGTCGAACCTTCGCGCTTGCGTCCGCCGACATCAATCGTTTCAACCGCGCCGCGTTTCGGTTCTTTGATAAAAAACACGGCGAGAACGCATAAAAGTCCGGGCAATCCGGCAACGAAAAACGCTGCCCGCCAACCGTAATTTTTCGCCACCGCGCCGCTGACCGCAAAACTTAAAGCCAGACCGACGGGCAGACCGAGCATAAAAAACGACATCGCTTTGCCGCGTTTTTCCGTGGGAAAAAGATCGCCGATCAAAGAACTCGCCGCCGGAGCGCACGTCGCTTCGCCGACTCCACCGCCCAAACGCATCGCAAAAATTTGCCAGAAATTTCTCGCAAGCCCCGAAGCTGTCGTCATCAAACTCCAGATAAAAACGCCGACTGCCAAAATCTTTTTGCGGCTGTATTTGTCCGCCAATTTTCCAAGCGGCAAACCGATAATTGCGTAAAGCAATGTAAAAGCTGTATTTAACGCGCCGAGCGAAGCGTCGCCTAAACCGAATTCTTTCCGAATCGGCTCGCCGACCGCGCCGATTATCTGTCGGTCGAAAAAATTCAGCGCGTTGATGACAAACAAAATTGTTAGCGCATACCAAGCCGCTTGTTTTCGATTCATAGTTGAAAAATATTATCTATGATTAGTCCGCTTTAGAAGAAACGGTAAATTCAAAACTCGTCGAACTCGAAAATTCAAGTCATATTTTCACGGCTGACCCAACCCAAAATTCATCAAAGTAATTTTGAAGTTTTTGGAAAAAGTTTAAATTGAATTTATCATAACTTTAATTCAATAATTGATTGTCCACACGCTTTAAGTCAAAATAATCACAATGAATAATTTGCAAATCTTGAATGGCGACAGTCTTAAAGTCTTACCGACATTGGCGGCTGAATCTGTCCAAAGCTGTGTTACATCACCACCTTATTGGGGATTGCGCGACTACGATCATCCGGCGCAAATCGGCGCGGAATCTTCGCCGGAAATTTATGTTGAAAATCTAGTAAAAATTTTTCGTGAAGTTTGCCGTGTTCTTAGAAAAGACGGAACTGTGTGGCTCAATGTCGGCGATGGTTACGCAAGAAACGGCGGAGTCGGAAAACCCGGACCGAATGCGGCGGTCGGCAATACAAAAAAACTAATTCAAAAACGAAACTGTAAAGTTCCTGATTGTTGGGGATTAAAAGACAGAGATTTATTCGGAATGCCTTGGCGTGTCGCGTTCGCTTTACAATCTGACGGTTGGATTTTGAGATCGAAAATAACTTGGATTAAAAAAAATCCGATGCCTGAAAGTGTGAAAAACAGACCGACGAATGCGACGGAAGAAATTTTTCTGTTTTCAAAATCACCGAAATATTTTTACGATCCGAACGGCGTGAGAGAAGAAAGCGGCGCGAACTTGCGTAATTATTGGATTCTCAGTCCCGATTCGACTAGAAACGGACATCCGGCAACATTTCCGCGTGAGTTGGCTCGTCGTTGTATTCTTTTGAGTTCTCGTAAAGGCGATTTGATTCTTGACCCGTTTGGCGGTTCTGGCACAACCGGAATTGTGGCAAACGAATTACATCGCAAAGCAGTCCTAATCGAATTAAATCCGAAATATGTTCAAATGGGCAAAAAAAGCGCAAGTGTTATTCAACCCGAATTGAAAAAATCTGCTGAAGTTTAGTTCTAAAAAAATATGGCTCGAAAACCCGGTTCAAAACAGCTAATTCTTGAGTATTTCTTAAACAATATCGGCAAAATTCTTGAATCAAAGGATATTCAGAAAGCGAGCGGCGGCGCGGTCGAATGGGCGCGAAGAGTTCGTGAGTTGCGAAACGAAGAAGGTTATCAAATTCTTTCCCATAAAGACCGCGCAAATTTAAAACCCAATCAATATTTAATGGAAACCGACAAACGAGTTCCGGCATTTGCTCGCGGAATTTCAAAAGAAACCCGTGCTTGGGTGCTTGAAAGAAACGGTTACACTTGCCAAATGTGCGGAGTTGCGGCAGGCGATCCTGATCCATTTGGAAGCAACCGAACCGTTAGATTAACAATGGGGCATATTCTCGACAAATCAAAAGGCGGCGACGATTCAGCGCAAAATCTTCGCGCCGTTTGCACAAATTGTAATGAAGGTTTGCAAAATACGGCATTGCCAAAACCAGATCAAATTCATCTCCTCGCCCAAATTAGACGAGCGACAATCAAAGACCAAGAAGCAGTTTTAAAGTGGTTACTTCAAAAATTTGGATTAGAAACCAAGAAAAAAGATTAAAATTCCGTATCAAAAACTTTCCCGAAATAATCCGATTCCTTTAGTATTCAAGAAAAAAAACGGCGAAATTTCCGCTTTTGAGTTTGAAATAAACTCGATTGAGCGGCAAATTCTTGCGTGTTGCGAGTTTATCAACGGCAGTTGCGGACTATTTAGTAAATAGTCCTTGACAATTATTGAATTATTATTTAACTTTTAGAAAATTCTACCGAACGGTAAGGAAAAAACTACCACAGAAAATTTTTCAAACAAGTGAAAATGAAAGTTGCGGGCTGACTGTATAAAGCGTTATTCCGCACGTTTCGATGGCTAAAAACGGCACACAGAAAAGTCAAGATCGGGCGCGGGAGATTTATCAAACGGCGGCGCAGATTTTCTTTACAAAAGGCTATAATTCGACTTCGCTAAACGATATTGCCGACGCGCTGAATATGACTAAAGCCGGTCTTTATTATTACGTCGAAAGCAAACAGGATTTGCTCTTTCAAATTATCAATCTCGGTTTAGACAGCGTGAAAGACGAGGTTTTAACGCCCGCTCGTTCGATTGAAAACGCGGAAGAACGTCTGCGATTTATTATTTTAAATCACGCTCGACTAACGGCTGGCGGAAATCATTCGGTAACTATCATTTCGCACGAAGACAACGAACTGAAATTTTCCCACCGCGAAGAAACGCTGAAGCGGCGACGCGAGTATTTCGATTTTATCAGAAGCACTTTGATTGAGCTTAAATCTGAAGGTAAATTGCAGGATATTGACGAAACGACCGCGACTTTTACTTTGCTCGGAATGATTATATGGCTCTCGCGCTGGTTCAGCCCGAAGGGGAAAATGTCAGTCGAGAAAGTTTGCCGGGACGTTTGCGAAATGGCAATGAAAGGTTTGCGGTGCGGCGAAAATTAAAATCGGGAGAGAATGAAATTCAAGTTGGATACTAGAATTAGAAAAAGAAAATCTTATTGTTCGGCTGAGTAATTTTGTTGGGCAGGAGAACTAACGTCAACAGCAAAGTTAAAATATTTCTGTTGAAAAAATGATTTGAAAATTTAATTGAATGTATCGAGGTAAAACAATGAAAAAATCAATAGCGGCAATTTGGTTCGGAATGTTTTTCGGTTTGTGTTTGATGAACATTTACGGGCAAGCGACAGCGACGGCTGAGTTAAGAGGTATTGTAACCGATGTCAACGGCGCGGCGGTCAGCGGCGCGACGGTTACGGCGGTTGATAGCGGCAAAGGAACATCGCGCACCGTAACGTCCGACAGTAACGGAAATTATGTAATTCTTTCGCTTTTGCCAAGCACTTATACGGTTAAGGTCGAAGCGTCGGGTTTCGCGCCGAATACGATAAATAACGTGCTGCTCGAAGTTGGACAGCAATCGGCACTCGATGTTAAATTGACCGTCGGTTCGGTCGGCGCGACGGTAGATGTGGTGGCTGGCGAACAGCAATTGGTTGACACTGAAAGAACGCAGCAGTCAACGATTATCAGTGCGCGACAGCTAAATAATTTACCGATTAATCGTCGCAACTTTTTGGATTTCGCGCTTCTGACACCGGGCGTAATCGATGCCGATAATATTAACGACTCGACCGATTTTCGCGTTGTCCAGACACCGCAATCGGGTTTATCGTTCGGCGGCAATAACGGGCGCGGCAACTCGATAAACGTGGACGGTTCGACCGCCGACACGCCTTCGGGCGGCGCACGCGATGTCGTCAGTCAGGAAGCGGTGCAGGAATTTCAGGTTGACCGCAACAGTTACGCCGCCGAATTCGGCGGAGCGTCCGGCGGCGTTATCAATATCGTTTCTAAAACCGGCAACAACAGTTATTACGGCAGCGCGTTCGGCTATTTCCGCGACAAAGTTTTTGACGCGCGTAACGCTTTCGACTTTAATCCGAACGGCAAATCAGCGTTCAGCCGTCAACAGTTCGGCGGTTCATTCGGCGGCAAAATAGTTGAAAACAAGACATTCTTTTTCGTATCGGCTGAAGGATTACGACAGCGGCTGACATCTTTCGTAACGCTTAACGATTCTTTAACCAGCGGTTTAAAACTCGCTCCGGCGAATGTTGCCAGCGACCAGACTTTCTTCTTGAATTATCTGGCGGGTCGCGCGGCTTTTGCGCCTTTGGCTGCCGGCATTCGCGGCGGTCTAACCGTCGCCAGCCCGCGAACGGCAAATCTTTATGCCGCAACTAACGGACAATTTCCAGCAAAAGACACGAACGCCATCTTCTCAGGTCGAATTGACCATACATTCGGTAGTTCCGACACGGCATTTGCGCGTGTTAATTATGCCCGTTCAAAGAGTGAAAATCAGGCGACCGGAGCGTTAAACGCGGTTTCGCGCGGTCATTCACTCAAATCTCCCAGCGCGGGAATTCTCGTTTCTGAAAATCATATTTTCGATGCTACGACCATCAACGAAATTCGCGCTCAATTTTATTACTATAATTTGAAAGCAACACCGAACGATCCGATTGGACCGGAAATAAATATTCTCGGTTTCGGAAATTTCGGACGCGATATTTTTCTGCCGTCAAACAGTTACACGAAACAGTTTGACATCGCCGACACGCTTTCGCTCGTTCGCGGTTCGCATACCATCAAAACCGGCGTAGTCGTGCAGTTGCAGCGCGTTTCGACCAATTCGGAAACTTTTCTGCCGGGAACATTCCGGTTTGGCGCACTGCCGTTTGCCATCTTGTTTTCAGCCGCTCAGCGAACGGCAATCGGACAGCAAATCGGCGCAGATGCGGCAGCCGGAGTAATTACACCGGCGCAGGCGGCACTTTTAGGAACTACTTTGAGCAACACGACTTCCAGCACTATCAATTCGCTGCAGGCTTATAATTTTAATCTGCCGCAAGTTTATCAACAGGGTTTCGGGCTTCCTTATTTTGCCAGCAGCAGCCAACGCTTTGCCGTTTTCGGACAGGACACTTGGAAAGTGCGTCCGAATGTAACGCTCAACTACGGTTTGCGTTATTTTATTCAAAACGAAGCCGCGCCGGTGCCGCTCGACAAAAATAATTTTCAGCCGCGTTTCGGTTTTTCGTGGGATATTTTCAATAATGCGAAAACCGTTATTCGCGGCGGCGCGGGGATTTTTACCGGACAAATTGATAATCAAATCACCAATGTTGCTAACACTTTGGCTTCGGGAACGCAGCCTTATAACATTAATATCGTCGTTTCGGCAATCAATCTTCCGGGTTCATACAGTTCAGCCGCTATTTATCAAACGCTGCTCGCACAGGGAATTATTGACCCACTTTCACCTTCGAGGCGGCAAATTGTCGCTTCGGATTTGACGCAATTCGGATTAAATACCGCGCCGGGCAGACCGCTCGAAGCGCGCATTCGTATCGGGCAGAATTTCCAAAATCCCGAAACTTATCAAGCCAGCTTAGCGGTTCAGCAAAATTTGGGTTACGGTTTTGCCGCCGAAATCAGTTATCTATTCACGCGCGGCGTTCATATTGTTCGTCCGGTTGACGTGCGTCAATATGCGGTAACCGGCACCAACCCGTTCACCGGACAACCGATTTTAGCGGCAACGCAAGTCGCGCAATATTCGATTCCGGGCGTTCCCGTTTTGGTAACTTTGCCGCGTTTCGCACTTGATGCGGAATATCAATCGGTCGCCAATACTTTCTATAACGCCGGAACGATTCAGATTACCAAACGGTTTTCGCGCAATTACAGCATTAACGCTAATTACACTTTGTCGAAATCAATTGACGAGTCAACCGATTTTAACACCGATTATTTAGCGCAAAATCCGCTTAATGTGCGCGCCGACCGGAGTCTTTCAGCTTTTGACCAGCGGCATCGCGCGGTAATTAGTGCCGTTTTACTCAGTCCGTCGAAGAATGTTTTTCTCAAAGACTTTGTTTTCTCGCCCATTTTTACGGCGGGCAGCGGTCGTCCGTTTAATCTGCTGATCGGAACGGATACGAATAATGACAGCCGTTTGTATAATGACCGACCGGCGGGCGCGGGCAGAAATACCGGCAAAGGCGAACCGTATTATAGTTTCGATATGCGTTTGGCGCGTCGCTTTTTCGTTAAGGAGCAGCGTTATCTCGAATTGACTTTTGAAGCGTTTAACTTGTTCAATCACGTCAATTACAACGGCATCAATAACATTGTCGGAACGGCTTGCGTCGCTAATTTTGCAAGCAATCCGAATTGCGCGAGCGCGACCCGCGTAATTCCGATCAACGCGAGAGGAGTACAAGGCGTATCGTCAACTTCGCCGCTCGGTTTTACTTCGGCAGCACCGTCTCGTCAACTGCAATTCGGCGTGCGTTATAATTTCTAAAGGAAACTTTAGCGCGAAAGAAAAACGAAATGTTATCTTTTCGCATTTCTTAAAAAAGATGTAATGCTTGTTATCAGGCATTACATCTTTTTTCGGTAAAAGTTTTGCCTTGAATCAAAATGCCGGGAATGTCATCGAGTCCGTACGCTTCAGGCGTGGATTCGTCTGAGTAAAAGCGTCGCATTAAAATTAGAAACAATTTATAAGCGACAACGAGCAAACGGGAAATTGCAATCTGCCGGCAATCTTTCTACAATGACGAAATGAAAATTCTCAAAGCAAAATTGTTTTTCAGCTTTGCCGTGAGCGTTTTTTTATTGAACGGCTGCGCGGAAAATAAAAACGTCAATGTAAATTCGTCTGCGCCGAACACCAATCAAACATCGAATTCCAAAACGGAAATTACCGCAAAAGATGACATCGAAGAACTCGGCAAAACTGTCAAATTGCCTTACACGCCCGAAGAAGCGACTTACAGCGAAGTTAATTTAAACGATAAAAATTCCGCGCCGCCGTTTGATAAATCTCCCGCGCCGAACGAGAAAAAACTCGTCGCCGTTTTGAAATTTTCTTCCGAAGATGCTAATCAAATTATCGCGCGAGCCGAAAAATATAAATCGCCCGCGCCCGCCGATATTGACGCGGAAAGTTGGTTTCCACCCGAACTCGTCGCCAAGAGTCAGGAAACCGGCGACGAATCTTTGAAAGGCGTAGAATATGCCGCTAACGATTTTTTCCAAACGCCTTTTATCAACGGACGATTGACGCGCCTTAACGATACGGATTATTTCGTGCTGGAATTAACTTCATTTTGAAATTCAAATTTCTTCATAGCGTTTTAGCTTTCGATAAAGCGTCGAAAGGTCAATGCCCAAAATCTCGGCGGCGGCGGTTTTTTCTTCGTTAACCGACTTTAAAATTTCCAAAATATAGCGGCGTTCCATTTCTTCGAGCGTCGGACGCAAGCCTTCCGGGTCGCGCATCTCGAAATTATTTGCCGCGCCCGTTTTTATTTTCGGCGGCAGATTTTCCATCTCTATTTGGTCATTGCTCAAAATAAAAGCGCGTTCGATAGCGTTTTCGAGTTCGCGGACGTTGCCTTGCCAAGTGTGATTGACGAGCGCGGACATCGCCTCCCGCGTGATGGTTTTTTCCGGCGTGTTTTGCTCTTTGGCGAATTTTGCGACGAAATGTTTCGCCAGAAGCGGAATGTCTTCGTGCCTCGCGCGAAGCGGCGGCAGGGAAATTTCGATGACGTTCAAGCGATAAAACAAATCTTCCCGAAAGCGATTTTCGGCGACTTCGGTTTCAAGATTTTTGTTTGTCGCAGCGATTATTCGCGCGTCGAATTTCACCGGAACGCTTGACCCGACGGGCGTAACTTCGTGTTCCTGCAAGGCGCGGAGAAGTTTCACTTGCAGGACTGGCGACATCTCGCCGATTTCGTCGAGCAAAAGGCTGCCGCCGTCGGCGGAACGAAATAAACCTTTTTTGTCGGCGGTCGCGCCGGTGAACGCGCCTTTCGCGTGTCCGAATAATTCGCTCTCTAAAATGCTTTCCGGCAGCGCGCCGCAGTTGACGGCGAGAAAAGATTTCGCGGCGCGTCGGCTTTTGTAATGAATCGCTCTGGCAATCAATTCTTTGCCCGTGCCGCTTTCGCCTTCTATTAAAACGCTGGCGTTCGTGTCGGCGACTTTTTCGACAACGCGAAAAACTTTTTGCAAAGCCTCGCTCGTGCCGATGATTTCTCCGAAACTGTAATGTTTGTCGAGTTCGCGGCGCAGAGCGCGATTTTCCCGAAAAAGCTCTTTCGTCTGAATCGCGTTGCGGACGGTTTGCAGCAAATCTTCGTTGACGAACGGTTTTGTAATGTAATCAAATGCGCCTTTGCGAAGCGCGGCAATCGCCGAATCAACCGACGAATACGCCGTCATAATTACGACGAGCGCGTCCGCGTCAATGCGCTTGATTTGGTCGAGCAATTCCAGCCCGTCCATTCCAGCCATTTTTATATCGGTCAAAGTAGCGGCGACTTCGTTGGCGGAAAAAATTTCCAGAGCGTTTTCCGCGCTGTCGGCTGACAGAACGCGATAGCCTTCGGTCTCAAGCAACTGCCGGAGAATCGAGCGCATCAATTCTTCGTCTTCGACAACTAAGATGTTCGGTTTCATATTTTATTTTTACCACAAAGACACAAAGGCACTAAGAACACAAAGAAAATTATTCAAAACTTAGTGTCCTTCTTGGCTTCGTAACTTTGTGGTGAAATCTTCCTAACTTTTAATTTTTATCTGTATTCGTGATAGCATCAAAGCTGCCAGACAGTGAACGCGATGAATCTTCATAAATCCGTAAAGTTCGTTTTTTTCGCCATCCTTTTGTTCGCGTTTTCAGCCGACGCGCAGCAGGCGAATCCGGTCGAAAAAGAAGTTGCCAATCCGATGACCGATACGACGAACGTCAATCCGATTGCGCCCGAACAAGACATCAAAGCCCCGAAAAAACCGCGCGATTCAAATTACAAACCCGAAGGCGGCGGCGAAGATTTAGTCGTTTATTCAAAACACCAAACCGTCGAGGACGTGAACGGAAAAAAAGTCGTCGTGCATTCGGGCGACGTTGACGTGCGTTACGGAAATTATCGTCTGCAAGCCGATAAAATCTCGATTTACGAAGCCGAAGAAAAAATAATCGCCGAAGGAAACGTCATCTTCGACGAAGGCGAAGACCAGCGCATCACCGGCTCGCGCGGCGAATTTAATTATCGCACGAAACTCGGTTATTTCGTCGAATCAACCGGCTTTACCAATCAAACCAACGACGGCACGGTTTTGTATTTTACGGCTGACCGCGTGGAAAGAACCGGCGAAAACGAATTCGTCGTTAGCAACGGAAAATTTACCGCCTGCGAAGACAACGTGCCGAAATGGAGTTTTACGGCGAGCAAGGCGATTATCAAACCAAACGACAAAGTAAAACTCTTCGGCGCGAAATTTCGCGTCAAAGACGTGCCGCTCGTGCCTCTGCCTTACGCTTCGATTCCGATAAAAAAACGCGACCGCGCGTCGGGTTTTCTCACGCCGAGTTTCGGCTTTTCCGGCAGAACCGGTTTTCGTTTTTCGACCGCTTATTATCAAACTCTCGGACGCAGCGCGGACGTAACTTTTCGCGCCGATTTATACGCCGCCCGCGGCATCGGTTACGGCGCGGATTTTCGCACC
Source organism: Pyrinomonadaceae bacterium (assembly GCA_051002375.1). GTDB lineage: Bacteria > Acidobacteriota > Blastocatellia > Pyrinomonadales > Pyrinomonadaceae. The sequence continues at coordinate 18,284 of JBPCMK010000009.1, read as the reverse complement.
CGCGCCAATTCGCGCTCGTTTTTTAATTTTGGGTTCTACGCCGTCAAAGACAGAATTTTCGGCGTAAAAAAAAGCTCGCAAAATCCCGACCAAGGCGGCAGTTTGGTTTATGCCGACGGCGTGCATTTTTTCTCGAACGGCTTTGCCGCCGTTGCCAATGTTCGCTTGACATCGAATCTCGCCTTCCGGCAGGTTTTCTCCGACGGCATTCAGCAAATCATTTCGCCGATTGAAGTTTCGCAAGCGTATGTTACCAAAAGCTGGAGCGATTACACGCTGAATTTGCTGGCGCGTTCGCAGGTGATTTCGATTCCGAACGTGCGTATCAAAACGCGCAATCTGCCGAGCGTCGAATTCGAGAAACGTCCCAGCCCGATTCCGTTTTTGAAGAATGTTTATTTCTCCTTTAAAACAAGCGTCGAAGGAATTTCGCGCCGCGAGGAAGTCGAAGACGTTGCGCTTTACCGTCAAATTGCCGGCAACGATCCGGTGAACACGAATAAACTTTCGCAGCGACTCGACGTTCATCCGCAAATCACCGCGCCGCTCGATTTCAAATACTTTACTTTGACGGCGACCGCCGGCACGCGAGTAACGTATTATTCGGATTCGTTTAACGATTTGCGGCAAGTCGTCGGGCAGAGCGTAACCAGAAAATATGGCGAATTTGAATTGGATTTTCGTCCCGTCGCGCTGGCGAAAAACTTTTATCGAAAAAACGGCGCGTTTCGTTTTCGCCACACCATCGAGCCTTTTTTAACGTATCGCTTGATAAAAGGCGTGGACAATTTCAACAAAATTATTCGCTTTGATTACGAAGATACGCAGACCGACACGAACGAAATCGAATATGGCGTTACGAATCGAATTTTTACGCGCCGTTATACCGAAGCGGTTACGAAGGAAGCGCAGCGCAAATTGGCGGAAAGTCCGAAGGCGAATAAAAATCCTTTGTCCGTTCAGCCTTACGAAATTTTTACCTTGACCGTGCGCGGCAAATACTTTTTCGATCCGAATTTCGGCGGTGCGCTCACGCCCGGCAGACGCAACGAAATCGAGCCGATAACCGCGCTCACTTTTTACACTTTCGGCGGCGTTCCGCGTCGTTTTTCACCCGTCAACATTGACGCGACATATCGCCCGCAGCGAACCATCTTTTTTAATTCGAGAATGGACATTGACACGCAGACCGGCGTTTTGCGCGACATCTCGGCGACCGTCGGCTACAATACATCGCTCGTGAAAATCTTCCAGACTTTTTATTACACACGCGCCATAACCTTGATTCCTTCGCTGCGGCAATACGACAATCAATTCGGCAAGGAAGCCGGAACGCTGCGCGGTTCGCAATACAGCCCGACGATTTTTCTGGGCGACCGCAATAACGGAATTTACGGCGGAGTTTCGCTTTTCTTAGATTTTGAAAATCGCCGCGTCGCCCGCACAACGCCGCTTATCAGCACACTTGCAACCATCGGCTATGCGTTCGATTGTTGCGCCGTTACACTGCAATACTCGAACTTTAACGTCGGCGTGCGCCACGAAAACCGCTTCGTCTTCAGCTTTAAATTAAACGGCATCGGAACTTTCGGAACACAACAAATCGGGCAAGGACTTAGATAAATGAGAAATGAGAACTTTCGTATTATTTCTCATTTCTCATTTCTTCGATAGCGGCTTTGAGCAAACGAATTATAATATTCGACCGGAGCGAGATCGTCGGTTAAAATTTCCGGCTGTAAATCTATGTTTTTGTCGTAGAGATGTTGCAGAAGATTTGAAATTTCCGCGTCGTCGCTCGTCAACGGCGCGTCGTTTTTTTTCTTTGCGGCGACGATTATCAGATTTTGAAGCTGCTCGTCAGCGTAATCGGAATTGACTTTGAAAAGATATACGCGCGGGAAAACTTTTTTATATGTTTTCAATTCGGCTTGCGTAAATCGGCTCGCGTCGCCTTTGATTGCGCCGCCGAGATTGAAAATTACCACGCCGTCGTCCTTTAAAGTTCGATTGATATTTTCTACCGCCTCGACGGTCGTCAGTTGAAACGGCACGCTGAACAGAGAGCCGAAAGCGTCCATTAAAACCGCGTCATATTGATTCGCTTCGGCGCGGTTGAGAAACGCTCTGCCGTCTTCGTGAATAATTTCAAGACGCGGATTTTCTGCGAGACGAAAATACTTTTTAGCGATTTCCGTCATTTGCGGATCAATCTCGACGACGCTCATTTTTGCGCTCGCGTATTTTTTTACAAATTCTTTCGGAAACGAATAACCCGCGCCGCCAATCATTAAAACTTCCCGCGCGTCCGGTTTGAAATGCCGCAGCAGATTGTAATAATCGGCGTAATCGAAAACGAGTTCGTCCGAGTCTAAAAACATCGCCGATTGAATAAAAAACGGGTCGGTGGCGATGGCGCGAATCATTCGTTTGCTTTTCGGCTCGACGGTTTGAAAAATCTGCACGCGGCTGTATTCGGTGTCAACGTCGTGCAAATCGTTCGCCTCGCGCAGAAAATAATTTTTCGTCTCGTTCGCCGAAATTGCCGTAACGAACAAAATCAAAATCGCCAGATTAAACCGCGTCAAAGCAAACGGCGCGAGTGTAATTGATAAACCGATGAGCGACGCGCCGATTAAGTAAAGGGTTTTTTCGCTGCCGACAAACGGAATCAAGAAGAATCCGGCGAGAAAAGTTCCCGCGATACTGCCGACGGTCGAAAGCGCGTAAAGTCTGCCGACGGTCGCGCCAGCATTTTCAATTGAGGAAATTTTCAGTTTGACCGCGTAAGGCGTAACGAAGCCGAACAAAACGCTGGCGGGCGCGAACAGCAAAAGCGCGGCGAGCAGCGATTTGATTTCCAAACCGAACGAAGACGCGGCGATAAAAGACAAAAATAAATCCTTAAAAAGAATTGTCAAAGAAACCAAACCGCCCGCGAGAAAAACGACGAGCGACAAAACCTTTACGTCGGGTCGCCGGTCGGCGATTTTTCCGCCGAGCCAATAACCCGAACTGAGCGCGGCGAGAATCACTCCGATCAAACTCGTCCAAACGTAAGTTGACGCGCCGATATACGGCGAGAGAAGACGCGAGCCGATGATTTCGTAAATCATCACCAACGCGCCGCAAACGAAAACGGTCAATTCGAGAATGAAGTTTTTCAATTTCATCAAAAAATTTCGCCAAAATAAAACTCGCGCCGAATAAATTTCGATGCGAGCTTGACGTTAAAAATCAAATTTCATTATCCATTATTCATTTCCCGAAGCGGTCGCTGTTTTTTTTTCCGCCGAATCATTCACATACGTCAGCCACGGCGCGTCTTTCGGCGCGGCGCGTCTGCCGTGAATAACGTCGAAGAAAATGTCCTGTAATTGTTTGGTGATTTCGCCGCGCTTGCCCGCGCCGACGGTGATTCTGTCAACAGTGCGAATCGGCGTGATTTCGGCTGCCGTGCCGGTGAAAAATAGTTCGTCAGCCAGATACAGAGCGGCGCGTTGAATCGTCGTCTCCTGAACTTCGATGCCGAGTTCGCGGGCGATTTCGATAACCGAGTCGCGCGTAATGCCGGGCAAAATAGACGCTCCCAACGGCGGCGTAACGAGTTTGCCGTTATTAACGAGAAAGAGATTTTCGCCCGAACCTTCCGAAACGTAACCTCTGTCGTCGAGCGCGATGCCTTCGCTGAATCCGCCCAAAATAGCTTCCATTTTAATAAGCTGCGAATTCATATAATTCGCTCCGGCTTTGGCGACCGCCGGCAGGGAATTTGAAGTGATGCGCGTCCAACTCGAAACGCAAACGTCAACGCCCGCTTCTAACGCTTCTTCGCCAAGATATTTGCCCCAATCCCAAGCCGCGATGTAGCATTCAATCGGGTTCGGAAACGGATTAACGCCGAAGGCGGGTTTTTCTTCGTTCAAGCCGCGAAAAATGACCGGACGTATGTAGCATTCGTCCATTCCGCCGCCTCGCACTAATTCGACCGAGGCTTTGCATAAATCTTCGCGGTTGAATTTGACATCCATTCGATAAACCTTCGCCGAATTCAAAAGACGTTGAATATGTTCGGTCAGACGGAAAACCGCCGTGCCGCGCTCGGTATTGTAAGCGCGAATGCCTTCAAACACGCTCGAACCGTAATGAATCGCGTGCGTCATCACATGAACGCGGGCGTTTTCCCAATCAATAAACTCACCGTTGCGCCAAATTTTCGGCGCAATTTTCATCGTATTAACATCTTTTGTTGACATAATTTTTATAAACTCCAAAAAGGTTTTTTCCGAAAGATTCTCCGTCTGAAAGAAATTATCGAAACAGATTAAATTTCAGAAAAACCTCGCTTGTTAAAATTTTTATTGCTATTCAAGGATAATATAACGGTCGGCGATAGGCAAGAAACGTCGAGAAATGGGAAATGAGAAATGAGAACTAATAAAAAGCCTCATTTCTCATTGTTATCTCATTGTTAGTTAAAGAATTCTGAATCGCGGCGCGGTATCGTCGAGACGGCTTTGGTAGGTAATGCCGTTGACGGTAACGGTAACGATTATCGGTAAATCACCCGCGCCTTGAAGCGTTGCCGGAATCGGGAAATCAATCGAATACACGCCCGGCTCACGCAGAACCGGAGCGGCGGTCGGCACGACCATAATTCCCGTCTGTCCCGTTCCGAATTGCACATTGATGGAAGCGGCAGGAATATTATTTACGCCCGTCAGATATAATCTTAAAACCGTCGCTACAAACACACCGCCTTTTATTTTCCTTGTTCTAATAACAAACGGCTCGGTTCTCAGAACCGGATTAGTCGCATTGAAAATTCTCGCGCGACCATTGGGCGCGGGAACGGGAAGAAACGTAAAAATGTCTGGACGCGCCGGAACAACAGTTACCGAACCTCTGAAAACTACGCCGTTGTTGTTTATAACGACCGGATAAACAGTTCCCGCAGCGACGGCAGCCAAACCGGGCGGCACGACAAAAACAATCTTTCTTTGGCTGACCGATTTTAAACCGGCAGCCGCGCCATTGACCGTTACCGTTACGCCGCTCAATTCAATCGGCAGCGTAAATCTTCTCTGCACCGAACCGACCGCCGTCTGCGCGACGACTTGTTGACTGATGCCGCCGGAATAATCGAGAATCGTCAATTCACCGGGCGAAACGCCTTGCACGGCGGGCGGCGTTATCGGAGTCGGCGACGGCGAAGGACTAGGCGAAGGAGTCGGCGTTGCCGTCGGACTTGGAGTCGGAACGGGTGAGGCGGAGACGGGAATGCGGCTCGCGCCGGTCGAAAAACTAAAGACGGCGGGAGTTTGCGCCGTAACGACCGGAAGCAGAAAATAAAACGCTTCGCTGCTCGAATCGCTGTTGCCCGTGCCGAATTCCGTCAATGCCAAATTAAAAGTCATACGCCGTAGCGAATTGCTCGGAAGCGGCTGCGTCGAGGCGATAAAAGTGTTCGGTGTCGGGAATTTAGTTAATCTGGTAAAAGTCGCGGAAGCCGCCGGAACATTCAACGGATACGAATAAATCTGCGCTGGACGGTCAGCATTCGTATTCAATCCGGCATCGTTGGTAGCGGCAATCGTGCCGTCGGCAATGATATTTTCGCGCGTTTCCAAAACGAGCGTCGCCGGAGTGCCGTTTGCGTCCGTGTCCGTGAAACCGGCATAGTGCGGAACGTCGCCGCCGCTTGCCGCAGTATCGGCATCGCTGCGCGGTCCGATGCGTCGAAACGCATTGGTCGTCAAAGTCGTATCATACAAATAAAGCGCAAATGACGAGTAATTCGTGCCGCTGTTTTCTCCGGCTAAATCGGCATAAGAATCAAAAGCGATATAACGTCCGTCGCGGCTCATTCGTCTGCCTAAATCCAAGATGTTGACAATATCGCCGGCATTGACGCGGGCAGTTGTCGTAACTTGTTTGCGTGTTCCGGTCGGCGCACCGGTTGCGTCCATGTCGGCGTAGAAAATCTCGAAATTTTTATCGGAATTGCTGCCGCCCGTCATTCCGATAATCGGATTGTCGGCGTTGCTTTGAAAGGCGACGCGCAGACCGTTGCCGGAAATCGTCGGGGTTAAATTGCTAATCGGTTCGGCGAGCGTTCCGCGCGTGGTTTGGGTGATTTGTTTGACCGCGCCCAAAGTTCGCGCGAACGTGAAAATTTCGTCATTGCCGTTTGGCGAAGCGTTGCCGCCCACGACCAAATCACGATTTGAAACGAATGCGATATAATTGCCATTGTCGCTGATGCTCGCGTCGCGGTTGTCTTCGCCAACAACCGGAGGAGTCGTTGCCGAACCGGCAACCGGCAGACGGCTCGGCAGAGTATTTGTAACGCGCGTGAAAGTTCCCGCGCTCAAATCCGTCGCCGGAATTTCGCCGCCGAAAGACAAATCAGCGGGCGAAGTCGCCGGAACTTGATACAGCCACATTTCCGTATTGCCGTCGGCAGTCAAAGGATTATTGCCCATCGCATCGGTAAAAGATTCGGCGTTAAAACTTCCCGGATTAGTCGAGTTCGGCACAGTCGGCGTGGCGGTCGTCGCGTTTGAACTGAAGGCAATCCAGCGTCCGTCATTGCTGATGACCGGACGCAAATTAACGATGGAAACTTTTGTGTTGGATTGAATGAAACCGAGTGTCGTGTCCGTTCGCAGGCTTTTCGTGTCGGTAATTTGAAAAATACGTCTTTGAGCGTAGTCAAAGAGAAAAATCTCGCGGTTGCCGTCGGCGTTTCGCGGATTTTCGGTGGCGAGATCGCCGGCTGATTCAAAGACAATCAATCGTCCGTCGCCGCTGATGCCGCCGGCGAAAGATTCGACCGACGAATTGGTAACTTGACCGATAACCGAATCAACCTGCGCCCGCGCGGTCGAAAATCCGCCGAGCAGAAAAAAAACGGCTAAAACAAAATATATGTGAAATTTCACGTGCAAATCGCCTCCGAAAAATCGTGTTATAAATTAGGATATAAAAATAAAAATTGCTTGTCGCACAAAACATTGCATTTTACAGGGTAAAGAGTGCGTCTGCAAGCAAGCGGTCTGATTTAATTTATTTAATAACTGCGAAAATCAACTGCTTTGATGCGCCGACGAGCGCGATTGGTTGACTTCGCACGTAAAAAGTTTCAGGTTTCTGGTTTCAAGTTTTTGCATTCCAGTTTGAACCTGAAACTCGAAACCTGAAACTTGAAACCTGAAACTTACAAAATAATGCTCGTCGCGGGCGAAGCGTCGGGCGACGCTCACGCCGCAAAGCTCGTCTGCGCTTTGCGCGACGCTGCGCCCGAATTTAAGTTTGAATTTTTCGGCGCGACCGGCGCGAAGATGCGCGAAGCGGGCGTGGAAACAGTTCTCCGCGCCGATGATTTTTCCGTCGTCGGCTTGCCGGAAATCGCCCTTGCTCTGCCGATGTTTCTGCGGGCATTCAAGCGTTTAAAAACGGAAGCGATAAAAAGAAAACCCGACGCGGTTGTCTTGATTGACTTTCCAGACTTCAATCTAAAACTCGCCAAAGCGTTAAAAAAACGCGGGCTAAAAATAATTTATTACATCTCGCCGCAGCTTTGGGCGTGGCGTAAATATCGCGTTAAAACGATTGCGAAATCGGTTGATTTGCTTTTAACGATTTTGCCGTTTGAAACGGATTGGTATGCGCGGCAGGGAATTTCGCACGCCGAATACGTCGGCAATCCGCTCGCGGGCGAAGTCAAATCGAAACTGACAAAAGCCGGGTTTTGCGCGAAATATAATTTGGATTCGGCGCAACCGATAATCGCTCTGCTTGCCGGAAGCCGACACAAAGAAATCGCGCTGATTCTGCCCGTGATGCTCGAAGCCGCCGCGCTGATGTCGGAAAAAAATCCGCCGATTCAATTCGTCGTCGCGCTCGCCGCAACGCGCAAAACGTCTGAAATTGAAGAAGCAAAAGAAAAAATTGTCAATCCGCCAAAAAATTTAATCGTCGTCCAAAACGAAACTTGGGAAGCCGTCAATGCTTCGGACGCGGCAGCGGTGGCAAGCGGCACGGCGACGCTGGAGACGGCGATTTTAGGTGTGCCGATGGCGATTGTTTATAAAACTTCCGCCGTCAATTATAAATTGCTGCGCCCGCTCATCAATGTTCCGCATTTCGGTTTGATAAATTTGGTCGCGCGGGAAAGAATTGCGGCGGAATTGATTCAGGAAGAATTCACGGCGGAAAGTTTGAGCGAAGAACTTTTCCGATTGCTGGACTCACAAGTTAATAAAGCGATGCGCGAAAAGCTGAAGGAAATCACCGAAACGCTCGGACACGGCGGCGCGGCGCGGCGGGCGGCGGAAGCGATTTTGGAAGAATTAAAAAATTGTTTGGAGATTTAGGTTAACGTCTTAATCTCGATGGCATTAAGTTAAGAAAACAGCCACAAAAACGCACAAAAAACACAAAATTATGAATAAAACAAATTTTCATTTTTGAGCTTTTTGCGCCTTTTTGTGGCAATCATTCTTATTCTTTTGTCTTAACTTATGCCATTAGGTTTTAGCCGTGCGATGCGGCGAAATTTCACGGCTCAAGCTGTTACTCTTAGAACGCGCCCAAAGTTTTCGATTCAGGATTTGCGATGGTATGTGCGTTTCAAACCGCTATATGCGGGCGTGCCGTTGTCTATGATGGTTATCTCGAAAGTGTCGTCGTCAATCCATCGAAGCGAGCTTTTGCCGGATACGCCGTTTGAAAATCTTTCGTAAAGCGTGTTGTCGGAAAATTGCCATGTGCCGGTGTCTTTTCCCGTCTGTCCGCGCGATGTTTTGAAAAATGCTTTGGAAGTTCCGTCGGCGTTGAAGGTGTAAATAATGTGCGTTTTAACGCCTTGTTCGTTGACATCGGATTCCCAAGTGTTGACGAGTTTGAACGACGCGGGTTTTGTTGCGGTCGGCGATGGAGTCGGTTTATTAGCATTATCGGCAGCGTTGGCGGCGATTGTGCGAACGGTCGTGTCGAGCGATTTTTTATCGGTTTTATCTTTCGTCAGCAGAAAAACGGCGACGCTGCCGCCGACAATCAAAAACAGCAAGCCGACGATGGCTGGAACAATCCAAAATTTACTGCGGCGCGGCGGCGATTGATTCAAAGGCAGATTAATTTGAAAAGTTTCCTGCGACGGCGGTGCGAAAGTGCGCGGAGTTTCAAATCGCTCGGTCGCGGCGGGAATGTATTGCTGCGTTACTTCGGAATCAATCTGCGCGACGAGCGGCGAGCCGTCTTCCAAACAAAATGCCAGAGTTTCGTCTGTATAAGTGCGTCGGCACAAAGGACATTGTTTCATAAATATATTCGACGATTAAATTAGCAATGGTTTCGGTAACGTATATTTGATTTGAATCCCAAGAGGATTTTTTTTTCGCTCAAATCTCGAAGAATCGCCTGTATATTTTGAAATTGATTCGGCTTGACCGCGCCTTCGACAAACGAAAAAAGTCCGGGGTCGAATAAAATTCTGTCCAGACCTTTTTCGATGACTAAGCACGAATGAATATATTTTGTGATTTTCATTTTTCGGCTAATACGTCCAACTTTTTAATGTCCGGCGATTCCGAGAAAAGCTCGTCCGCTTTCGCCATCAAAGCGGCGGCGACCTTTCCGTTCAAATGCGCGTCGCGCCCTTCTTCATCGTCGAATGTGTCGAAAATTCCGAAGGTCGAGTCGTCGAATTTAATCGCATACCAAGTTTTCGTTCCCGTTTCGGCTTCGACCATCGGAACTGCGCTTTTCAAAAATTCCTCGACTTCCGATTCCTTGCCGGATTTCGCTTTCAATTTTGCGAGTAATGCAAATTTAACCATAAAAATTCCTCCTTTAGATTGGCTTTTATGCTAACACCTGTAAAAAGAAAGTGCAAAATCCGCTTTGATTTGAATAAATTATGAGTTCAAGGAATTATATTTTTCCTTTGATTCGGCGAGTTGTTTTTTTAATTCTTTGACTTCATCTTTCAAACGAGCGATGCCTTTGACCAACGCGTTTTGTCGTTTATATTCGTCGAGCGGTTGGACGGGCGTTCCCCACCAAACTCCGGCGCGGACGATTTTTCCCGGCAAAACTCCGGCTTGCGAACCGATAATCGCGCCGCTCAAAACCCGCGCGTGGTCGCCCATTCCGACTTGTCCGCCGATAACGCAGTCGTCTTCGATAACGGTGCTTCCCGAAATTCCGGTCTGCGCGGCGATGACGACTCTTTTTCCGATTTGGACGTTGTGCGCGATTTGCACGAGATTATCAATTTTCGTTCCCGCGCCGATTCTCGTTTCGCCGAGCGCGCCGCGGTCAACACAAGAATTCGCGCCGATTTCAACATTGTCTTCGATGACGACCGTTCCGATTTGCGGAAATTTTACATAACCGTTTTCGCCGTCGCGGACAAAGCCGAAACCGTCCGCGCCGATAATTGTCCCGGCGTGAATCACACAGTCGCAGCCGATTTCCACATTGTCATAAATTACGCAATTCGGATAAATAATCGAACCTTTGCGTATTTTTACATGATTACCGATTTTTACGCCGTCATAAATTTGCGAATTTTCACCAACGTCAGAATTTTCACCGATGGTAACAAATGCGCCGATAAAACTCGCGCGAACATCCGAAGTTTCGCGGACAATAAAGGTTTCGTGCCAGCCGTTTTTCAGAGAAATCGGGTGAAGTTTTTCGGCAATCTTTGCAAAAGCGAGTTTCGGATTTTTGACTTTTATAAACGAACAGGGAAGCGGCGCGGTAAAATTTTCGGGAACGAATAAACAACCGGCTTTCGTTCGCGCGGCAAATTCGGTTTTTTCAATGAATGAAATTTCGTCTTCCCGCGCTGTTTCCAAATCGGCGACGCGGACGATTTCCGCCGCGCCGTCGCCCACGAGCGTTCCGTCCGTAAATTCAGCTATTTCCTTTAATTGCATTTTCCTTTTGCCGGATTGTTCGCTTTTCGTTTTCCTCAACCGCTTTTTGCAGAAAAATCATTAAACCTTCGATTTCAAAACCGTGTTCGCTTTCCAATCTTTTCAAAATCGGCGCACCGTCGCTGTCCAAAAAATCTAAATCGGCAAGGTCAATCGTCAAATTTTTTTCCAACTGCCCGCGCAAATCGAGCGCGATTTTCTCCAGCAGCACAGCGTCTTCGGCGGTCATCGTTCCTTCGACGCGCAAAATAGTTTTGCCGCGTTCCGGGTCTTCCGTCTGCACAATTTTGGTCGGCATAGAATTAACTGAAAACTGAGAACTGAAAGATGAGAATTGAAGATTGAATATGAAAAGCACTTCGATTCCAAGTTTTCAGTTTTCAGTTTTCACCTCTCAGTTTCCACCTCAGAAGACTGTCGTCGCGCGTTGACAAACGACTGCACGCTCAATATGACGAAAAATAAACAAACCAGAGCCATCGCCGCTTGCGAGAGAACGGCGAGCGAAACTTTAATGTCGCTGATTTTTGAAACGATTCGCGCGACGGGAATTATAAATCCGAGAAGCGCGACGACGACCGCCGCGTGCATTAAATGTTTTCGCAAATTCTCGTTTGAACGCGCGATGATGCCGAATGCCAGAAGCAGCAAACCGAACGCGGCGGGAATCAACGCCGTCAAACTCGTATTGCCGTCAATAATGCTGAAAACATAACCTAAAATTCCAATCAAAATTAATAAAACGCCGCTGATAATCGAAGTCGAAGGCATAAATAAATCTCCTCTGAATATAAATTTCGTTAAATCAAAATTAGCAGAGTTCGGCGGAAAAAACGAAGCGCGAAAATTTAATCGTCGAAACAAGCGTCGGCAATCGTGATGAAATCGTCGCTCGCGGTAAAGCCGTAATCTTCGCCGTGCCAGAGCGTCAGCTTTTGCGCTTTCTCGGTGAAATCCGATTTTGAAAAGTCGGGATATAATTTGCGCCATTCCGCGCAGGCGCGTTTTTTTACGTGGCGGCGAACTGAAGAACGCAAGTAAAAAAGATTTGTGTAGACGGACGGATTCCACGCTTCGTTGAGATGTTCGGAGACGAACGGCTTTAAAAACGTCGGCGATAAATCGGCGTTTTCGTCGAACTTCCAAACGCCGTTTTTGAGTTGCAAAATCGGCGGGCGCGTTTCGCTGCCGATTTTAATTTCCCTCGTCAGATTTTGATAAAATTTCATTCCGGCGTAGTTGGCGCATAAATCCGCGTTTGAATAAACGCCTGAAATCCATTTCCCGTAAAACGTCCGTTCGCTTTTTTGTCCCCATTCGATTGCTCGTTTTATTGCTTCGGCGGACGATAAATTCTCGGCAAGTCCGCGCTCGTTAATTCGGTAATATGTGTAGCCTTGCTGAAAAATATGCGCGATTTTGTCTGTTCCGAACTCGCTGCCGTAAAGATTTACGGTCGAGCTAATCGTCAAATAATCGGTCGGAAAAACCGCGAAAATCGAATCGGAATAATCGGTCTTATAACGCGCCGGTCGAGCGTTGAAGCGATGCGATTCCATCCAACTGCCCGAACGAGTGAACGGCGGAAAACCCGCGCCGAGTTTATTAAAAACCTCACGCGCGATTGCCGCTTCCGAGCGCAGATAATCGAGTCTTGCTTTCTCTTTTTCGGGCGAACCGCATTTCGATTTTTCGGTTTTCGCGGCGCGAATTTTCAGACAATTTTCCCGCAAAGTGATTTCCGCGTTTATCTTTTCAACAGCTTGCCGCAAATTATCTTCGGCGTAGAATGAAACTTCCGCGCCGATGTCGGCGAGCGGTTCGGGCGGCAAGTTGAATTGGTCGGTTTCAAAAGCAATTGAAACCGACGGTGAAATCAGCGCGGCGAAACAGAGGAAAATCTGAATGAATTTATTCATCAGTGATATTCAAATCAAATTGGAGCGCGGACGGCTCGTCCGCCAACGGAGCGGATGCGACGTTGTGTGTTTTAATCACACGCGACTTCTTCTCAAAGGCGCATCATTCGCTTCGCTCTGATAGCGGACGAGCCGTCCGCGCTCCAACCGGACTTTTAAAGACTATTTTATAATCGGCAGCACAATCATCGAGCCGGTTTTGCCGCCGTAATAAATTCGTTCGGTCGCTTTCTGGAAATCAGCCGTCGTTGCGAGTTGATAATTTTCCATAAACTTTTGCGGGTTACGCGCGACGAGCGGAAACCACGTGCTTTGAATTTGCAGCATAATCTGATGTCCTTTTTTGAAGGTGTGCGTGATGCCGGGCATTGTAAATTCGATTTTCGACGGCTCGTTCGGCGTTAAAGGTTCGGGTTTTTCAAAGCTGTTTCTAAACCGCGCGGGAAACGGCTCGCCTCTTAAAAGCATTTCGTAGCCGCCCGGCTCGAACACGGAAAACGCTGACGTTTCCGGCGGTTTTACGCCTTCGGGATATTTGTAATCGTTCGGGAAAACGTCAATCAGTTTGACGACGAAATCCGAATCCGTGCCGGAAGACGAAACGAATAAATACGGTTTGAGCGCACCCGCGACCGTTACGTCTTCGGTCAAAGGCTCGGTTTGATAAACCAGAACATCAGGTCTCGTCGCGGCGAAACGCTGGTCTTCGGTCATAAAATCTTTCGGATAATTCAAGGAAATTTTCTGCGTGTATGGAACGGGCTTCGACGGGTCGGAGACGTATTCGTTATAACCGCCCGCCGCTTTCAGCGCGTCGGTCGAAAACGTCAAACCGCCTTTTTCCGTCAGATAAAGCGCGGTGTCTTTTGAAACGGTCGGCTCATAATTTTCAAAACTGCGCCAGACGTTCGCGCCCGTGTCGAACAAATTTACTTCCTTGATATTCGAGATGTCGCCTTTGTCTTTTAGGAAATGATTGAAAAACGGCAGTTCGATATTTTTCTGATAATCGAGCGAAGTTTTCGCGCCGAAGTAAGCCGTGCCGAGAAAATCGCCGTCGCCGCGTTCCCAACCGCCGTGAAACCAGGGTCCGACGACGAGAACATTGTAAATTCCCGGATTCATTTTCTCGATTGATTCGTAAGTATGAAGCGCACCGTATAAATCTTCGTTGTCATACCAGCCGCCGACGGTCATCACCGCCGCGTGGACGTTTTTGAGTTTCGTTAAGACGTTGCGGTCTTTCCAGTATTGGTCATAATTCGGATGCTGCATCATTTCGTCCCAAAATGCGATGCGCGTCTGCAATACTTTTTCGTAATTGTCGGCGGTTTCCTTCAGACCGCCCAAGCCCATAAAATATCCGTAACCGTTTGCCGTTCCGGGGTCGAATCGTTTCGCCACGGTCGTCTCCGGCGTTTCGGGTTTCGGGCGCGGTTGTCCGAAAAAGCCGAAAAACGCATAATTTTGTGCCAGAAATAACGCGCCGTTGTGGTGCATATCGTCGCCGTGAAACCAATCGGAAACCGGAGCCTGCGGCGAAGCGGCTTTGATTGCCGGATGCGAATTGATAATCGCGGTCGAAGTGTAAAATCCCGGATACGAAATCCCCCAAACGCCGACGCGCCCGTTGTTGTTGTCAACATTTTTTATCAGCCAATCAACTGTGTCGTAAGCGTCGGTTGATTCGTCAATTTCCTTCGTGCCGGGCTTGGCAACTTCCGGTCGCACGTCTTCAAAAACGCCTTCCGATTCCCAACGCCCGCGCACGTCTTGATACACGAAAATATAACCTTCACGCGCGAATAATGAGTTCGGACCCAAACTCGGTTTGAATTTGTCCGCGCCATACGGAGCAACCGTGTAAGGCGTGCGGTCGAACATAAACGGATATTTTTGCGCTTTATCCTTCGGCTCGTAAATCGAAGTAAAAAGTTTCACGCCGTCGCGCATCGGAATCATCACCTCGCGCTTGGTGTAATTTTCCTTGACGTAGGTCGCAAGTTCCTGCTGCTCGGCGGTCATTCGCGGCATCTGCGCGAACAGCGAAAACTGACACAAAACAATTAACGAAAAAACGAATAACAGATTTTTCAGACGATTGATTTTCATTTTTTTTCTCCCAAAATAAAAAAAGACTTGTTTGTTCAAGCCTTATTTTCACTTATTTATCGAATTGTTTCAAGCATTCGACGGTTTCGGCGTGGACGGCGATTTTTCGATGGGCGAAGCCGCGAGCCGCGCGGTGAATTTCCCCGTATTTCCGCGACTGTTCGTCAAAAGACGCGGCTGTTCGGATAAATAAACCGTCTGTTTGCCAAAAGAGTCTCGCTGTCTCGAAAAGAATGCCGCTGTTCGTCAAAAGAGAGCATCTGTCCCGGTGAAGTTAGTATCTGTATCGGCAAAGTTAGTATCTGTATCGGCAAATTGACCTGCTGTTTCGATGTCCGAAGCATCTGTTCGGTCAATCGAGTTGCCCTTCCTCGAGTTTTATGAAATGTCCCGCGTTTAAGAACATCGTCAACGGCAATAAACAATATAGTCCGGTCAATCTGCAAGATGTCGGACGCTGGCGCAAAATCGGCGTTCGGCATCTTTTGTTGAATAAGAAAAGGAAAATGTTTTATGTTAGTAGAATGAATCTTCGCACTCTCGCCCAACTTTTCAGCTTCCGCGACATTCGCAATGCCGTTCTCGGAATGCTGGTCGTGTTCGGCGGTTTGGGTTTGGCGTTATTTACGCTTTACGCGCAGTAAGTCATAATCCAAACAAACAAACGAGCGGGAAACATTGCAACTTTGAAACCGAACAAATTTTGCAAGGAATTTTTTGCAAGGAATTTAAGGAAAAATAAAGTTCTTAGTTAAAATTGAACCTGCAAAACATCTTTTATTGATATTTAACAAAATTAGCTTGACAAACAAATTGTAAAAGTAGTAATGTTTTCTAAATTGATAAACAAATTGGAGAAATTCATATGTTGTCGGCTTACTTTCTACAACAATCTCGAATAATACTTTTTCTTTCAAGCAAGAAAATGGAGTTCGAGTTTTTCCGTGGAAGCAAAGCAAAAAATTTAAGAAAGTTTTCAAAATAAATGAGCCTTGTCGGTTACTTGCGATAACCGCCAAAGCTCTTTTGTTTTAAGTGCCTCTGCTGTGTTTCGGACAACAGATGCTACCCAAAGCATTTAGCATCATAGCGCAAAACACGGCTGAGACTCAACCCGTAACGGAAGGCGAAAATCTGTGATGCGCCAATATTCTACAAACAGATTTTTGTTTTTCCATAGCCATATGTGAGGTAAAAAGCTATGAGAAAGCAAATTTTATTTATTGCGAGCCTTTTGCTGATTTTAGGCGTTTGCAGTTTGCAGACGATTAACAAAAGTCTCGCTCAGTCGGAAGCAAATACACAAACTTCTGATTTCCCGCGACAAAATCAATCAAGCGAAATTCCCGAAAGTGTCGCCTACCGGCAACTCTTTCGGATGATTAATAGCTTTGAAAGAGAAGCTCAAAAACAGGCAAGTCAAGGCTTTGCAGGCAGAGCCGAAACATTGCGTAATACATTTCGGAAAAAGTTGCAGTTAGACGATGAGCTATTCAACAAATTAAAAGAAGCGTCAAGCAACTTTTCAGATGAAGTATCTCGTCTTAAATCAAAAGCGAAAAAACTAAACAATTCTAAAATTTCAAAAGCTAAAAAAACCGGCGAGATGGAAAAAATCGAAAACGAAAACAATCAATTGCCTTTAATGTACCGTGAAAATTTGCGGAAGGTTTTCGGCGATAAAGATTTCGAGCGTTTCGCCGAATCATTAAGAGAAAAAATAGCGGCAAAGATGATTTACCGTCTCGATGCCGAATCGAAACCTTCGTTCATCGGTTATTCGACGATAGACTATGACCCGGCGAGCGGCGAAATTATGGGTTACTCCGCAACCCCGAATGATGGCACTGATTGTGATTGGGAAGAAGGTCATAGTTGCGTAGGAACTTGGGTTGAGGCGACTCTCTCAAGCGACGCGGAAGGTAATCTTGATACAGAATCATCTGAAACTTGCAATTCAGACGCGGAAGTTTTCTTATATTCTTCCGGCTCGCTTCCGGGAGTCGAATACTGCGTGGACGGAGACCACGTTTATGACGATGGAAGTTTTTGTTCTTTTCAAGGCGGCGGTATTTCTTCTACGTCGGAAGATTGTTTGGTTACGCCGCTTCCGCCAAATGTTACGTCCGTAGATTTTCAAACAATTGCTCCGAACAATGAGCCGATTGACGAAATAAACGGTGGATTAAGAATTTTTCCTGATGACAATACTCCGATGGAAAATGCTAATCGTCAAACAATTCAGGTTACTGCCGGAATCTCCGAGCCGGTCGCCGGTCGCACGGTTTATTTTAGAAACTTTGACGTTGACGACCCTTCGGACGACACGACTATTGACCCGAACGGCACTGCCGGCGATGACAATAACGGTAGAGTTAATGGTTTAAGGGAAGGTCAGCTTAGCGCGGTTTCGGCAACGACGAATTCAAACGGTATAGCAACCGTTAATTTTACCGTAACGATGCAGCCCGGCGATAACTTTGCCATTGCCGCCAGCACAGACCCGAATCAAATAAATTCGGTAAGCGTCAGCGGAACGGGTTTGCTAAACGGACAAGGACAAAGCATTGACACTCGCTGCGATTACACGGAACTTGTTTGTCGCAGCGAAATGTTGACCGTTTGGCGCAGATTGCATATCGAAGTTGATTCGATGGGCGTGGCGCAGGGTAATTTTGTGGTCGGAAACTTTATCGAATCAGCAAGAATCGGCGCATTCAATACAGAGGTTCTGGTTTCAAATTCAGACCTTGAAATCAATCGTTTTGAAAACGGCAGATTGGTTTCCGGTTCGAGAAGTTTCAGAATCGTCAGTAATTCGGATAACAGCGTTACGATAAGAGTCTTAAACGGCGGAGCGGCTAGAATCAACGAAGGCGAAATTTTCACGCTTTATGACGATGACGACTTCAATGATTCGGGAACGCTTGACGGCGATACGGGCGAAGATATTCCTGAGCCGGATACGAATTTGTTGACAGCAAACAGCGATGATTCGGCTACAAATGTTTTTGCTCCCGCGTATGTGCGTCCGGTCTATGATGTTGTTGACCCAAGGGATAACAACTATTTCCAAGCAAATACGTTTGGCGATTTTGAAACTGACCTTCGTCCTCTATTTGTTGATTGGGATTCAGCAAGTACAAATACCGGTGCAATAGCTAATAAGTTTTGGACTGTAAGTAGTCGGACACAAAGATGGTATATTATTTCCCGAAATGGGAAAAATCAAAAAACTTGAACTGAGTGTAGCAGAAAGCGAAGCCTTAGAAAAAGGTTATCGCAGCGGAGAAAAACATACTTT
>JBPCMK010000008.1:0-11309 GCA_051002375.1 Pyrinomonadaceae bacterium | reverse complement strand
CCCATTCCGCCCGCGGATCAACCTTCATTTCCATCTGCGCGACGTTGATTCCCCCGTCGCCGACTTTGGCGGGCGCGTCCGTGCCGACGATTCCCCATTTATTGCCACGCGCTCCGTATAAAAGTTTCTTTTTGTCCGCCGAAATTGTGTAACTGGTAATTCCGTCCAAAAACGGAATTGCCGCATTCGCCGCGACTACGAATTTTTGCAGCCGATAAGCACCGATTGCGGGAACCAGTTCGGTGTAGAAAAATGTTCCGGGCGCACCCGCCGTCAAATTACTGTAATCG
This sequence comes from Pyrinomonadaceae bacterium, assembly GCA_051002375.1. Classification (GTDB taxonomy): domain Bacteria; phylum Acidobacteriota; class Blastocatellia; order Pyrinomonadales; family Pyrinomonadaceae. The sequence goes on along the minus strand of JBPCMK010000008.1, from coordinate 11,019 downwards.
CCGGGCGCAACTCTTGCCGAGAGTATCCTTTGCCGGATTCCGTCGAAATCAATTCGCACGCCGTCGTTGGCAGGTTTCGGTTTCGGAGTTTCAATCGCCGCAGGTGTTGGTTTGGGAAGCGGTTCATCGCCCGTTTCCGGTAGAAAAGGTGAAGGCTCGTCGGAACTCAGAACAGCGACATAAATTGACTGCCGCGTCGTTCGATCCATCGAACTCATATCAACCCAACCGGAACGCTGTCCGTAATCGGTGCTTGCCAGAAAATAAAGATATTTACCGCCGGCATCAAAAGCAGGCGAACCGGCATTCGCCAGCCCGTCCGTGATCTGATAAGTCTTTTTCTCGGCGAGCGAATAAACGAAAATCGCCAGCATCCGGTTTTTCAAATTTTTTGAATAAGTAATCCATTTTGAATCCGGCGACCACGAAGCCTCAAAGGAACTGCGAAACGCATTCGGATATTGATCCGTATCTACTTTTGTTGCCGCCCCGCTTTTCACATCAATCGTCCAGACGTTTGCGTGATTGTCCTGCATCAGCATCTGCTCGCCGTTCGGCGACCACGAGAGATTTGAAAAGTAAGCCGTCGAAGGCAAATTAATCACACGCGGTTCGGTTAATCCCAACGGATCGCCGATCATCATTTGATATTCGCCGCTCGCATCCGACAACCACGCGATTTGATTTCCATCGGGCGACCACGTTGGCTCGCGTTCGTGCGATCCTGAACTCATCGTCAAATTTCGGTAATCGCCTTTGGTCGCAGGAACGGTAAAAATCTCGCCGCGTCCTTCAAAAGCCGCTCTCACTCCGGTTGGCGAAAGTGTGGCATCTCGAATCATACCTTCAACTTTTTTAAATTGCGGACGAGTTTGCGGCAGATCGCCGTTGACTTCAATGTCAAGCTGTTTCGATTTCCCGGTTTTGGCATCGAGCAGATGAATATATCCAGCCTGTTCGTAAACGACCGCATCCGCGCCCGCCGTAGCGTTCATCACATCGAAATCATCGTGATTCGTCAGTTTCGTCAGCTTCTTTGTATCGGTTTGATATGAAAAAAGATTTGCGGTAAAATCGCGGTCGGAAATAAAGTAGATCGTATTTCCAATCCACATCGGACTCGAATCGTTGCTGTCCGTCCACGGCAGTCTTTCGACGGAATTATCAGCGAGATTAATGACTTTGATCGGGTTCACGCGCCCGCCACGGTAATGCCGCCAAAAACTTATCTCGAAAAACTGCGGAATAAATATCAGCGGAAATTCCTGATAACTCAATTTATTTCCGTCGGGAGAATACGAACCGGCAAAAGCCGACGGCAGCGGAAGCGATTCGGGCTGTCCGCCTACCGCACTTACTTTCCACATCCGAAAATACGCATCCTGCGGCATATTCTCTCTAACTGAATTAAAAATTACACTGCGCCCGTCCGGTGTCCAGCCTTGAACGCGATCCGGCGCGGGATGAAACGTCAGCCGCATCGGATTGCCGCCCACCGCCGGAATCACATAAACATCGGTGTTTCCGGCAACCGTCGAAGTGAACGCGATCTGCGAACCGTCCGGCGAAAAATACGGATCAATATCCATTCCCGGTGTTGCCGTCAGCCGCCGCGCCGTGCCGCCATTCCGGGAAACAGTCCAAAGATCACCCGCATATTCAAAGGCAACTAGATCGCGGCTGACTGCCGGATGACGAAGCATCCGCGTTCCCTGTGCCGACGCGATGCAAACTAACGATACTGAAATAGCTAACGCAAGAAGTATTTGCCGCATAATTGTAAATAGTTAATTTCTAAATTCGATGTTTTGCCGCCGAAGCCCGGACGATTTCATCAGGGCTTCGGCTTTAAGAAGCCGCCGCTCAAGCCGCGAATTAAAACTCGATTCTGAATCCGAATTGTCCTTCGCGTCCGGGCAGCACCTGCGTCGCTTGTCCGAAAGGCTGGAGCGCGACATTCTGCTGCTGACCGACCGCCGCCGGGTTCTGACGATTGAACACATTGAAAAGTTCAAACAAAACCTGCACTTTGACGCGCTCGGTAATGTTAAATCGTTTGGCAACGCGCATATCGAGATTGACGAACGGCGGCGCGGTAAAAGCGTTACGTCCGGCGGTGGTTACATCAATGCCGTTGCTACGCCCATCGCCGTCCGGGTCATTTATGGCTCCGGTGGCGGCAGAACTGCTAAAGTGAAACCCGCTCTGTGCACGGAAGATTCCGCTGAACTGAATTTGATACGGCAAAACGACGAGTCCGTTAATTTGGAAAATATGACTTAACGCCAAATCGGACGGTCCTTTGTCGCGGTCGGGTCCGTTCAAAAATGTTCCGGCTTGCTGGACGAGCGTGCCGTTGGCGCGAACGAACGAGCCATTGGCGTTTGTTCTGCCGGTCGAGGGTTCGGTAACGAGCGGCACAGTGCCGACGAAACTGTCTGAAGGCGTTGCATTAATGCCGCGCGAATTGTCTGTGGCTTTGGCAAAAGTGTAATTCGCGCCGATTTGATAACGGCGGCTGAAGCGTTTGTTGAAATTGATAATCAGCGCGTCGTATCTGCCTTTGTAAAAAGGTCCGAAAGTCATAATCGCTCCGGTTGTAAAAGGCGGCAGAAAACGGCGACCAAGAACGCGCGATTCAAAGGCAAGATTGCTGCTTCTGACACCGAGAATGTTGCGAATATCGCGGTGGAAATAGTCCGCTTCGATGACCATATCCTTCGTCAATTCGCGCTGCACGCCGACGTTAAAGCCGAGCGTATGCGGAATGCCGAAGCTGTCGTCAATGGCGGTCGGAAGAATCTGCGGAGGGATAATGACATTGGTTAAAAAACCCGTCGGACCGAAGACGAAATAGCCCGCCGGCTGTCCGATGGCGACGCTCGCCTGATCCGCATACTGCTGCGCCGACAGTCCCGTCAACGTCTGCACGTTACTGGCGGTTACGACTGTGTTGGGTGGAATAAAAGCGTGTCCGGGCGCGACGACGCGATTGAGCCGATCCGCTCCGATGAGCGGAAGCGACGGTGCTAACGGGCAGGTTGTTCCGGCGGCGGTGATTTGAGCATCGGTCGGATTACCGAGCAGATTATTTGCAAAGCAGCCGCCCGGAAGACCGCTCAAAAGAGCGATGCTGGAAATAAAAGACGGCGAACCGTAGAGCAGACGCGGGAATATCAAATTTTGAACAATTCTCTGATCCGTGCCACCGAACGCGGGAACGTTTCGCGCCAATCCGAGCCGGAATTGGTCGTAGTAAACGCCGAAGTTAGCGCGGACGACCGTTTTCGGCGTAACCGTCCACGCGACACCCAAACGCGGCGCGAAATCCTTCTTGGTTTTGAATTCCGAGTCGTAATCCCAGCGCAGTCCGAGATTGACGGTCAGATTATTTCTTATTTTCCAATCATCCTGCGCGAACAGCGCAGTGTAATTATTTCGCAGATGAATCTCGTCCGCCGCCGGTGTCAGTCCTCCGGCATCGGCGAGCAGAATGACACCGGCAGTGGAAGCTCCGAACGTCGCAAAATCGCCCGTCGTCGCAAAAAGTTGATTTTGCTCGAGCCGCGGGTCCCGCCCGTCAACCTTCGTTCGCAGAAAATTCAATCCGATTTTTACGTCGTGGTCGCCAAAGCGTTTATTCAAAATGGCGTTAAACAAAGTGTATTTCTGGTCGAGGTTTTGAGCCGTTCGGTCATTGCCGAACGAAACATGCGGCAAATCGCCGAAAATGGCGCAGGTGGCGAGCGTGCAAGCCGGACTATAAGGGACGAAAAGCGTCGCGCCGCTCAACACCGATTGCGACGGAAGAGTGTCGGTCTTTTCGCCGCGATACGCGCCGCGCAAAGTTAAAATATACGGATTGCCCTGATCGCCGAGCAAAACCGTGTCGCTGGCTGCAAGGAGCAAACGGCGTGCGCCGGAGTCGTTACGCGCCGACGGCAAACTCGCCGATGCCGAGAGCGGCAGAAAGTTCTTGACTCTGCCGTTAGTGTAATTTACTTCCTGATTTAATTGATGACGACCGAGCTGTTCGCTCAATTTGAAAAAATTTCTGGTCTCAAAGGTGCGCGACGGCGTATCGAACGGATCTTCCTGAGTATGCAACAACCTGTTGACCAGCGCGTTGCCCGTATCGGGAAAAGTAAAATCAAGTCGGCGATTCTCCGTAATTTGCTCGGACGAGCCGAAAAAGAAAACTCTGTCTTTAATAATCGGACCGCCGAGAGCCAGACTGTAATCGTATCTTTTGAGCGGCAGCGCGTTCGCCGAAGTTTTTAAGGAATTTGATGAATCTAAAGCGTCGTTGCGAATAAACAAAGAGCCGACACCGTGAAATTGGTTGCCGCCGCTTTTGGTAATAACATTGACGATTGCGCCTGAAGCCTGCCCGAACTCGGCTTTGTAGCCGGTCGTCAGCACTTGAAATTCGGCAATCGTTTCCTGATTAAACTGCGCGGCAGGTCCGCCGTTGACCGTATCTTTGTTCTGATGTCCGTCAATAAAAAAATTGTTGTTGCCGCTCCGCTCGCCCAAAACAGGTGTCGCGTTGTCGCCGTTCGGATCGGCTTGGCGATTGACGGCGACTCCCGGCACGAGTTGGAGCAAATCGAGATAATTTCGTCCGTTGACCGGCAATTCGACAATCTGGCGCGGCGTAACGGTCAAGCCCGTCGAAGCCGCATTCTGATCCAAAAGCGGCAGTTCATTCGTCACGGTTACGACTTCTGAAGCATTTCCGACCTGCAATTGAACATCGAAAGTTACGACGCGGTTGAGCGTCAATTCGATGTTTGATGTGCTGACGGCAAAACCCGTCTGCGAAATTGTCAGGGTATATGTTCCCGCCGGCAATGCCGCAAGCCGATAGAATCCTTCCGCATCAGTCGTCGCGCTTCGCTCGGCGGCGAGCGTCGCTCCGCTTGCTTTGACCTGTGCGCCCGCGATCACCGCGCCGGTGGCATCTCTGACAGTTCCTTCAATGGTCGAAGTAGTTGTCTGCGCGTTTGCGCTCGAAAAAAAGCTGATAAAAATCAACAGAACGCACGAGCCGATAATGTGTTTAATCTTTCGCATTGTTTCTTTTCTCCTCTCAAAACTAAAAATTAGAAATTAAAATTGCAGTATTTTTTGCCCTTGCTCGTTTCGTATTCAGTGTTAGTAGTCAGTTAAATTCAAAATTTCAAAAACAAGCATCTCTTTATTCGCTAACTACTGACAACCGCCCACTGAACTGCCTAAGATTCCCGATACCAACGCGCTCCGTCGCCGTCTTCTTTTTCGGTTTGGGCGAGCAATTCGAGAGCGCGTTTCGGTTGACTGTGGGCGCACGCCACGAGAATCGCGTTAATCGCCGCCACCGGAGCGACATAGGAATCGAGAAACGACGTGCGGGCAATCGAAGCGATAAGATATTGTTCGCAAAAACGCGCAATCGGCGTTTTGTCGCCGTCGGTGATGCCGAATGTCGGAACATTCTGCCGCCGCGCCCTCTGCGCCGCCTCGACTGTTTCGCGCAAACCCTGCCCGAAGCTGATCGCTATCAACAAATCTTTTTCGGTCAAAATTCTGACTTTGCTGTGCAGTGCGCCGGTGCTGCCCGTCGGTGCTTCGGCATCGCACCCCAACCTGACCAATCCGTAAGCGAGCGACATCGCCAGAGACGCGGCGAAATCAATCCCGACGATGACGATCCGGCGCGTGCGGTGAATTTGTTTTGCCAACTCGATAATTTTATCCGTTTCGAGAGCGTCTTTGAGTGCCGTTAAATTTGTAAGGTCTTGATGAACGCTTTGACGAACGTAATCGGCGACGCTGCTGTTTTTTTGCGCCGCCGCTTTCATCGAAGAATACGGCGTGATTTGCGTTACGAAATGATCGCGCAAATCGTGCGCGAAGTCGGCGAATTTTTCGTAGCCCATCGCCTGTACGCTGCGGACGACGGTCGCCGAATCAACTTCGTAACGCCGCGCCATTTCGCGCGACGAAAGAAAATAAGTTTCGTGCGGTTCATCTAAAATTTGCTGCAGCAGTCGCTGCCGACTCGCGCTTAAATTGGTTTGCGCTTCGTTAAAACGCGCTTCGAGAGAAGTTTGCGTCGTCGTCGCTGCAGTCTGTGGCAAATCACCGTCGTTTTTAATTGTCTCAACCGCTTCTCTGCCGTTTGTTTTCTGCACCCGACTTTTTTTTGAGCGAGTGGTTTTTTCCATATCTAATGTCTCCTTTCGCAAACTAATTTTTGCTGAATCTGTTTTTTGCACATGGAGATTAGCATACGCCTGCGGTGTTGAAGCATAAATGCGGTCGGACGCTTTTTCGGTCATAAAACTTCTTGTTTTCCGGCGAAAAGCTGTGATACCGAGTTTCCGCCGAGTTTTTTAAAGCGGCGGAAACAGCGAATATAAAATTTTTGATAAGTCGAAATTTCTGCAACAATTGTTGCATTATTGTTTTGGTAACGCCGATGTTACATCTGTTGCTGCGCTGATGTCAATACAAAATCGCGATAATTTACATCATTTGATGTTTTTTTGTTGACACTCTGCAACAATTGATGTAAAACCAACCTGATTACGGGCAATTAAAATAAAGTAAGAAAGGAATTGAAACGGAGTGTAACCTACTATGCGAATGATATTAAAACTGCGTAAAAACATTGTCTTCGGTTTAGCGGCGACATTGATTTTAAGTTCGGCTTTTTCCAATTTTGTTTCTTTCAGCCGCGCTCAGATTGTCAATCAACTAAACGCAACCGACATCGCTTCGCAGCAAAAATATCCGCAGACGACGGCGATGCTCGACCAATTCATTCGCCGCGAAATGGCGGATAAACAACTGCCCGGCATCTCGGTTGCGCTCGTTGACGGTTCAAACATTGTTTGGCAGCAGGGCTACGGCTTTTCCGATCCGAAAGCGAAAACTCCGATTACAGCCGACACCGTTTTCCGCGTCGGCTCGGTTTCCAAACTTTTCACGGACATCGCCGTGATGCGACTCGTCGAAAAAGGAAAATTGGATTTGGACGCGCCCGTAACGACGTATTTACCTGATTTTAAACCGCGCAATTCTTTCGATAAACCCGTTACTCTGCGCGAATTGATGTCGCATCGCGCAGGTTTGGTGCGCGAACCGCCGATTGGAAATTATTTTGATTCGAGCGATCCGACGCTTCGTGAGACCGTCAGAAGTCTCAATCAAACCGCGCTCGTCTATGCGCCGGAATCACGCACGAAATATTCAAATGCCGGAATTGCAACGGTCGGTTACGTGCTGGAAAAAACGCAAAATCAACCGTTCGCCGATTATCTCAAAAACGCGCTGCTCGCGCCCGCCGGAATGAAAAACAGCAGCTTCAAACCGACGGCGGAAATGACAAAAAATCTGGCGCGGGCGCAGATGTGGACGGTTTTCGGAAAAACTTTTGACGCGCCCACGTTTGAACTCGGTATCGCGCCCGCCGGAAGTATGTACACGACGACCGGCGATTTAGCGCGTTTTGCGAGCGCACTTTTCGCCGCCGACAGTAATGCGCCGAACGCGATTTTGAAAAAAGACACGCTCGAAAAAATGTGGCAGCCGCAATACGCCGCGCCCGATCAGAAAGGCGGATTCGGTTTGGGATTTTTTATCTCTGATTTAGACGGTCATCGCCAAGTCGGACACGGCGGCGCGATTTACGGCTTTTCCACACAACTCAGCGTTTTGCCAGACGATAAACTCGGCGTAGTGGTCGTGACTACCGAAGATTTTTCAAACGGTGTCACCAAGCGCGTCGCCGATGCCGCGTTAAAAGCGATGCTCGCCGAACGGGAAAACAAGCCGATTCCGCAGCCCGAAATCACCGTGCCTGTTGATTCTGATTTTGCCAGAAAAAACGCCGGACGATATGCAAACGGCGACAAAGCCTTCGATTTGATCGAACGCACTGACGGACTTTCGATTTTGAATACGGACGGCGGTTTTGAAACGCGGCTTCGCAGCCTCGATAAAGAGTTAATCACTGACGACAAATTTACTTTCGGCACGCGCGTCGTGCCAAATGTTGAAGACAACAGCATCACCGTCGGCGATGAAACATTCAAGCGCGTTTCCGTCGGTAAACCCGCGCCCTCGCCGGACAAATGGCGCGGTCTAATCGGCGAATACGGTCCCGATTACGACACGCTTTATATTTTTGAGCGCGGCGGCAAATTGTGGGCGTTAATCGAGCAATTCGAGTTTGACCCGCTCGAACAAGTGTCCGAAAATGTTTTCAATTTTCCGAAGCGCGGTTTTTACGACGGCGAGCATCTGGTTTTTACGCGAGATAAAAATGGTCGAGCGACTCTGATTGTCGCCGCGGGTGTCGCCTTCAAACGCCGTCAAATCGGACCCGAAGAAGGAGCGCAACAGTTACGTATCGTGCCTGTGCGTTCCGTCAGCGAATTATTAAAAGAAGCCCTCGCCGCTCAGCCGCCGAAAGAAACCGGCGATTTTCGCCCGACGGATTTGGTCGAATTAACCGCCCTTGATCCGACCATCAAACTCGATATTCGCTATGCGACGACGAACAATTTTCTCGGCTCGGTTTTTTACTCGCAGGCGAAAGCGTTTATGCAGCGACCGGCGGCGGAAGCCGTTGCTCGCGTTAATCAAAAACTGCACAAACTCGGATACGGATTGCTTGTCCACGACGCTTATCGCCCGTGGTATGTCACCAAAGTTTTCTGGGATGCCACGCCCGACGATAAAAAGATTTTCGTCGCCGATCCGTCGCAAGGCTCGCGTCACAATCGCGGCGCGGCGGTTGACCTAACGCTCTACGATTTAAAGACGGGAAAGCCAATCGAAATGGTCAGCACATATGACGAAACCACCGACCGCGCTTATCCCGATTATCCCAGCGGTACATCTTTAGAGCGTTGGCATCGCAAACTTCTTCGCGACGCGATGGAAAGCGAAGGCTTCACCGTCTATGAAGCCGAATGGTGGCATTTCGATTTTCAGGATTGGCGCAAGTATCGAATCGGAAACGTGCGTTTTGAAGACATCGGTGAAAAATAAGCCGGATAAAATTTATGCAGAAAATTCGCCAAAAGAGAAAGTCAGAGTTGCGGGCGGACAGGGATTTTGGGGAGATTTATTGACCGCGCCGGTCGAACAGGTACGCGGCGGACAGATTGATTATTTGATGCTCGATTATCTGGCGGAAGTTACGATGAGCATTTTGCAAAAGCAAAAATCGCGCGACGCAACCGCCAATAAAATTTTCTGCGCCCGAATTTATCCGAAACCGGACCGAAACCGAATACGCCGACGAGCAAAGCATACGCGCTGACTAGAGTCCTGCGACTCTGTTCAGAAATCGAGAGTTGTGCGCCGAATTTCGGCAACATCGTCCCAATCATTAGCAGTTGACTGCTCGCCGAAAAAACTAGCAGCCAGAGCGCGAACAAAATCACACGCTCACCGCCGTTTGTATTCGTAACCGCTGTCGCCGCGCTTTTCGGCGATTCATATTCCGCGCCGTTCGCTGATTCAACTTCCGCGCCTTTCGATAAACGCTTTTCCGCGTGAAAAAACGATTCGTCTTTCGCACTTTCAAATACCGCGAAATCTTTTTCCTCGACGCTTTTCAATTGACGTAACCACCCGCTTTCAAAGCCTTGCTCAATTCGCCGTCGCTCGGCTCGATTAAAACTTTCGCGCCGCCCTGAATTGTCGGCTTGCGATCCTTGCCGTCCGAATTCTGTTCGCGTACCCAAGATGCGCCCGCCGGGTCGTTGTCAATATCGGTGTAATCGTAATCAACGCCAAGTCCGTCCAATAATTTGCATGAACGCTTTGTCATTCCGCATCAATCCGCGCCCCGATTTCCGGCATCGTTTTGCGAAAAAGATTAAAAACCGGCGAGTCGGTTTCCCCAGAAAATCCGATTGGAATCGTGACCGTCGCCGACGCTTGCGCCCTGCGCGTACGCATTGATTTGGACGAAACCGATGTCGCCAAAATCAGGGAAAATCAAACGGCTTATGTAACGGCTGACGCTTACGGCGAAAAAAAGTTCGTGGCGAAAGTCGTCCGCGTCGGGCAGATTTTGGGCAGAAAAAACTTCCGCACCGAACGCCCGACCGAAAAGATTGACACGAAAATTCTGGAAGTTCTCCTTGAACTCGCGCCCGACCAGAGATTGCCGCTCGGCTTGCGCGTTGACGCTTTTATTAAAGCCGACGGCTTTTAACCGTGTGAATATACTCGGCAATATGTTACTGCAGGGATTTTTCGGAGAGTTTTCGTCGGTTTAAAATCCTCTAAAAACTAATTTTGCCGTCAGATTTTGATTTTGGTTTCGGCGATATGTTAGAAAGACCTGATGCGAACAAAAGCATTTATCTAAAATTACGGATTTGCTCAAAGAAAGCAGATAATTTGCGCTCATCTAGCTTGCCGCTGGTTCGCACGCCGCTGCAAACGTCCAATCCGAAAGGTTCAACCCGCTCGACGGCATCGAGGGCGTTCTCTGAATTTAATCCGCCAGCGAGAAATACGGGAGTTTTAACTTGTTCGACAATCAGGCGGCTAATCGTCCAATCGTGAGCGCGACCCGTTCCGCCGAGTATTTTGACGGGCAGACGCTGATTGCCCGAATCAAGCAAAATCGCATCGACATCCGGCGCGACTTTTAGGGCTTCTTCTACCGATTCATCATCCGAGACGTGAATGACCTGCACTAATGAAATGCCGGGCAGAGCGGCGCGTAAATCCTGATAAGTGCCGCCGGTCAGAGTATCGACTATTTGCAATGCGCCGCTTCGGACAAACCGTTGCTGTTCGACGATACCGGTTACGTTTTGCCTGCTTGTCAGCAAAAAAGAGGCGACGGCGGGCGGCACGCTTGCGGCAATTTCGCGCGCCGTCTCGTCCGAGATAACGCCGGGACCCGAAGGCATTTCGGAGACTAGTGCTTTGTAATGTTAGTTTGTGAAATTTGTTGTTGCCATTGATATTATTCAACAATGACACGACAAACGGAACTTATTC
>JBPCMK010000007.1:0-5801 GCA_051002375.1 Pyrinomonadaceae bacterium | reverse complement strand
GCGGAAACGCAGAGCGAAACAGGAATCTCAAAACTTAAAGTTCAAAATATAAAATCCAAAGACCTGGATTTGATTGTTTTAAAGTCGCTGAAAAAAGCCTCCAACGAGCGTTACGCTTCGGTCGCCGAATTCGCCGCCGACATCGAACGATTCTTAAACGGATTTCCGGTCAAAGCCGCGCCCGATAGTTTTTTCTATCGAAACCGCAAATTTCTTAAACGGCATAAGAGTTTAGTTTCTGTCGCGCTGGCGGCGAGCGTGTTGATTTTTCTCGCCGCGCCGTTCGCTTATTTAGCTCTTCACAATTCGGCAGACGGTTACGCGCGAAAAGACCAAGCGCGGCGTTTGACGTTTAGCGAAACGGCGGAAAATTATCCGCATTTCGCGCCGGACAATCGAATCGTTTTCACTCGAAGCGCGGAAGATGTTGAACGGCTTTTTTCAATCAATCTGGACGGAAGCAACGAGCGTTTATTAAGCGATGCGGCAGACCGCGCCGTTTTTTCTCTTGACGGCAAACGAGTTGCTTTTCGCAGCACAAAGGATTATCGAATCTACACGGCGAACGCCGATTTTTCCCAACCGCGAAAAACGACGCACGGTCGAGCCGGTCGCCCGGCGTGGTCGCCCGATTCGCAAAAGATAATTTTCAGCTATGACTTCAGCGAAGACTTGGAAAAATCCACACAGCCGATGTATCAAGACCGCGACAACGTGGAAATCTTCTCCGTCAACGCCGACGGCTCAGGCGAAACTAATTTGACGAACAATCCGGCGTTCGATTCCGATGCCTGCGCGTCGCCCGACGGCTCGCAAATCGCTTTCGCCTCAGACCGCGACGGCGCGTTTGAAATCTACGTGATGAACGCTGACGGTTTGAATGTCCGCCGATTGACGCGCAACGAATTTGAAGATGTGAAACCGTCGTGGTCGCCCGATGGTCGCCGAATCGCTTTTACCAGCAGGCGCGACGGCGACGAAGAAATCTATGTAATGAACGCCGATGGCTCAAATCCTCAGCGCGTAACCAATGCGCTCGGCGACGACCGCGAGCCGCAATGGTCGCCCGACGGCAAGCAAATCGTCTTTTCGGCAACCGGCGACGGCAATGCGGAAATTTACATCATTGACGTTCCCGCCGAATAATTTTCTGAATCGAAAATTAATCTCAAAATTTTTGAGGGTTTCTCTTCCCCTTTCCTGCGTTATATGATGAAAGTCGAAATTTATTAACGATAAGGAGAAAATCCAGATGAAAAAGTTACTTGTTTTATTCGCCGTCTCAATCGCACTCGGCGGCAGCATTTTCGCCCAGAAGAAAGCGTCGAAAGAAATTGATTATCTTGCCCCAACAATGTTTTTCATCACGATTGAACATAACGGCGAAAAAATGGACATTAAAAGTACGCAATTTGAAAACTGGGGCGGTACGGCTGCTACCAATGATTCGGCACACGGTCTAATGAGTCTTGGGTTTAGGGCGGGCAATGATAAAAAAAATGACGATAACTTCTCATTTGAGGGAAGTATCGGGAATGATGAGAAAGGGACTTTCCCGCTCGAAGTGAACCAGACGCATTTTACCTTTATGGCAACTAAGCTGCCGCCGGAATTACTTTGTCAAAACGGGACATATCAAATAACGGCAATGGGTTTGAAATTCGGATATGTCGAAGGCACGTTTTCGGCAAATTGTAAGGCTCCTTCCTCTGACGGAGAAAAATTTGAAGATTATAATCTCAGCGGTTCGTTCAAATTATGGAGAGCGTATTAAAGAAATGGCAAAGAAATTGGAAAAGATTCTTTTAATAATAGCGATAACAGCGGCAATCTTTATTTCAGGCAATCAGACGGCGACTGCTCAACCGAATCCGCAGCGAACATATCTGCGATTACAGGGCGAGTATAAGCTCCAAGCCTCGAAACCAATAGTCGAAGCTAACGAAGTCGTCGGTATTCACGTAATGATAGACAATCTGGCAATAAGCGAATTCAAACATCTTCCTTTGCCGCCCGGAACGCCTGATGAACAACTATTGCTGCCCGAACAGTTGGGCGAATTCCCATGGACGATTGAAAATTGGAAGATTTTGGAAGGCGGCGGTTCTTTGAATCCGGTTTACGGCTCAAAACAAAATTATAAAGCTCCGGCACAAGCTCCGCCCGATAATCTAATTACCATTTCGGTTGATTTGATACCGAAAAAAGCGGGAGATCCGAAAATTATTCTTTTGCAAACGCTGTATTTTACCGAAAACGAAACGGCGTTTTATCTTAATCTGCCGCAAATCGGCGCGGTCAGCAGTAAATACATTTTGAGCGCGAACACGGGCGTAAAAGTTCCGACGATGCAGGGCGTTGATCCGCGTGTCGCGGCGCGAATGTCGCCGGATCTAAAAGCTAAAATGGCGCAGGCGCAGGCGCAAATGCAAGCCGCGCAGGAACAATCGGGCATCAATCTTTCAGCGGTAACGAGCAACGCGATGGCACTCTACGACGCGCCGAACAATTTGACGGCGGTCAAGTTTATGAAACTTAAACTTCAATATAACAACCGTCGCGTCGCCGCGCAGTCAACCGGCAGCGCGTTGCTGAGTTTCAGTTTCAAAGGCAAAGATGTCGGCACATATTCTTTGAACGATCCGGCAACCGGCTTGGGATTTATGCTGACAATGGGCGGCATCGGTGTCGGCTGCGGAAATAATAACGGTTCAAAAGACGCGCCCTGCAATGGTTCGGTCAAGATTACGAGTATGGACGACAAAACCATCAAAGGCGAAGTTATGACCAAAGTCTACACGGCGGTCAAAGATAAACTTTATTCCGGGACTTTTTACGGAAAATTTTTCGTCAACCGCGCAAATTAATTCGTTTTTCAAGGCGAGGATTTTCAAAAATGAAACAAGATTTTTCTATGCCGAAAAAATTATTTTTCTTTCCGACTTTGTTAGTATTTTTTTGCTTCGGCTGCCAGATGCTGGCAAGCAAAACGACATCAGCGAGTAATTCTTCAATCGCGGCTGCAAACAAAAATTCTACTAAAGAAGTTAATGAAACGGTTCAAACAAATTCAGCCGAAAATGTTGCGACGAATGTGTCAAACGATACTAAAATTTCGGCTGATGAAAAAGATTTGCTGTCATTTTTTTCGGGCGCGTTAATTGTCAAAAAAACTAAGGAATACGGCGGCGGCTGGACGGCGGAAAACGCGATTGACGAAAATCCCTCGGCTGGCTGGGCAAGCCCGAAAGATGAAATCGCCAACCACAATTTTGTTATCGAACTGCCGGAAAAAACTCTTCTGAAATCGCTTTCATTTGACACGGCGAACTCCGACGGCGAAAATCGCGGCGCAAAAGAAATCACGGTTGAAATTTCCGATGCGGGCGCGGATTCCGGCTTTCAGGAAATCGCCCGCGTTTCGCTCAAAGGCAAAACGGACAACCAGCGTTTTCCCGTTTCAAAAGAAATCGCCGGACGCTTTGTGCGCGTCGGCTTCGGCGTAAATCAAGGATCGAGCGAGTATGTCGAACTGATGGAAATTCGCGGTTTCGGTCAGCAATTGACGAAAACGCCGCTTGAAAATGTCTCTGGAACTTACGAGTCCGACTACGGTGATTTTCACATCAAACAGGAAGGAACGTCGGTCATCGGCTGTTACGAACACAAAAGCGGTTTGCTCAAAGGCGGCATCGAAGACCGTATAATGAAACTTAATTGGAACGAAAGCAGTGGCGATAAAGGTCCGGCGGTGATGGTTTTTACATCTGACGGCAAAAAAATGATCGGGCTTTGGTGGAACGACGGCGAGGATATTACAAAATCGGTTGGAAGAGATTGGAACGGCAAAAAGAAAACGAATGATGTCGGCTCGTGTCCGAATTTGCCGAATTTGTCGAAACCGAACGCGGCGCAAAATCAAATCACCGACGATTTGAAAAAGAACGGGCGAGCAACCATTTACGGAATCAACTTCGACACCGGCTTGGACGTAATCAAACCCGAATCAAAAACTGTTCTCGAAGAAATCGTCTCGCTGCTCAAAGAAAACAAAGATTGGAAAATGACTGTCGAAGGTCATACGGATAACGTGGGCGGCACGGATTACAACCAGAAACTTTCGGAAAAACGCGCGGCGGCGGTGAAAGATTATCTGGTCAAGGCAGGAATCGAAGCGGCGCGTTTGAGTTCAGCCGGACTCGGAATGTCAAAACCCGTCGCGTCAAATGAAAGCGGATTCGGTCGCGCCCAAAATCGCCGCGTCGAATTGGTAAAAAATTAGATTGAAAAAGGAGAAGAAAAATGAAACACAAATTTTATTTAATTACAGCCTGCGTGGCTGCATTATTCATCGCCGCGATACCGGCGTTCGCCGATTATAAAATCAAACAGAAAATGATGGTCAACGGTCAGACGGTCGAGACAACCATTCTGGTCAAAGGCTCGCGCCAACGCAGCGAGTCGGGCGGAACGATGGGAATGGGCGGCGACGTGGCGACAATCGAGCAGTGCGATTTGAAGCGCAACGTCGAAGTTAACGACGGCAAGAAACTTTATTTCATCGAACCGTTTGACGACGCGACGGGCGGCGGAACAACAAGCGGCGGCGGAAATTCATCGAACGGAAAAACAACGCGCGGCGGAACTGTAACAATGACTATTAACATCACCGACACGGGCGAGCGCAAGCAGATGTTCGGCTTGACGGCGCGGCATCTGAAAACTGTAATGACGATGCAGGCTTCGCCGAACGCCTGCACGGACGCGGATATGCGCGTCGAAACCGACGGCTGGTATGTGGATTTGCCGTCGTTTTCCTGCCCGATTCAACCGGCGAAAAATCCGTTTGTGGGAATGGGCGGCGATGGCGGCTGTCAGGATAAATTCGTGTCGAAGCAGACGGGCAGCGGCAAGCTCGGATTTCCTTTGATGGAAACGCGAACGATGAAAATGGGCGACGACGAAGACGCGGTGAGTTTAACGCAGTCGGTCGAAACCGTCGAATTTTCCACCGCGACGCTTGACGCGAAAATGTTTGACGTGCCGAAAGATTACACGCAGGCGAAATCGTCGCAGGATTTATACGGCAAGCCCGATATGAACCAAATGAAGCGCGGAATGAACAACGGCAACGATTCGATGTCTTCGACAAAATCGAACTCCACGATGAATTCCAATTCCATTTCGACGAATACAAAACCGGCGACGAAAAAAGCCGGAACGATTCGCATCGGCGTTTTAATGCCGTCGAATAAAACTTCGGAAAATGTTTCGCCGGAAAGCCTTCGCTCGTTCATCACGAACAGGCTGACTTCCGGCAGCACCGAAGCGATTGCGCTCAGTTCGATGCAGGAGGCGAGCGCGATGCAGTGCGATTATGTTTTGACCGTTGACGTTTCCAAATTAAAACAATCTGCGGCGGGCAAAATCGGCGGAATGTTCGGCAAAGTAACCGGCGCGGATACTTCCGGCGTTCAAAAATACGAAGCGCAGATAGACTACAAATTAATGACGGCGGACGGGCAGACGACGGCGCAAAATAAATCGGTGCAGAAAGCCGAAGGCGCGGAAGCCGCCGCCGAAGCCGCTTTTTCTCAAGCCGCGCCGATAATTTCAAGCGCGGCGGCGAAGAAAAATTAACCTGCCTTTACTGTTTTAGATTAACTGAAAATTTGGTAGTGGGTCAGTTTGAATCAATCTAATGAGATTTACTTGTCGAAAATTTAGTGTTAATTTTACAGAACAATTCTAAATCTGTGAGGTCGTATCAATGTTAATCGCTTTTGCAATTATTGGTTGGT
>JBPCMK010000006.1:0-20018 GCA_051002375.1 Pyrinomonadaceae bacterium | reverse complement strand
CCCCCCCCCCCCCCCCCCCCCCCCCCCCCCCCCCCCCCCCCCCCCCCCCCCCCCCCCCCCCCCCCCCCCCCCCCCCCCCCCCCCCCCCCCCCCCCCCCCCCTCCCCCCCCTCTCTCCCCCCCCCCCCCCCCCCCCCCCCCCCCTCCCCGGTAAAAAATTCTTCGAGCATTATTTTTGAAGCGGCAGAGCGAGCAAATGTCCTTGATAAACGAAATAAACTTTGTTCGCGTCAACCCACATTTTCATACTGTTAAAAGTAATCTGCGGAATTTTCAGCATTGATTTGAACGAAAGAGTTTTCGCGTTATAAACGCCGACTTGCGTTTCGTTTTTTTCAGCGTCGGGAATCGCCGCCCAAAATTCGTCCACCGCGCCGGTCGTCTGAAGCGGGTGATAAGTTTGCTGCGCGAGTGGGCGAATTTCGCCTTTTACTTTTTGCATAACGCCAGTTTCGGCATCGAGCAGAAAATATTCGCCGTTTCGCTGACTCATATCATCGTCTTCGGTTTCATATTCCTGATAACCGCCGCCGAAAATCAAAACCCGATTGAGCGAAGGAACAAAAGCGACGGTTTCAAAAATCGGATAATCGTCAGCGTTTATTTTAAATTGTTTGTTCGTTAAAAGGTTGATGCGGACAAGTCGCGGGGCTTCTTCTTCGCCGTATTTAGTGGCAATCGCCCAGCGTCCGTTTGGCGTTACGACGGGTTTTCCGTAATAGCCGTCGCGCAATTTAACGGTTTGTCCGCGGGCGATTTTATACAAACCGTCGTCGCTCGCCTGCACTTCGACGTTTGCCGCCCGCGCTTTCCATTGATGTTCGTTGGTGCGAATTGGTATGCCGGTTTGCTTCGGCAGAAACTCGATTTGCGCGGGCTGGTCAGTTAATTCGGCGAATTTGCCGTCGGCGAATTTATGCCATGCGTAATTTTCAAATGCTCTCTGCTCGCGGCGTTTTTGTTTGGCGGCTTCAATCTTTTCGTAATCCGAATCCGCATCGGCTTTTTCGTCGTCGGCTGTGTCCTGCTTGTTTAATTCCTTGTCAATTTGCTTGCGTCTGTCTTGGTCATTAACCAAAATTCTAAAATCATCGCCGGTTTTCCAAACCGCTTCGGCTTGCAGCCGTTCGTCTTCAAATAAAATTTCCAAACCCTTCAAATTTCTTTCGAGCCAGTAATGCAACTTGGCGGGCGGCTGCCGCATATCCGCAAACATCTTGTCGAGTTCGGCGAAAAATTTCGGCTGGCTTCCGCCCTTAACGAAGACGCGCCGCCCGCCTTGCCGACCGAGCATCAAAAGCTCTTTGCCCGCGCAATCGTCTTCGCCGCCGCAGTCGGATAAAAACGGCGCAAGATCGCTCGCCCTTTCCGCCGCCAGATAGCTTTTTATATTGCCGAATTCCTCCGGTTTCAAATCGCGTTCACGATACCGCGCCGGGTCTTCTTCCCAACTGAAAACAGCTTTGTCTTTGTATATGCGAATATAATTTTTGTCGTAAGCATACACGCCCAAAAGCTCTTGATTTTCCTTGACTTCCTTTTGCAGTTTTTTCTCGACGGCTTTCACGTCGTCCGCCGAATCGTAAAAAACGACGTTTGCCAGCGATTCGTCCACACTTGAAAAAAGTGCTTGCAGAAAAAAATTGTTCGGTATAAAGCCGTTATCTGCCACAAAATATGCGGTCGCGCCGAGAATTTTCGCTTCGTTCGGATGCAGCGAAAGCACAATCGTGCGGGCTTCGGCGGAATCTTCCGATTCGAGATAGCGTTCCGCCGCGAGCGCGAGCAGCGCGTTTGAATTTCGCAGATTTTCCGCAACCTTGCGAACCGAAAGTCGAGCGCGAATCAAACGCGCACACGCCAGCATAGCCGTTTTCGCTTCCGCGTTTTCGCCCTGTAAAATCTGGTCATAGCCGTTTGCGTCTTCCAAAAGACAAGCGGAAATGCCGAGTGCGGTCGGAGTTCCGCCGCGAGCGTCGAAAACTTCGTTCGATTGATTTTCCCGTAATTCCTTTCGCAGACTTAAAAGTTTGACGACCGAATCGGCATCGGTTTTATCCGTTTTCAAATCGCGCAGCAACATCGCGTTGATCGCCGCGCCGCGCCAATTTTTCATAATCTGCCGCAAACCGAAAGCGAGCGACGGGTCTTTCGTGTCGAGAAAATTGATGCGGTCAATCAAAGCCGTCACCAAATCTTCGTCGGGGTCGGGCTGGTTGATAAGTTGGATTGCCAGCAGCGGTTTAAGGTCGGACGGATTGTATGGGCGATTTGCAATGTCGTCGGGATATGCGTTGACCGAGGCGTTGCTCATCATATTTGCGCTATACATCGGCTCGACCGTCGGCGTTTCTCTAATTACTCGCGTATTGCTCATCGTTACCGCATTATTCGTCATTTCTATTTGCGCGGGTTGATTGTGATTTTTCGCCACCGATTCGAGAGCCTCGACTTCTTCGGTAACTGTAAAACCGCGCGAGGCAACCAACGCCCGCACGACGTTGCCGCGCTGCCATTCTTCGACTTGCGGCAAAATGAGACGCAGAGCCGTCGCCGCCCGCAAATCTTTTTGCGTTATCAAAGCCAGCACCGCTTCGTCGCGGTATGGATAAAATTCCGTCGGCTCGCCGTTCGTTTTGACCGACACGTTCGCATTGACCGAAACATTTCCGACGAACGGAGAAACGTCTCTGATTTGTTTCTCATTCAAAACGGCAATCAAGCCCGGCACGCTTTCCGGCATTTTTATTTTCTGAAGTGCGTTGATTAAATTTCGCCGCTCGCCATTCGTTTCCTTCGCCCAATTCGCGTCTTCGAGCCACGGCAGCAACGCCCGCACGACTTCGGGCTTTTTTTCGTTCAAGGCAATGGCGAGATTGCGAATTGCCGCGCCGCGAATCGCCGGATTGCCGTTCTTGAGCAGTTCGAGCATTTTGTCCAGATATTTTTCCGGCGCGGAAGTCAGAACGAGCGTCGTTAAGCCGGTGTAATATTGTCCGTTCACGCGCAGGTCGGCGAGCGTTTCGTCGCCGAGCAAAGAGAGATACCAATCGTCGCGTCCCTGCCATTCCTTTTCTTTGACTAGAGAATCCATCGCTAAATCGCGCATTCCGGGCGTTGCCGATTTATTTTCGATCGTTGCTTTCAGTTCGTCGCGGTATCTTTCGATGTCGCCCGTCGAGTCCGTATCGAGCGCGTGGCGATATAAAGCCCAACGTGCTAAAACTTGCGAAACAGGCTGACTATTATCGTTATACAAACGCTCGATAATCGGTTGCGCTCTGTCCCAATCAATTCGCGTTAATGCCAGCAGTTCGCTTTGATTCGTTAAATATCCGTCCGCGTCGCCGGTTCGCTCGGCAACTTTTGCGAGATCGCCGGTGAAATAATTACTGTGATAAGTCAGCCAGCCTTTGACTTCCGCGTCCCAATCGTCGCCGAATTTCTGATCGGCGATTTCTTGGTCATAAAAGCGTTTGACGAAATCCGCCGTCGCAGAATTTTCCGGCAGGACGTTGAGAAAACTCGCCAGCTTTTCCGGGTTTTGTTCTATCTCGCCGAAAATTCTTTGCAGAGTTTTTTCCGAAGGCTTTATGTTGTAGCCCAATTCAGCGTAAGATTCGCTTTGATTTTGCCAGTAAGTGAGCAAATCTTCGATTGCCGCATCGTCTTCCGGCGGCTTACTTTTGTCAAAAAAATCTTCGGAAAAATTGTGTCTGCCGTTGATTGCGAGCGGATTCGGCGGTGGCGGCGCGGGCAAATCGAGCAAATTCTGCAAAAGGTTTTTTTCGGCTTGCGTTTTCGGCAGCAAAACGAATAAACCGAAAACGAGTAAGGAAACGCACAAAGCGATGGCGGACGCAAATCTTTTCATATAAAACGTAATTCTCCTGCGATAATTATAGAGAGTTGATAACTTATTCGCCGCGAAAAAGCAAGAATTTTTAGATTAAACTTAAGCCGATTTTGAAAACGATAAAAACTTTCGCGCTTCGATTAGATTTCAGATGCTTTTTGCAGCTCGTCGAATTAGATGCGCGGATTGGAAAAAAGTTCCCGCGACGATAAATTTTTGCGCTCTTAAATATTATTTTACGGCGATTCCAACTTCGTTTTTTCATACTCGACAATTAATAAGCCGCCTCGAAAATTAAATTTCAAGACGGCTTTTACAGACTGTTTTGCCTTCAGATAATTTGTTCTTAAATTAAGCGGAGGCAGGTTCTTTTTTCTCGCGTTTGATTCCGCCGATTTGCACGAGATTGTCGCCTTTGATGCCGTTTTTCTCCAACATCATTTGATTGTAGAGTTTTTTCATCATCTGCATTTCTTCGGCGGCGGTTTTCGGTCCTTCCATTTCCGGTTTGTTCGGACGCGACAAGTCAACTTCGTTCAAATTCAAGTTGTGCGTCGTATCGCCCATATTTACTTCTTTGCCTTTAGCGAAAACTTCGTGGCGACCGTGTTCCTTATACCACTGCGCGACGGTCGCGTTCTGGTGCATATGTTCGATGATATTGCGCCAGCCGATGCCCGTGTTGTAAGCGCAAAATGAAATTTCGCCTTCCTGCGTGCCGTATGGAATGATGCACATTTCCGTGCGGCGGAAATCGTAATTGAACAAATCCTGAAACCACATTCCGGCGATAAACAAAAAGTTCCAGGGGTCTTGGCGGCGCTTTTCGATGTCTTCCGTCGTGCGCGTGCCGTCAACTTTGCCGTAATCTTTGCCCGACAAACCGAACGATTTATCAAACTTTTGCAAAATTCCGCCGAGCGTCAGACTTTCCGGCGCACCATACGGATTATAGTTTTTCAAAAGAGCCAAGCCCATCATCATATTTGAAAACCATTTGCCGCGATTCGTGTCGGTGATGTGCTTCATATCGTTGACCAACCCTTGAATGTTCAAAAATTGCGGCACGGGAGCCATCTCCTTCGTATCTTTATTAATCATTACGGCAGTTCCAACTCCGCAGTTCGGATGACAGCCGCACGAAACTTGTCCCCATTCGGAATCTTCGCCGTGAACGACATCCGCGAAATCGGCAAACGCGCCCATCAAGGAAAGCGGAAACCAATCGCGCGTCGGTTCGGTAATTCCGACTTGTTTTTGCACGTCCAGCGCGAGATGCGAAAGCGTGTAACGCTGCTGCAATCTGCGCTGCTCGGTAATATGTTCGTCGCGTCCGGTAAAACTCACGGGTTGAAATGAGACGAACGAAACTTTTTTCGGATTCTCCAGAGCAAAACGAATGATCGTTCCAACTTGGTCATTGTTCACGCCGTTCACCAAGGTCGTTACGAGAACGATGTCAACGCCGGCTTCGTGAAGATTGTTAATCGCTCTCAATTTGACATCGAAGAGATTGCCGATTTGTCTGTGCGAATTTGCATCGTTGCCGATTCCGTCGAATTGCAGATATACGAAACGCAGACCGGCTTCGGCGGCTTCGCGGCAAAATTCTTTGGATTTTGCAAACTCGATTCCGTTGGTCGCCGCCTGCACCGAATTGTAGCCGACTTTGCGGGCGTATCGAATCGCTTCGAGAAAATATGGCGAAAGCGTCGGCTCGCCGCCCGAATACTGAACCGACATTTGACGGCGCGGCTTAATCGAAATCGCGTTGTCGAGGATTTCCTTGACATCTTCCATCGAAAGTTCGTGGACGAATCCGACTTGGTTCGCGTCCATAAAACACGGGTCGCACATCATATTGCAGCGATTCGTCAAATCAACCGTCAAAACCGCGCCGCGTCCGTATTTAATCGTCGAAGAACCGTGATTATGCAGCTTTTCGTCGTTATGCGCTTGAATGTCGCGTCCGGGAAACAAACCTTCGATATGTTTCAAAAAGCCCGAATCAATCGCCATCAAATCTTCAAAATGTCCGTGTGTCGGACAATCTTTTATCATCCAGACTTGTCCGTCGCGTTCGATGATCTGTGCTTTAATTTCGCCGACTTTTTCGTTCACCAAAAGCGAAACGTCTTGTTTGCCGCTCAAAATATCTTCGCGTGCCTCGATGACACAGTTCGGACAGAGCGAATCGGTAGTTCGCGGAAATCCGAGCGTCGGTTTCGTTTTTTGCCATGACTTAAGCAATGGCTTATCCGACCATTTCGGCGTGAACGACGGATTCGGTTTGTATTGATTAACGGATTTTACGGTTTTAAATAAACCGCTTGCAATATAGGTTAGCCCTTTTTCAAAGTGTTTTACAGGTCTCATAATGTTCGTTGGTCTTTTATAAATAAAAAAGAAGTGCGTTTTGGTTAGCTCGTTCTCTTATTTATCTTTTATAATTTCATCAAGTATTGGGGATAAAAATTTAAGTATAGATATAAGAAAGCCCTAAGTTTTACACATAATTTTTATAGCAATAATTATGCCTGTTCAAAGTCTTGGCTAAATCGTTAATTATAAAGATTTTAATAGATAGCGAAAGAAGTTTGTTATGTTCTGGCTTTGTCGCAAAATAACACAGATTAATATTAAGAGAACATTTTGGACATTCTGACACTACTTGCGCTCGCTAACAAATAATAAAATATGTATTGCCGGTTGCAGTCTGAGGTATTTCAAAAGCAAAGTTAAACCTTTGCTTAACGCTCATCGCCATTGTGGAAATTTATTTTTATAAGAAAATAGCTTTTTCGTCCGATTATATCGGAGAGAAATAAGATTTGCGGATTTTCGTTCACTATTCGTTCACATTTAAGCAGTAGGCTTAACGAACACTTGAGAGAATTTTCGTATATCGTTGATTAGACTAGGTTTAATGAGCAGGAAAAATTTCTTTACAGATTAAATTTTTTTATGCTAAAGTCTTCATCACCTTAAGAGAAAACTGACACTAGAAAGGTCATTTTTCAAAACTCCTTTTTAATATAAAGCAGTATAAGTCGGGTTTAGAAATTTGGAAAGTATCTGTTGCTGCAAGCTAGTCTTTCTACGGTTTTTTTATGACCATACGTTTCGGAACATCCGGCTGGCGAGCGATAATTGCAGACGAATTTACATATAAAAATGTCCATCTCGTTGTCGAAGCGATTTGCAGTTATTTGAAAACAAAATCCGAAGCGAACGGACAGACGTTGATAATCGGACACGATTCGCGCTTTATGGGTGAAAATTTTTCCCAAATCGCGGCGGACATCGCTAAAAACAAAGGTTTCCGAATTTTGCTCTGTGAAAATCCAACGCCGACCCCGACGATTTCACACGCGATTAGAAGTGAAAAAGCGGTCGGCGGAATAAACTTTACGGCTTCGCATAATCCGCCGGAATATCAGGGCATCAAGTTTTCGACGGCGGACGGTGCGCCGGCTTTACCGGAGATTACGAAGCGAATCGAGGAAATAATTACAAACACCCCTCAGATCAAAGACGTTGGCGGCGGAACGATTGAAAAATATAACGCGCGTCCGGGTTATCTGGACGATTTGAAAACTAAAATTCGGTTTGAACGGATCGCCGAAGCCAAAGGCAGATACGCCTACGACGCGCTTTGGGGAACAGGTCGCGGATATTTGGATGAGATTTTGCGCGAGAGCGGTTTGGAAGTCGAAACGCTTCACGACTGGCGCGACGTAACTTTCGGCGGCAAATCTCCCGAACCGAGCGAGAAACAAGTCGGCGAGCTTCGAGAAACGGTTACGAGCAAAGGCTTGACACTCGGACTTGCGACGGACGGCGACGGCGACCGATTCGGAGTTATTGACAAAGGCGGCGAATTTATTACGCCAAACGAATTGATTGCGCTGCTCGCGGATTACTTGGCGGAAAGTCGCGGCTGGACGGAAGGCATCGCACGCAGCGTAGCGACATCACATCTGGTTGACAGAGTTGCCGAAAATCGCGGTTTGAAATTATACGAAACGCCGGTTGGCTTTAAATACATCGGCGAATTGATAAACAAAGACGAAATTATTTTGGGCGGAGAAGAATCCGCAGGTCTTTCAATCAAAGGACATTATCCCGAAAAAGACGGCATTCTGGCTTGTCTTCTCGCGGCGGAAGCAGTCGCGGTGCGCGGAACGAGTTTGACCGAACAGTTACGAGAACTTTACGAGCGAGTCGGGAAATTGGAATCGGGTAGAATCGGAGTCAAATTAACCGATGAAATTGCCGAAAGTTTGAAGGAAAAGCTCGCCGAAGAGCCGACGGAAATCGGCGGGCGCAAAATTGAAAATATCAATCGAATTGACGGCGTAAAATTTATCTTCGCCGATAAAAGTTGGATGCTGATGCGCCCTTCGGGGACGGAGCCGATAGTTAGAATTTACGCCGAATCTGAAAATAAAGAAGACTTGGAGGTGCTGCTTGAACAAGGTCGCCGTTACTTATTGGGATAACGCCCACACAATTTCGATGCCCGCCAAACCTCGCGCTAAACGAGCGCAGGCGCGGACAAATGCAACCCCGCAATGGCTTGTTTTTACCGTCATTGCTTCGATGGCTCTGATGCTTTGTATGGCGATAAACCTTCGCGCCTTTACGGAAATGAGCGCGGAGATCGAACGAAACGGACAGTTAAATCTAGCCGTCGAGCAGTTAAATAATGAAAATATCGGACTTCAAGGCGAAGTCCACAATTTGAAGACCGACTCGCGCACAGTTGAAAGCGAAGCCCGAAAAATCGGGTTGAGTCGTCCGAATTAAAAAGTTCCCGTGCCGGTAAATTGACTATTGCGGAGAGAAAATTTATCAGCACATTTTGCCTGCCCCGTAAATAATCCGCCTTTTGCCTATCTGCTCCGCTTTGCCTACAGGTTAACCTGCCGCCAAATTTGCGGCTGACATTTTCCCGAGTGTCAGCCGCACCACCTTTTTAAAAGCCTTTTGTCATTTACCATATTATCATTCATCATTTACCATTTAATTGATGACCGATTACCGCATTTTTTACTCGCCTGATTATTACGCCGACATCGGCGAAAATCACGTTTTCCCGATAAAGAAATTTGAACTCGTGCGCGACAAACTTCTCACCGAAGGAACTCTGCAAAATTCCGAAATCGCCGAACCGCAGTCCGCCGAAATCGAAGATGTTTTGCTCGTTCACACAAAAGATTACATTGCGCGGCTTTGCAGCGGAGATTTGACGCAGAAGGAAATTCGCCGTCTCGGACTGCCTTGGTCGAAATCGCTCGTGCGGCGTTCTTTTCTCGCGTGTTCGGGAACGATAAATGCGGCGCGGCACGCTTTGGAAACGGGCGTTGCGTCAAATCTCGCAGGCGGAACGCATCACTCTTTCCCGGATCGCGGCGAAGGGTTTTGCGTTTTAAATGACGTGGCGGTGGCAATCGGCGTTTTACGCCGGGAAAATTTAGCGAGCCGATTTTTAATCATAGATTGCGACGTTCATCAAGGAAACGGCACGGCGTTTATTTTCAAAGACGATGCCGATGTTTTTACTTTTTCGATGCATGGCGCGAAAAGTTATCCGCTTTTCAAAGAAACCTCGACGCTCGACATCGAACTTCCCGATAAAACAAATGACAGGGAATTTCTCGAAACATTGGACGAAGCCCTGCCGCGAATTTTTCTGCACGATCCCGACATCGTTTTTTATCTCGGCGGCGCAGACCCGTTTGAAAAAGACAAACTCGGACGACTCGGATTGACGATTGAAGGTTTGCGGCTGAGAGATGAAATGGTTTTGAGTTACGCAAAAGAAAGACAAGTTCCGATTGTTACGACGATGAGCGGCGGTTACGCGCAAGACATAAATGATACGGTCGAGATTCACTGCAACACGATTCGCGCGGTGAAAAAGATTTTTGCGGACGCGCAAACTCAAAATGCTTCGGCTTGAAATTGCGCCTGCTTTGAATCGTATTTTACTGATTTGTCGCTTGTTTAATTGCGTCGTCAATTTCCGTTTTGATAATTTCGTCAAATCCGACAAATCTTTTTATCGCTCGCCCGTTTTTATCGAAAATGATAGTCTGCGGAATCGCGTCATTGTTTCCCAAAAGCGCGTAAGTAAGCGCGTCCTGCGGAAACGCCAGCGGATAATTTATTTTTAACTTTTCCTTAAAAGCCGGAATGTTCGGCGCGTCTTCGTCGCCGCCGACGTGCAGACCGACGATTTGCAAATTTGCGTATTTATTTTGCAGTCCGACGAGATGCGGAATTTCTTCCAGACACGGCGGGCAATACGTCGCCCAAAAATCTAGTACGACGATTTTTCCCTTCAAATCGGAAAGTTTCACATTCTCGCCCGCGAGAGTTTTCCAACCGAGATTTTCGATATTGGTCGTTGGCGGCAAAGGCAGATTCGTTTGCGGAATATTGTTGATTGAAACCGGCTGATTGGAAATCGAAACCGGCGCGGCAGCCGGACGACAAGCCGAGAAAATTAAAAAGCAAAAAATGAAAAGTGCAAAGTAAAACGCTTTCATCAAATTTATTTTACACAAAATTTCACGCAAACACGCAAGGCACGCAGCGAGAATTATTTTTCGGTTCATTCGTGTTATTCACGTCGTTCGTGGCAAAATTTTCTCGTGAGCTTTTATCCGCCGAAAATCAGCGAGTATTTCCATCGTCCGAAAAACGTCGGCAAAGCGGCGGGCGCGAACGCCGTCGGGACAAACGCGACGTTTGTTTGCGGCGCGGGTTTGCGGTTTTCTTTGCGGATTGACGCGACATCCAAAGAAGTTCTCGATGCGAAATTTCAGACTAACGGCTGCGGTTTTTTGATTGCGGCGGCGGAAGTTACAGCGGAAAAAATAATCGGAAAACTTACCACCGAGCTTCACGCTTTGGATAAAAACAACCTGCAAGCGGAAATCGAAAACGCGCTCGGCAAATTTCCCGAACGTCGAGCGCATTGTTTGAATTTAACCGTAGAAACTTTGCAAAACACCTTCGCCGATTTTCGCGTCCGTCAAGTCGAAGAATTCGCGGGCGAAAAGGCTCTGATTTGCAGTTGCTTCGGCGTGTCGGAGGAGGCGGTTGAAAACGCGATAAAAGAAAACGCGCTCGAAACCGTCGAAGCCGTTACCGATTTTTGCAATGCGGGCGGCGGCTGCGGTTCGTGCCAGCCTTTGATTGAAGACATTTTAGATGTTTATCGGCGCGAGAAATTTTGAATCAACGAGGAAGATATTCTGAAGGAAACGCTTTTAACGCGCCGCCCGCATTGATTTATGCCGCGCTGCGAACCGCTTGCCCGATGAAGTAACCATCTCGCGCGATGTTTAAAGCGAGTCGCGCGATGTTTTATGTCGCTGACGCGATGTTTTGAGTCGCTCGCGCGATGTTTTAAGTGGCTGACACGATGTTTTAAGTGGCTGACACGATGTTTTTAGCATCTGGCGCGATGTTTTATGTTGCTGGCGCGATGTTTGAAGCGGCTCGCGTGATGTTTGAAACGATTCGCAGAAGCATTGACCGAATATTATCCTCCAAAGCAATGCTCAAATAATTTTTCTCTTTTAGGACGCGGCTTCGATGGGAATTTTAACCGGCGGTAATTGTGATATAATCGAAAACCGACAGCCGCACTCAGTCGCGGGAAATTAAATTTACGGTAAAGTTAAAAGATATTTTCGACTGAAAATTCAACATTAGACGATGGACGACCCTGCTAGTAGCTATTTATTCTTTCTTTTTTTTCAGGAAGCGACGCACGCTGCAATCTCATTGACCGAAATTCTAATTGATTTTTTATTAATCTTTTTGTTGGTCGCGTTCAACGGCTTTTTTGTCGCTTCGGAATTCGCGCTTGTTTCGGTGCGCCGGACGCGCATCGAAGCCCACGCCGAAGAAGGCAGCACCGGCGCGAAAGCCGCGCTGCGCTTGCTCGATAATCCGACGCGCTTTATCTCCGCCGTGCAGCTTGGCGTAACATTAGCATCGCTCGCGCTCGGCTGGCTCGGCGAACCGACGATTGCCAAATTGTTAGAACCGCTCGCCGAACGCATTGCCACCGAAGGCACGGTCGCCTACGTCGCAAACGGCGCGGCGATTTTTATTTCCTTCGCCATCATTACATTTATGCACGTAACCTTCGGCGAACTCGTGCCGAAAATGTTCGCGCTCGAAAAAGCGGAAATCTTCGCGCTGTTTGCTTCGCGCCCGCTCGAATGGTTTGCGAAAATTTTCTCGCCCGTTTTGTGGGTTTTCAATGCGGCGGGCGGCGCGTTCGGAAAACTTCTCGGCTTGAAATCATCGCTCGAACACGCTTCCATTTATACGGAAGAAGAGATTCGCCAACTCGTCAAATTGTCCGAAGAAAGCGGATATTTGAACAAGGAAGAGCGTCGTCTAATCAATCAAGTTTTCGAGTTTTCCGAGACGACCGTCAAAGAAGCGATGATTCCGCGCACGGAAATTTCGGCGATTTCCGTAACCTGCACGCTCGAAGATATTGCCGAGGCTTTCCGTCATCACGGCTATTCGAGAATGCCGGTTTATCGAGATTCGCTCGACGACATCGCGGGCATAATTCACAGCAAAGACGTGATGCCTTACCTGCTTCGCCCGAAATCTTTCCGGCTCGAAAAAGTTTTGCAGAAACCGATTTATATCGTTGACACGGCGCGGCTCGAAGATGTTCTGCGCCAGATGCAAAAAGCGAAAGTCCACTTCGGTTTTGTCGTGGACGAACACGGCGGCGTGGAAGGCATCATCACTCTGGAAGATTTATTGGAAGAAATTGTCGGCGATATTTCCGACGAACATGACGAAGAACTCAAAGACCAAATTCGCAAAGTCAAACCGGACGTTTATGTGTTGGACGGCGGCTTGGCGGTCAGAGATTTAAATCGCCGCCTGAGTTTGAATCTGCCCGTCTCCGAAGGCTACACGACAATCGCCGGATTTTTAATGAGCGAGTCGGGACAGATTTTAAAGGAAGGCGAAAGCGTTCCGTTCAACGGACACATTTTCAAAATCGAAAAAGTTGATAAACGCCGAATTTTGAAAGTTCGGATGGAAAAATCATAATTTAACTACGAACAAGCACGAAGGAATACGAACATAAATTTTAAATTCTTTCGTGTTCCTTCGTGTTTGTTTGTGGCTAATCTTTGTCTTTCATCTCATTTCAAGCTAAATTTATCGAATAAGTTTTTCAAATCTTTTTAACGGAGTCTTTTATAAAATGAGTTTAATCGAACAAATACACGCCCGCGAAATTTTGGACTCGCGCGGCAATCCCACTGTTGAAGCGGAAGTGATTTTAGAAACCGGCGAGCAGGGACGCGCGGCAGTTCCGTCGGGCGCGTCAACTGGCGAAAACGAAGCCGTCGAATTGCGCGACGGCGACGACGCGAGATATGCAGGCAAAGGCGTTTCCAAAGCGGTCGAAAACATCAACGAAAAAATCTCTTACGAACTCGAAGGCTTGGACGCGCTTGACCAGACTTTGATTGACGAAACTTTAATCAAACTCGACGGCACGGACAACAAATCGAACCTGGGCGCAAACGCTTTACTGGCAGTTTCGATGGCTGCGGCGCGGGCGGCGGCGGCGTTTCAAGAGATGCCGCTTTATCGTTATCTCGGCGGCGTGAACGCGAAGGTTTTGCCGACTCCGATGATGAATATTATCAACGGCGGAGCGCACGCCGACAACAATGTGGACTTTCAGGAATTTATGATTATGCCCGTCGGCGCGGAGAATTTTTCCGAAGCCTTACGGGCGGGCGCGGAGATTTTTCACGCGCTTAAATCAGTATTGAAAAAGCGCGGCTACGCGACGAGCGTCGGCGACGAAGGCGGTTTCGCGCCGAATCTGAAATCGAACGAAGAAGCGATTGAAACGATTCTCGAAGCAATCGAAAAAGCAAATTATAAAGCCGGCGAGGACGTTTTAATCGCGCTCGATCCGGCGGCGAGCGAATTTTACGACGGCACGAATTACGTTTTCAAAAAGTCGGACAATCGCAAATTATCGTCCGACGAAATGGTCGCGTATTGGGCGGATTGGGCGGACAAATATCCGATAATTTCCATCGAAGACGGAATGGCGGAAAACGATTGGGAAGGCTGGCGAAAAATCACCGCGCAGCTCGGCGAAAAAATCCAACTCGTCGGCGATGATTTGTTCGTTACGAACGTCAAATTTTTGCAAAAAGGAATTGACGTTGGCGCGGCAAATTCAATTTTGATAAAAGTCAATCAAATCGGCACGCTGACCGAAACCTTCGACGCAATCGAACTCGCCAAAACAAATAATATGACCGCCGTCATCTCGCATCGTTCCGGCGAAACGGAAGATTCGTTCATCGCCGATTTAGCCGTGGCGACCAACGCCGGACAAATCAAAACCGGCTCGCTTTCGCGCAGCGACCGCATCGCAAAATACAATCAACTGCTCAGAATTGAAGAAGATTTGGGCGCGTCGGCGCGATATTTGGGGCGCAAATCTTTTTATCAAATCAAACGGCAAGCGTGATAAAATACGACGAGTAAGAGGTGAATTTTTATGGGACAGCTTGTTATCGAAGTGCCGCAAAACATCAATCTAAAATTCAGCGTGAAAAGCGCGGCGGTTGCCGACGAAATTTTGCGGCTCGTGGAAAAACCGAAAAAACTCGAAACCATTCAGCTAAATTATCCATACGATATGGACGATATTAACGCAGAGGAAGCTGTCGGGATTTGGGCTGACCGCGAAGAAACGGCAGACGAAACGCCTGCAATCATTCCGCCACGTCGAAATAATTTGAAGGAAGATTTGGCAAATGCCGTTGGAATTTGGGCTGACCGTGAGGAATCGGCTGATGAAATTGCTCGTCGGATTCGGGACAAAAACAACGGTAAATTATGATTGAGTATTTACCTGACACGAATGTTTTTTCAAGAGTCTTTAGAGGCGATTTAGACGCAACGAATTTCGTCGAAAATCTCGAAGCCGTAATAGACTTGATTGTTTATATCGAATGCTTGCAAGGCTCAAAGTCCAATCAGGAAAAACGAACAGTAAAGAAAGTATTAGATAATTTCCCGCTTTTACCGATTACTTCGAAAATTTCACGACGCGCGGTCGAACTGATAGATACTTATTCAAACTCGCACGGTTTGTTATTAGCCGATGCGCTGATTGCCGCGACCGCTCTCGAAAACGATTTGACGATTCTCACTTACAACGTGAATGATTTTCGATTCATTCAAGATTTGAAATGGGAAAAGCCGCCCGTCTGATTTTTAGAAAACGAAAATGAAAATTTTAATCATCGGCGGAACAAAATTTTTAGGTCGGCATCTCGTCGCGGCGGCGCAGGCGCGTCATCACGAAGTTACGCTTTTTCATCGCGGCAATCATTCGGCAGAAGGAATTGAAAACGTCGAGGAGATTTTCGGCGACAGAAACGACGATTTGGACGAGTTGAAAAATCGAAGTTGGGACGCTTGCATTGACACTTGCGGTTATCTGCCGCAAACAGTCAAAGCGTCGGCGGAAGCGTTGAAAAATTCGGTCGGTCAATACGTTTTCGTTTCCAGCATTTCCGCTTACGCCGATTACAGCCAGACTGATTTTGATGAAACCGCGCCGCTTGCCGAACTAACCGATGAACAGAAAAACAAAGCCGATAAAATTACTCCGAAAGGCGAAATCACCGCCGCTGCGCTCGAAGATATGTATGGCGCGTTAAAGGTTTTGTGCGAGCGCGAAGCGGAAAAAGTTTTCGGCGATAAAACTTTAATCGTCCGTTCGGGTTTGATTGTCGGCGCGTTTGATTGGACTGACCGTTTTACATATTGGGCGATGCGCGTCGCACAAGGCGGCGAAGTTCTCGCGCCCGGAAATCCGAATCGCTTTATACAGTTGATTGACGGGCGCGATTTAGCAAAATGGATTATCTCGATGATTGAAAAAAACGAATCGGGAATCTATAACGTAACGGGCAAACCATTTGAATTGACGATGGAAAAAATGCTCGCGGAAATCAAAAACGCGAGCGGCTGCGACGCGAAATTTGTTTGGGTGAACGAAGCATTTCTGAAAAAAGAAAACGTCGCCGAATGGAGCGAGATGCCTTTATATTTAGCAGAATCGGTCAAAGAAGCGCGAGGATTTTTGTCGGCGAATGTTGATAAAGCGTTGGCGAAAAATTTACATTTTCGTCCGCTGCGCGATACGATTCGGGAAACTCTCGCGTGGCGAGAAACGCAAAATGACGCGCTGAAGGCGGGAATTTCCGGCGAAAGAGAAACGGAACTGCTTCGCAAATGGCGCGAACAATAATAAAAATTTTTCGTAAAAATGCGAATGAAGAAAATCTTGATTATCGGTTCGGGCGGCGCAGGAAAAACCACTTTTGCAAAGCGTCTGCACGCGGCGACGAACATCGAAATAATCCATCTCGACAAACTTTACTGGCAGCCGAATTGGACTAAAATCGAAAAGGAAAAATGGAAAACGATAATTGAAAATTTGCTCGAAAAAGATTCGTGGATAATGGACGGCAATTATAGCGGCACGCTGGAGATGAGATTGCCCGTTTGCGACGCGGTAGCTTTTCTCGATTTGCCGCGCCTCGTTTGTCTCTATCGCATTTTGAAAAGAATCATCGTTTATAGAAAAAAAACTCGTCCCGATATGACGGAAGGCTGCGCCGAAAAACTCGATTTGGAATTTCTCAGATGGATTTGGGATTATCCGAAAAATACGAAACCGAAAATCGAAACTTTGATAAAACGCTTCGAGAGCGAAAAGAAAATTTTTCATCTCGAATCAAAAAGGGAAGTCGAGAATTTTTTCGAGTCGCTCGATAAGCAGAATTTCTCTCGACACCAATAAAATATGGAATGGCAAAATGGCGAATTTATCATCAGCACCGACCGAAAACGTCTGCAAATTGACCGCATTCAAAAATTTCTAACCGAGGAATCTTACTGGGCGAAAGAGCGGACACACAAGCAGACGATGACGGCGATAAAAAATTCCTTGCCTTTTGGTGTCTATAAAGGCGAAAATCAAATAGGCTTTGCGCGTGTTGTTACTGACTATGCGACGTTCGCATATCTCGGCGATGTTTTTATTTTAGAAAACTTTCGCGGGCGCGGATTAAGCCTTTGGCTGATGGAAACGATTCTGTCGCACCCCGATTTGCAAGGCTTCCGGCGTTGGATTTTAGCGACCAAAGACGCGCACGCGCTCTACGCGAAATTCGGCTTTCACGAGTTGAAATTTCCGACGCGCTGGATGGAAAAACCCGCGCCGAACGCTTACTGATCGGTAATTCGCAATCGGTTTTCCGGTTGATCCGCAGTCGAAAACACAGACGGTTTTGAAATTAAATTTCCGAAAAAATTGAATTGTAAATGAACGAACAATCGCAAATCGCAAATCGCAAATCGCAAATCGGCAAACGTCCGCTCGCTTTGATTATTCTCGACGGTTGGGGACATTCGCCGAAAAGAGAAGGCAACGCCATCGCTCTGGCGCATACGCCGAACTACGACGATCTTTCGCGTAAATATCCGAAAACTACGCTCGCGGCTTCGGGCTTGCGCGTCGGTTTGCCGCCCGATACGGCGGGAAGTTCCGAAGTCGGACATCTGAATATCGGCGCGGGCAGAATTATTCAAACCGATGTCGCTAAAATTTCAAACGCCATCAAGACGGGCAGATTTTTTGAAAATAAAATTTTAAAGGACGCTTTTGAAAAAGCGAAAGCCGACGCTTCCGCCGTGCATTTAATCGGTTTATTGAGCGACGGCGAAATTCAGTCGTCGCCCGAAACGCTTTTTGCGATTCTGCGTTACGCAAAAAGCGAAGGCATCAAAGAGATTTTCGTTCACGGCATTCTCGACGGGCGCGATGTTGCGCCGCGCACGGCAGACGTTTATGTCGAAGCGTTACAGGTGAAACTTTCCGACATCGGCATCGGCAAAATCGCCACGCTTTGCGGACGGTATTACGCGATGGACAAAAATCAAAATTGGGAGCGCACCGCCCGCGCCTACACGATGCTCGTTCACTCGGAAGGCGAACGCGCGACCGACGCGGTAACGGCGATTCGCAGTTCTTTTTTGCGCGGAATTTCCGATGAATTTATTCAACCGATTATTTTGGAAACCGAAGCGGGCGAACCAATCGCCAATATCAAAAATAACGATGGCGTCATCTTCGTCAATCATCGTCCCTCGCAGATGCGCCAACCTGTTAAATCGCTCGCCGTCTCCGATGAAAGCGAAATGGCGAACAAGCCGAAAATCAACGCTGTTTGTTTGACCGAATACGACCGCGCGTTTAATCTGCCGGTCGCCTTTCGGCAGGAAAATGAAGATAATGTGCTGGCGAAGATTTTCGCCGAAAACGGCGTGTTAAATTGTCGCATCACCGAGACGGAAAAATACGCGCATCTGACATATTTTTTCAATGGCGGCATTGAATTAGAGCATCCGTGCGAGCAGCGCATTCTCGTTCCCGCGCCGCGCATAAACGGTTACGAATCGCAGCCCGAATCAGCGAGTTTTAAGATTGCCGACAAATTTCTGCGCGGCATCGAAGCGGGCGAGAACGATGTTTTTATCGTCAACATCGCCGCGTCGGATTTGGTCGCCAACACGGGAAACTTGGAAAAAACAATCGAGTCCGTGCAGTTCGTTGACACTTGTTTGGGCGGCATCGTCGAAAAAATTCGCGCGGCAAACGGCATCGCTCTGCTGACTTCGAGCCACGGAAATTGCGAGGAAATGGCTGATTTGCTGACGGGCGAACCGAACAATTCTCCGACCGACAATCCCGTGCCTTTTCATTTTATTGACGAAAAAGCAAACGGCTTGAATTTGCGCGAAGGCGGTGCGCTCGAAGACGTTGCACCGACGATTCTTGGAATTTTAGGAATCGCAAAACCCGACGAAATGACGGGTAGAGATTTACGGGTAAATGAGAAATGAGAATTAAAGCAAGGCGTTTTCATTTCTCATTTCTCACTTTTCACTTTGAGCTTTAATCCCCGAAATATTTTAATTATCAACTTCGGACAAATCGGCGATGTGATTTTAAGTTTGCCCGCTTTGCGTGCCGTCCGCAAAAAATTTCCCGATGCTAAATTGACGGCGATGATTGGCAAATCCGGCGCGGAAATTGTCGAGGTTTCCGGTTTTGTTGATGAGAAAATTGTCGTTGACCGTGTGAAATTGCGCGACGGCAAAAGACTCCAATCAATCAAGGAAGTTTTGAAAATAATCAAGGAAGTGCGCCGCCGAAAATTTGATTTCGTGATTGACCTGCACAGTCTTTACGAAACGAATTTGCTCGGATTTTTTTCGGGCGCGAAACATCGGCTTTATACGAATCGTGAAAATCGCTCGCTCGATTTTCTGGCGAATTTCGCGCCGCCTCCGCCGCGCGAAAATAAAAAGTTACATTTGACCGATTCGTATCTGAATGTTCTCCGACCGCTCGGAATCGAGAACGCGCCGCGCTTTGTCGGCGTTCAGCCGCGAGCAGAAGATTTGCAAAAAATCGAAAGTCTTTTGCTAGCGGTCGAAGATAAAAAGTTAATCGGTTTATTTCCGGGCGCGGGCAATCCGAGCCGCCGTTGGAGTTTGGAAAAATTTGCTGCCGCCGCGCGAAATCTTTCGCAAGACGAAGGCGTGCGAACGATTGTTTTTCTCGGTCCCGAAGAAGCGAATCTGCGCGGCGAAGTCGAAGATAAATTTCCGTCCGGGACAATAATTATTGATAAACTTTCCCTGCTCGAATTCATCGCGGCGTTATCGAAAATGTCGGTTTTAATCAGCAACGACACGGGCGCGATACATCTCGGCGCGATTGTCGGAACGGCGATTGTTTTGGTGATGGACAAACGCGCTCCGACGACTTATCTGCCGCTCGCCGATAAAATTTGCGCCGTTAATAACGCGGCGATTGACGAAATTGAAGTGGCGGATGTTCTGCAAGCGACGCGGGAAATTTTATAGCGGCTTTCACAATTGAGCGACTAATTTCAAAAGTGTAAGCTAAAGTGATGCGAGCTTATTCTTTAGATTTACGAGAGCGGGTAGTCGCCGCTTACGAAAAAGGCGAACAGACCATCGCCGAA
>JBPCMK010000005.1:0-19930 GCA_051002375.1 Pyrinomonadaceae bacterium | reverse complement strand
GACATTGTTAAATTCGTTGCTTACATCTGGAAAACGCGCAATGGTAGAAAATCTTCAGATAACAATGAGAGCGACAAAATCTTATTTTCTGTCTGAATAAAATTTTGATTCAAACTGACCCACTACCGAAAATTTGCGTCGCTTGACTATCATTCGTCGTTTTACGAATAATAATCATTCGGCGCAAATTTTATTTTTCCGAAGAATTTTCAGCAAACACGAACTTAATGAGATATATTCCAAATTCACCCGAAGAGCGCGACGAGATGTTAAAAGTCGTCGGCTTAGATTCGGCGGACGAGCTTTTTCGTTCGATACCGAAAGACGTTCAACTCAACCGAACATTAAACGTAACCGAACCGCTTTCCGAAATAGAAGTCATCGCCGCGATGGAAAATTTTGCGGCGATGAACCCGGCTTCGCGCAAAACTTCCTTTTTAGGCGCGGGCGCGTATTCGCATTATTCGCCGACGGTCGTTGACCATTTGATTCAGCGTTCGGAATTTTTTACCAGCTACACGCCGTATCAACCGGAAGTAACGCAAGGCACTTTGCAATACATTTTTGAATTTCAAACGCTAGTTTGCCAATTGACCGGAATGGACGTGGCAAACGCTTCAATGTATGACGGCTCGACCGCAATGGCGGAAGCGTTTTTGATGGCGCAGCGCGTTACGCGCAAAGATAAAGTCGTCATTGCCGAAACCGTTCACCCCGAATATCTCGCGGTCGCAAAAACTTACACGCAGCACGGCGATTTGAAAATCGAAACCGTTCATTTCGATAAAGAATCGGGACGAATTTTGGCAGACGATTTAAATAAGCTCGACGACAAAACTGCCGCGCTCGTCATTCAATCACCGAACTTTTTCGGCTGCATCGAAGATTTGCAAATGCTCGCCGACAAAGCGCACGAAGTAGGCGCGCTTTTAATCGTCGTCGTAACCGAAGCGATTTCCTTCGGCTTGCTGAAATCTCCGGGCGCGTGCGGCGCGGATATTGTCGTCGCCGAAGGTCAATCGTTCGGCGTTCCTTTAAGCTACGGCGGACCTTACGTTGGATTGTTCGCCTGCAAAGAAAAATACGTCCGCAATATGCCGGGCAGACTCGCCGGAATTGCTTACGACGCGAAAGGCAATCGCGGATTTGTGTTGACTTTGGCAACGCGCGAACAGCATATCCGCCGCGAAAAAGCGACATCGAACATTTGCACGAATCAAGGTTTAATTGCTCTCGCCGCGACGATTTATATGGAAACAATGGGCAAGCGCGGGCTTCAAGAAGTTGCGATGCAAAACGCGCAGAAAACTGCTTACGCCGCGAAACGAATTACAGAAATCGAAGGCTTTTCACTTCCCTTTTCCGCGCCGCGCTTTAATGAATTCGTCGTTCGCGCTCCGAAATCGGCGGAAGAAATTTTATCGAAATTGTCCGATGAAAAAGAAATCATCGGCGGTTTGAGTTTGTCGCGTTATTACGACGACAATCCGAATGATTTTCTCGTTTGCGTAACTGAATTAAATTCAAAAGCGCAGATTGATAATTTGGTAAGCGGATTAAAGGAATTAAAGTAAATTTCAAAATGAGTATTAAAAAAGTTACATCGCACCCGACACAAAATGAAGAATTAATTTTCGACCGTTCGCAAACCGGACGAGTCGGCTATCGTCTGCCGAAACTCGACGTTGAAGAAACGAACCTTGACGAAATTTTACCGCAAGAGTTACGACGCGATGACGATTTGGAAGGTGTGCCGGAAGTCAGCGAGGTTGACGTGATTCGTCATTTTACCCGGATGTCAACGTGGAATTTTTCGATTGATTTGGGAATGTATCCGCTCGGCTCTTGCACGATGAAATACAATTCGCGGCTCAACGAAAAGGTTGCGCGAATCGCGGGCTTTGCCAATCTTCATCCGCTCGCGCCTGAAACTGAGGCGCAGGGCGCGTTACATTTAATCTATGATTTGCAAACGGATTTATCGGAAATCACGGGCTTGCCCGGCGTGAGTCTCCAGCCTGCCGCCGGAGCGCAGGGCGAGATGACGGGTGTGATGCTCATTCGCGCATTTTTAGACAAACGCGACGGCGAAGCATCGAAGGAAAGGCGCGTGATGTTAATTCCCGATTCGGCGCACGGGACAAATCCCGCGTCGGCGCACCTCGCCGGATTTACCGTCAAGACGATTCGCTCGACGAGTGAAGGTTTGACAGATATGGTGCATCTCAAACATCTCTGCGACGAAGGCGGAGTTGCCGGACTGATGCTGACGAATCCCAACACGGTCGGCATTTTCGAGAAAAACATTACAGAAATCTGTGACGAGATTCACAACGCGGGCGGCTTGGTTTATATGGATGGCGCAAATATGAACGCGCTGGTCGGCGTGGCGCGTCCGGGCGATTTCGGCGTGGACGTGATTCATCTGAATCTGCACAAAACATTTTCCACTCCGCACGGCGGCGGCGGTCCGGGCTGCGGTCCGTGCTGTTGCACCGAAGAATTAGAACCATTTTTGCCGACTCCGCGAATTGTCAAAGACGGCGAAAATGACAAATTGGATTTCAATCGTCCCGAATCAATCGGGCGCGTCAAAGCGTTTTTCGGCAACTTCGGAATGATGGTTCGCGCGCTTGCGTATATCTACACGCACGGCGCGAGCGGTTTGCGCGAAGCGACCGAAGCGGCGGTTTTAAATGCGCGTTACGTCGGGCATCAATTGACCGAAACCTATGACAAACCGTTTGAAAGCGATTCGATGCACGAAGTTATTTTTTCGCACAAAAAACAATCGCGCAAGGGCGTTCACACATTGGATATTGCAAAAAGATTAGTTGATTACGGCTTTCATCCGATGACAATTTATTTTCCTTTAATCGTCGAAGGCGCGATGCTTATCGAGCCGACCGAATCAGTCGGCAGACAAGATTTGGACGCTTTTATTGACGCGATGAAATCAATCGCGCAGGAAGCGATTGATGATCCCGATTTGGTAATCGGTGCGCCGCATTCGACGCGCATCGGCAGATTGGACGAAGCGACCGCCGCCCGAAAACCCGTTTTGCGCTGGAAGCCGGATATGGAAGCGACGGCAAAATCGGCTTAATCTGGAGGATTTAGATGCAAAATTTACGAATGCGCCGTTTATCATTAATGATTTTGTTCTGTTTTTTTATCTGGACAAGTCTGAGTGTTTTCGTTTTCGCGCAGTCG
This sequence comes from Pyrinomonadaceae bacterium, assembly GCA_051002375.1. Taxonomy (GTDB): domain Bacteria; phylum Acidobacteriota; class Blastocatellia; order Pyrinomonadales; family Pyrinomonadaceae. The sequence goes on along the minus strand of JBPCMK010000005.1, from coordinate 16,717 downwards.
AACGATGATGAAGTCGTGAAGATTGACACTTCCATTGTCATCAACGACGTTCAGGTGCTTGATAAAAAAGGCAAAGACGTGAAGGGCTTGAAAAAGAAAAATTTCGTCATCACCGAAGACAATGTTCCGCAGGAAATAGAAAGTTTCGCGCTCGGCGACGACGCAGCGATTCCGCGCTCGATTGTTTTGATAATGGATTACAGCGGAAGCCAGAAATCGTATATTGACACGAGCGTCGAAGCCGCTAAAACATTGGTTGACAAATTAAATCCGCGAGACAGAATCGCCGTTCTCACCGACGACGTGCGAATGCTGTCGAGCTTTACGAGCGACAAGGAACTGCTCAAAAAAAGGCTCGACACATTAAAAACTTTGTCTTCAACGAAAAAGTTCGGAGCCAGCCAGCAATACAGCGCGCTGCACGCGGCTTTGAGCAAATTGTTCGGCGACGAAGACGTTCGCCCGATTGTGATTTTTCAAACCGACGGCGACGAAATTTACTGGCTTCCGAAAAGAGGTTTTACGTTTGAAGATATTTTGAAGGCGGCGGAAAAAGCGCGTGTAACGATTTATTCGATTATTCCCGGACCGAAATTTATCGGAGTCAACAAAAAAGAACAGCAGCGATTAGCCGAAAACGAGATTCAAAATTCTCAAACAGACCGTTCCGCTGCGGGCAATTCCGGTGTTATCAACAGTTCTTATACGATACCCGAAAATGTCGTCAAATCATACGTCAAAGCGATGCTCAAACAGCACGCGGCTTTGTCGAAAGTCGCCGAATCGAGCGGCGGATTCGTTGATTATTTAATCTCGCCGAATCAAGCCGGCGTGGTTTATTCGCGCATTTTGCAGGGCATCAATAACCGCTATGTTCTCGGCTATTATCCGACCAATCAAGCGCGGGACGGCACGCGAAGAATGGTTAAAGTCGAAGTTCGCGGACACCCGGAATATACGGTTATCGGGCGCAAAACTTATTACGCGCCGGAGTCTGGAAAATAATCTGCCCCATTCTCACACATTTAACCAAAATCAATTTCAAAATCCCAATTTGATTTTTATTTGTGCTAAAATTTGCGTGGAGTTTGATTCCTTGAGCAAACGCTTTTCAGACGAAAAATGGCAGTCGGTTTAATCATTCACATTGCGGCGGGCGGCGAAAAACGCACCGAAGTTTTTTCGGAGGAAACTATCCGTCTGGGCGCGACCGAACGCGCCGATTTGCAAATTCACACCGATAAAGTTTCGACCAAAGGCGTGTGGTTCGAACTCGAATTCTCCGGCGATGTCTATCGCGTCATCAATTTTCAGGAATCCTTGAATTTGACTTTTAACGACAAACCGATTCGCCGCTTTGTCGCTATTGCAGATGGCGATACGATTGCTATACCGAACACGGACATTTCATTTTCGTTTTTCTCGCTCGCCTCGAAATCGTCTCTGATTACGACGCGGCGCGAACCGCACATCGTGCCTTTTATCGAATCAGCCGCGCTCGATTCGGCTTTTACGCCGAGACGCGACGACGCGAAAGCGTTCTTGCGCGAATTCGTCCGCGAACTCGCGCGGGAAGTTTCGTGGATGACGAAATTGATAATTCTCGCGCTCGTCGTCGCTTCTCTGAGCGGGATTTTTTATCTCGGTCTGTCATACAATCGGGAACTGCAAAGAACGCGCGAACTCGCCGAACAACAAGCGGAAGCCGTCCGCAAACTCGAAGAACAGCTTACCCAAAACAACGAGCAACTCGGACAAATTGACAAGTCTAACAAGGATATTATCAAGACCGTTTCCCTCACGTCGAATCTGCGCGTCGAATATGGCGACGGCGTTTGTATGATTGTCGGCGTGTATGATTTGGTTGATAAAAAAACCGGCAAACAGCTTCGGTATCCAGACCCGCAATCGTTTCAGGCGAGTCCCTTCGAGCCGTCCGAACAACCGGGCGAAACCGGCGCGAATTTGCCGCCGACGCAGATGAGTTTGACGACCGAAGGCAGCGGCTCGCCGGTCGAATACGATTTTATCGGCACGGGCTTTCACGTCGGCGGCGGTTATATCGTTACCAATCGCCACGTCGTTCAGCCTTGGGAAGAAGATGATTTGGTCAAGCAAATGATGACGGACGCGGACGGTCGGGCGCGGGTCAAACGACTGGTTGTTTATTTCCCGAATTTTCCGCAGCCGTTTCCTCTGAAAATCAAACAACTCGGCACGCGCGAAGATTTGGCGATTGGAATGATTGACCCGGAACTCGTCTCGCCCGACATTCCCGTTCTACCGCTCGAAACCGACACGGCGGCGATTTCCGTCGGCAAAACCGTCGTAACGATGGGTTATCCGAATGGACCCGACCGTCTGCTGGCAATGGTTGACGATTCGGAAGCGAAATCAATCAACGCGCGTTTCGGCGGCTCGCGGCAAGCCTTGATAAGTTATCTAGCGCAATCTAAAAAAATCGTTCCCTTAACGACGCAGGGCGCGATTACCGATTTGGACACGCGGCGCATCGTCCACGACGCGAAGACGGCGGAAGGCGGTTCGGGCGCGCCGCTTTTCGGACAATCGGGAAAAGTCATCGGCGTAAATTTCGGCGTGTTCACCGAAAGCAACGCGGCGAATATGGCTGTCCCGATAAATTACGCGATTGACCTTTTGCGAAAAGCCGGTTGGAAATCGCCGGAAGAATTGAAGAACGAAGCGGCAAGCCAAAATCAAACAGCGAGCGCGAATACCAATACGACGACAACGCAGAGCAAAGCGCAATAGGTCTCAAGTTTCAGGTTTCAAGCTTCTTGATTTTAACCTGAAACTTGAAACCTGAAACTTGAAACTTTTATCTACGGCAAATAAGCCGCCGGAACAGGCGTGTCGGTCGGTGCGCCGAATGAAACTCCGGCTACCGAATTATCCGAACTTCGCAATTCATACCACGTTCCGTTTCTAAACACCGCCAAATCATTCTTGCCGTCGTTGTCATAATCGCCCGGTACAGGTCGGTCGCCTGTTTGTCCGAAAAGCGTGGCGAGAACCGCGCCGTTTGAACTCGTCAAGCGATACCAATAACCGTTTGACGGACGAAAGACCGCGACATCGGACTTACTGTCCGCGTCATAATCGCCAACGACCGGAACATCGGTTGACGTGCCAAACGACACGCCGCGAAATCCGCCGTCCGAGCTTCGCAGATAATACCAAGTGCCTGCGCGATAAACCGCCACATCTGATTTGCCGTCGCCGTCGAAATCGGCGAGCAAAGGCACATCGCCCGCTTGTCCGAATTGAACGGCGGTCGTTGTGATGTTTCCGGGTTGAATAGGATTGGAATAGAGAATATACCAAGTTCCCGTTGACGGACGGAACACAGCGATGTCGGCTTGCCCGTCGCCGTTGAAATCGCCCGGCACGGGAATGTCGCCCGCCGCGCCGAAGGCAATGCCGAGAAAACCTTTGGTGCTTTGCTGCAAATACCAGATGCCGCCGCGATAGACGGCGAGGTCTGTTTTGCCATCGCCGTCATAATCTGCCGGAACGGGTTTATCGCCCGCTTGACCGAATGTCGCGCCGCTGAAGGCGTTGTTAAAGCTGTTGAGATAATACCAGGTGCCGCTGCGAAAAACAGAAACATCGGATTTCCCGTCATTGTCAAAATCCGAATATGTGCCGCTTTTTGAAGTGTTGAGAAATTGGGCTACCGAGGCTTTACTTTGGTTGTATATCTGACCCGCCGTTACTATCTTGCCGTTCGGACGCACGTTGACGGAAGTCGCACTATGACCGCCGGTCGGGTTATATATTTGTTCATAGCCGTGAAAAAGGATATTGCTGTCGGTGGAGTTACCGAAGGAACGGTCGAAAGAACCGTCGGGATTCAAGCGGGCGATAGTATTGGAACCGGAATTGGGATTATAACTTTCCGTCAGAGCCAGTATTTTCCCGTCCGGTTGAATCGCGGCGACTATTATAGTCTGTGCGCCATAATAAGAGGCATATTTGTCGGGGCATCCGTTTCCGGGTAGACAATAAGAAACTATACCGTTCGTGCCAAAAGTCGTGTCGGGCGTGAAATCGCCGTTGAAGCGATACAACCGGGGATAATTTGCTCTATTGCCGCCAAAATACCCGAAATAGCCGCCGACGAGAATTTTATTGCTCCGTGTGAAGGTAACGGATAATGCGCCAGCCTGTGCATTGACTTCGGAGTTTTCGTAAGTTGTTTCCACCGAGCCGTCTATCGCAATCCGCGCCATTAAAAATCTGGACGGGTAGCCGAACTCATCAGCCACATTTTCGGAATACCCGACGGCGATCACTTTTCCGTCCGACAGCACACCAATCGCGTTAAACTGGCGGGCAAAACGGGCTGAACCCGCCGGATCAATTGCGTCGGAAACTCTTGCCCGACTGATAAGCGCACCGCTCGAACTCAGACGAAGGACTTCGGCATAATAGTTATTGTTATTATTTGTTGGAGGGTTTATTTTTACTGTCGCTCTTCCGGCGAGAACAATATCGCCGCTCGGAGTGGTGTCAACGGCGTATGCACCTTCAGGGTTACCATCGTTGCCGCCATTCGAGTCGTAACAAGCCGTTCCCGGTGGCATCGTGTATGAAGAATCCGGAACATTATAAGTTGCTGAATACACTGTAATTTGATTTCCGCCGAAACTCGTGTCGAGCGATCCATCCGGCATTAGCTGCATCGCACAAAGACCAAAACCGGATGTCCTGACTATCGGCGTGTTGAAACCGGTAACGATAAAACAACGTCCGGCGACGAGAATCTTGTTGTCCGGCAGAATCTTCATCTTCGTCGAATAACTTCTTCCGTCCCACAAATGAATACGCTTTGTTCCGCCCGTCCCGAACGTAGGATCGAGCGTGCCGTTCGGAGTGAGTTTCTGTAAATAAAAATCACCACTGTAACTGTCGTAATTTTGCACGGCGTAATCACTATAAGTTCCGAAACTAATCAAACTGCCGTCGGCGAGCAGTTTACTGTCCGTGAAACTGGTGGTTTGCGCCGTTCCGGTCGTCGTAATCGGGATGGTGTCCGTATAAACGCCGCCCGTGCCGAAAGTCGTATCCAAATCGCCCGGCACGGCTTTAACTTGAAAGACGAAACCGCTGGCAAAGATAAATAGAATCAAAATCGAAACCTTGTTTAGAAATTTTATTGTTCTCATTGTTGTTGCTCCTCAATCTGCTTGCCTTTTTCAGGCGAATTTCATTTGCTCGCCCTACAAAGCGGAAAAAATTAGAAAAACGGCTCAAAGAAAAATTAAAAACTTTCTTTTTTTTCGATTAGTCGTATAATCGTTTGTAATTTATAAAAATGCCTGAATCGTCCGACGTAACAATTCTCTTAAACCGCATCAGCGAAGGCGACGGAAAAGCTCCCGAAACGCTTTTGCCGCTCGTCTATGGCGAACTGCGAAAACTCGCGCACGCTTATCTGCAAAACGAACGTCCCGACCACACCTTGCAGGCGACCGCGCTGGTTCACGAAGCCTATATTCGGCTGGTTGATTGGGAGAAAGTTTCGTGGCAAAACCGCGCGCATTTTTTTGCGGTCGCGGCAAATGTGATGCGAAGGATTCTGGTTGACCACGCCCGCGAAAAAAAAGCGCAGAAACGAGATTTCGGACAAAAACTTTCGCTCGACGAAGCCGTCAGTTTTCCAATCCAAAACAGGCGGGAAGTTAATTTAATCGCGCTCGACGACGCGCTTCTAAAGCTGTCGAAATTTGACGAAACACAATCTAAAATCGTCGAGCTGAGATTTTTCGGCGGTTTGACGATTGAAGAAACAGCGCACGCTTTGAAAATTTCTCCGGCAACCGTCAAGCGCGAATGGACGATTGCCAAAACATGGCTCTTTCGTGAAATAAAACACAGCGATGACTGAAAACGGCTGGCAAAACGTCAAGGAAATTTTTACCGCCGCTCTGGAAAAAGATGCGAGCCATCACGCATTTTTTTTGGACGAAGCGTGCGCCGGTGATTCTAATTTGCGCGAAGAGATTGAATCATTGCTCGCCGCGCACCGGGAAGTCGAAGATTTTATCGAAGAACCTGCCTTCAAAGTAGGTGAAGTTTTCACCAACGATTCAAATCAGAAGGAAAAATATTTTGGAAAATACAAAATCATCCGCGAAATCGGCGCGGGCGGAATGGGCGTAGTTTTTCTTGCCGAACGCATTGACGGTGAATTTGAACATAAGGTAGCGATAAAAATTATTCGCCAGGCGATTGCCGAAAGCGAACTCGTCAATCGTTTCAAACGCGAACGACAAATTCTCGCTTCTCTCAATCATCCGAACATCGCCAAATTAATTGACGGCGGCATTTCTGAAGACCGTCTGCCTTTTTTGGCGATGGAATACGTCGAAGGCGAATCAATCACGAAATTTGTCGAGCGAAAAAATTTAAACGTCGAAGAGCGTCTGAAATTGTTTTTGAAAGTTTGTGCGGCGGTTGCCTACGCGCATCGAAATTTAGTGGTGCATCGTGATTTGAAACCGGGAAATATTCTCGTAACCGATGAAGGCGAGCCGAAACTGCTCGATTTCGGATTGGCAAAATTGCTTGACGTAAATTTACCAACAGATGCGACGCAAACTCAAACCGCGTTTCGCGCGCTCACGCCCGCCTATGCTTCACCCGAACAATTGAAAAATGAGCCGCTGACAACCGTTTCGGATATTTATTCTCTAGGCATTGTGTTGTATGAACTACTGACGAGTATGCGCCCGTTTCATTTTGAAGAAAAAAGTTTGGAAGAAATCATCAAAACTGTGACGGTATTTGTCCCGCCGAAACCAAGTGAAGCAATGTCAGAACCGCCTGCGGTAGCGGGCAGGTTCACCGCAAAAATTTACCCGCCCGCTACCGCAGGCGGTTCTGACTTGTCGCAATTGCGCGGCGATTTGGACAATATCGTTCTAATGGCATTGCGAAAAGAGCCGGAAAGACGTTATCCATCCGTTGAGCAATTTGCCGACGACATCGAAAGATATTTGAAAAGTCTACCGATTTCAGCGCGTCCGAATACCTACCAATATCGCGCCGGAAAATTTATCAAACGCAACAAAGTCGGAGTCTTTGCGGCGAGCTTGATTTTCTTTGTTTTAATCGGCGGAATCATCACGACGACGTGGCAAGCGCGGGCAGCGCGGCGCGAAAAAGAAAAAGCTGAAAGCGTCAATGCTTTTCTCAAACAGACGCTCAAATACTCAAATCCGATTTTAAGTAATCTGCGAAAAAACGGGCAGGAAACAACCGTCAATGAAGTTTTGGACGAAGCCGCGCGACGCTTGGACAACGGCGAATTTGACGCTTCGCCGGATGTCAAAGCCGAGCTTGAGCTTACCGTCGGCACAGCTTATGTCGGGCAGGGAAAGTATCCGCTGGCAAGAAAACATTTCGAGAAGTATGTTTTTTTGCTGAAAGAACTTTACGCTGAAAATGATCCGAAAATGCTTGTCGGTCAGATGACGTGGGCTGATTTACTTTTTAATAAAGGTGAAACTGACGAAGCGGAAAAAACCTATCGCCGATATTTGCCGCTGCTCAAAATTGAATATCAAAAAGGCAGCGTCACGACGGAAGAGATGGCAAACACGCTCGACTATTTTGCTTATCTGCGCCGAACGCAAGGCGATTCACGCGAAGCCGAATCAATTTTTCGTGAAGCTCTGGAATTGATTCCAAAGTTGTCGGACGAAGAACGAAATTCGGTTGCAACAACCCGCAGCACTTTGGCTTCGACGATTGCCGACCAGGGCAGATTTGACGAAGCCTTAAAAACCGCCCGCGAAGCCGTCGAAGAATACGAAAAACGAGGCGAAACCGATTCGCCGAATTACGGATTTGCTTTGAATATTCTCGGCGGATTTTTGACGGAAAACGGTGACTTTGCGGAGGCAGATACAAAATTACGAGAAGCCGAAATAATTTTTCGCAAACTGCTTTCGCCGAATGCTCTGTGGCTTGGCGACAATCTCCGTAATCAGGCGAGTTCGCTTTATCATCAGGGAAAATACGCGGAAGCAATAAAAAATTCCGAGACAGCCTTGGAAATCTACGAAGAAAGTTTCGGCAAAAATTACGATAATTATCCGACCGCTTTGATTACTAAAGGTTTGAGTTTGACCAAAACGGGACAATTAAACGAAGGTGAAAAGATTTTGCGTGAAGCCGTTCGGATTCGCACTGAAACTTTGCCGCCCGAACATTTTTGGACGGCTCTGGCAAAGAGCGCGTTGGGCGAAAATTTGATGATGCACAAGCGGTTTGACGAAGCCGAACCGCTTCTTCTGGAAAGTTACGAAAGCCTTAGACGCTCGCAGGGCGAACAAAATCCGCGCACTTCACTCGCGCAAAATCGCCTGGCTGCATTTTATGAAAACCGGAATAAGCTCGAACAAGCGGAGCAATTCCGCAGCACGTTAAATCAGAAATAGCACAGATAATTCTCACGCCTTGTTTGATAATTCAAAATAAAAACACTTCGCTTTTATCACAAAGCGAGGTGTTTTTATTTTTGTAATTATTTTAGGGCAGAAAAGCGGCGGGAATAGGCACATCGGTCGCCGCGCCGAACGCAGTTCCGGCAACCGATGTATCGCTGCTTCGCAACACATACCAAGTTCCGTTTCTGAACACTGCTAAATCATTCTTGCCGTCGTTATCGTAATCACCCGGCACGGGTCGGTCGCCCGTTTGTCCGAACAGTGTCGCGGCGACCGCGCCGTTTGAACTCAGCAACCGATACCAATAACCATTTGAAGGACGAAACACGGCGACATCCGATTGACCGTCCGCATCATAATCTCCGACAACCGCAACATCGGTTGACGTGCCGAATGACACGCCGCGAAATGCGCCGTCCGAGCTTCTCAGATAATACCAAGTTCCTTGCCGGTAGACGGCGATGTCTGATTTGCCGTCGCCGTCAAAATCAGCGAGCAGCGGAACGTCGCCCGACTGCCCGAACTGCACGGCGGAGAAAGTTACGTTGCCAGGCTGGACGGGACTGGAATAAAGAATATACCAAGTTCCCGAAGACGGGCGAAAGACCGCTAAATCAGCGTAACCATCGCCGTTAAAATCACCGGGAAGCGGAACGTCGCCCGTCGCGCCGAACTGCGCCCCGCGAAGTTGGTTATTTGACGACTGCAAGATATACCAGGTTCCCGTTGACGGGCGAAACACGGCGCGGTCGGTTCTGCCGTCGCCGTCATAATCCGCCGGAACGGGTTTGTCGCCCGCTTGTCCAAACTGCGCTCCGCTGAAAGCATTGTTAAAGCTGCGAAGATAATACCAAAATCCGTCGCGGAAAACCGCAACATCGGATTTCCCGTCGTTGTCGAAATCGGTGAACGTGCCGCCGTTGCGCGGATATGAAGTCAACTGCGAGACGATGCCTCGCGGTAAATTAGCGTTGTCAAAGCCGCAGGCGATACATCCGGCGGTAACGATTCTGCCGTTCGGTTTTAAGAACGGAAAGCCGAAATTGAAACCGACGGTTCGACCGTCACTTATCGGGAAAGGCGAGATATAGTTCCCGTTGAAGATAAAACCGAAAGCACCGTAGTATCCGAGACCGAACGAATAATCGGGCGAGCCGTCCGGGTTATAACGCCAAACGCCGCCGCCGTCCGCCACTATAATTTTGCCGTCAGTTTGAATTCCCGTAATATACGCCGCATCATGACGGTATAATAAAATGTGATTCGGTTCACGATAAGAACCATCGTAGCTGACGATGCCGTTTGTTCCGAAAGTCGTATCGAGCGACAAATCGCTGTTGTAGCGAACGAGCGCGGCTTGGTTATCACTGTATTGACTCGTTGAACCGTATGCGCCGCCGACCAGAATTTTGTTGCTGCGAAGCAATTTGACTGTGAGTGCGCGTTCCGATGCGTGTCCGTTTCCGTTGTCAAGATAGATTCCGTTTTGCACGCCGTTCGTCCAAATCGTCCATTTCGCAGAGGTATAATTCGTGCCGGTCGTGCGATGTTGTTTCCAGCCGACGGCGATAAAGTTTCCGTTCGAGAGAACTTCGCCGCCGAAAATTTGCACATTGCCGAAATCGCCGCCGTCCGTCGCGCTGCCCGTTTCGTCAAAGAATGAATAGATGTTTTGTAAAGCACCGCTCGTCGCATAAACAGCGACGAAACCTTTCCGACGGGTGTCAGTCGGCGAAATTCCGATTCCTGTCGGCAACAAATCTATGCTGCTTCCGAAAACATAAATTCTGCCGTCCGCGCCGATTTTCAAGTCATTCGGCTTGCCGCCGAAACTGCCGTAACTCGAATTATCGTAGGAATTCGTGCCGGTCGGCGTGAAAACTTTTCCCGGGTCAATCGGAAATGTCTGCGGAGTTCCGGTGTGAAATCTGACGACGACGGAATTGCCACCGAAGCTCGTGTCGAGCGAACCGTCCTGATTGTAGCGAACCAGACAAACGTCCGTGCCTAAAGTGGTGTCGGGAATTACGCACTGCGCGGCGACGACGACTTTGCCGTCCTGCGGCTGGATTCTGGCGATTGGACCAAGCGTGTTGGTGCGTCCGCCGAAATCATTCGTATCAGGCAAATTGTAAAATTGGGTTTGAACGTAACCGCCGCCGAAAGATGCGTCCACCGTGCCGTTCGGCAAAAGGCGACGCAGAAAAAAGTCGGAAAGATAACTATTGTTGCTGGTCGTACTGGAAATTGCGCCCGAAACAATTATCCTGCCGTCGGCGTAAGCATCGCCGGTGTTAAAATAAGTGTTGAAATATCCTGGTGAAGCCGGACGCGGCGCGGGCAGCGTCTCTTGGAAAATGCCCGTGCCGTTTCCAAAACTCGTATCCAAAACGCCTTGTTGCGCGAACGTCGCTTGAGCGAACGCCCCAATCAATAAAATCGAAATTGCAAAAGTTATATTTAATTTATCTTTCATAGTTATTACCTCAGCTTTGAATTTACTCTCAAACGCTAAACGAATTTCATATTGTATCTGGATGACTCAAGACCGACTTGAGCGAAGTCAGTCGCTTGCGATTCGCTATAGACGATAGCGGCGGCTTTAACAGACCAGCCGAGATTACCCATAAAACCGGATTCGAGAAAGTAAATAACCATACTGCTTCTTTTTAGGGTCGAAACCGCAAGGACGTTTGCGCTATAGACATCCATCATGCCGACAAAATCTTCGGGTTTTAGATTTTTGTTCGGATAAGTGTAGACTCGGTTGTTGAGCGTAACGTGATTTGCGTCGGCGAGGTTAGCGGTTACAGGGAAAATGCCGCCTCCTACGCCGCAAGAACCTCCGTCGCCTCTCAAAATTATTGAACGTCCGCCATTCGTGGTATCGCAGAGCGTCATGTTAAGCCAGTTGTAACCGACGCTGATTTCGGCAAACGGTGTCGAAGCGGAAATACCCCAGCCGGTTGTTGAACTAATGTAATATTTTGTCGGAACACTCCAAACACTCATAATAAATTTACCTCCAAATAAATTTCTTTCTAGTTAATCGAATATCGAAATTTCAAGCTAATTATCCTTTCATTAACTAACGCACGAAAAAAAAGGGAAAACGGACATTGCACAGGAAAAAATATTAGTCGGACTTTTAAAATAGAAAAATCAGAGAGCGATTATCTTCGCTCTCCGACTTTTCCGATTAAATTATTTCCCGTTGAATTTTCAGGGTAAAGCCACAAAATCGGCGTTTTCGATTTCTTCGTTGACCGACAACACGCGCGTCGGATTCTCGAACCTGTAACGCTTTGCCGCAACGCTCAAAATATATGTCGCGCCCGACTCGACATCGGCGAAATGATAAAAGCCGAACGCATTGGTCATTGCCATTCGCGTTTCGCCGTTTGCATTAGTCAGAGAGACTCGCGCGTTTCCGATTCCGCGTCCGGTTGCCGTCAAGACTCGTCCGCCGACTGAAACCGGCGCGGCGGTCGGCTGCATTGCCGGGAAAAATTCCGAAGTGTTGCCGTCCGCGTCGGTCGCCGTCGCCGTTATCAAATCGTTTGCCGTGATGCCGAGCGTGTTTATGTCGCCGAGATTGATTGTCTTTGTCCCAATCAGACTTCCGTTGTAATCGGAGAGCGTATAAGAATCCGAACCTAAAAACTTCTCGCCTTGATTGCCGCTCGCGTCGGCTTTGAAAAATTCGACATACAAACCCTGCGAGCCATCCGCTCCGTAGTTTGAATATTCGGGCGCGGAATCAACTTTATAGCTGACGACAAGTTCGCCGTTGATAATCTCGTGCGAAACGATTTCAGGATAGTTTTGCAGATTGTTCGCGCCCGAATCAGCGTCGTCCGGGTCGTTTGGCGTATGACCGGGCGTGCCGATATCAACTCCCAATCCGACATTGCCGAAAATCAAATTCGGGTCAACCACATTGCAGTGTCCGGCGGTTTCGTCAATCCGCACACCCGCGCTGCCGTTGTATGCGATTGTGTTGCCTGCGCCGTCATCCGTTCCGCCGACGGTGTTCAATCTCGAATTGTCGGTTATCAACACGCCGTCCGCGCCGTTTCCCAAATCCGTCGCGCCCGCGTCGTCCGTGCCGATGTCGTTATGCTTAATCAAATTGTATAAAGAATTTTGAAGCAAAATGCCGGAATCGGTATTACCGGAAATCGTGTTGCCTAACGGTGCTAAGACATCGCCGACTATATTTCCAACCGAGTCGAGTATTTTCAGCCCGAATTGATTCGGCAATTTCGTATCAATGCCTGTTGTTATGTTGCGAACGCTGCCGATGATATTGCCGAAAATGCCGTGTCCGCCGCCGCCCTGAATCATCACTCCGCTGCCTTGATTTCCGGCGATGACGTTGGCGGCGTTTGCAACATTCGCAATGTCCCGGCTGCCGATTGTGATTCCCGAAACATTCATCAGACAAATGCCGTCGCCGCCGTTGCCCAAATTTGCCGCGCCCGTTTCATCCGTTCCGATAATCGAATTGTTAATCGTGTTATCCGACGAATCTCCTTGTATTAAAATCCCCGCGCCGACATTACCGGAGAATATGTTTTTAAGCGAGGACTCGTCTTGACTCTCGATGCCAATCAGAATGTTTTTAGTGTCTTTGACTAAAATGCCGGCTAGTTGATTCGGAATTGTGGTTGTGATGCCGGATATTTTCATATTTCCAACTAAATTTCCCACAGCTTTTAGTATGCCGCCAAAGGCAGGCGCAGATGGTTTGTTCTTTAAGGAATCCAGATTTAGATTGGCGATTGAAATTCCGTTGCCGGCATTTCCTCCGACGGTATTTTCCTGAACGGTAGTCAACGGCGCGGCATCAATCGAAATGCCGTCGCCTTGATTGGCAGCGATTTGTCCGTCCGGCAAAACGCCGACGAAATTATTTCGGACAATGTTTTCGGTCGTTGTCGCCAGAAAAAGTCGGATGCCGGATTCATTACTGTTACCGACGACGTTTCCCTTATCGGCTGAATCGCCGCCGATAAAATTTGCTTTGGCGTTTCGCAGATAAATTCCCGTGCCGTTCGGCAGAGAAGCAGGCTCGTTTCCCGCGCCGAATCCGACGCTGTTGCCTTCGACGCGATTGTTTTGCGGATAGATTTCCTCCGGCTGACTGTCGTCTAAAAGACCGACAAAAATACCGACCGCCAAATCGTTCGTATGTCCGCCGACGATATTTCCCTCGCCCGCGCCGCGACTGCCGCCGATAGTGTTGTTTTGAGCGTTCGCGCTGACCACAATACCGCCTTCGCCGTTGGCGACGACGTTTGCTCCGTCGTCGCTCGTGCCGACTTTGTTGGCGGTAATCGAATTGTTTTCGGTTAATTGATTATCGGCGGGTTTCGACGGCTTGGCATCTTTCGGCGAATCGAAACTCGCAGCCGCCGAATTTGAGCCAACTCCGTCGCCGAGCGCGATGCCGTAACTCGTATTGCCGGACACGACATTGCCATTGACCGTGTTGTTGTTTGACTGTTTGACGACGATGCCGTTATCGTTCGGAATGGGCGAATCATTGGCGAATATTCCGACTTTATTGTTCAAAACCGAATTATCGTGCGAATCGGTGAAAAGACGGATTCCGGCGAACGAATTATAACCGACCGTATTGCCGACGATTTGCGTGTTGCTCACATTGTCCAACAATTCTATTCCTTCATAATTTCCCAGAGGCGAAGCGTTGTCCGACGTGCCGATTAAATTGTTGAGAATCTGCGTATTTTCGACGCTCAAATTTGCCGAATCCGCGAGCGCGTGAACGTAAACGCCCGCAAATGTGCTGCCGCCGATGACATTCGGAAAATCGTTCGTATCCGCGCTGCCGACGATTTGATTGTCGGCGTTGATGCCGATGCCGGTGTAATTGGTCAAAGTTTGGTCTTGATATTTCGTCACGCCGATATAATTTCCGGTGATGTGGTTGCCGTTTCCGGCATCGGGGCGAATGACGATTCCTGCTGAATTGTTGTCAACGTATTGACCGGAAATGATGTTTCTCTGGCTCGAAGTCGTGCCGCCGATAAAGTTTTGACTCGCACCGCTCGCAATTTCCACGCCGGTTTTATTCGGCACGGGCGTTGTTCCATTCGCGTCCGTGCCGATGAGATTGCCGACAACCCGCGTTCCCTGACTATTTTGTGTCAGCGAAATGCCGTCAACAGTATTGCCGGAAATAAGATTCCCGCCGTTCTCGATGTCGCCGCTGCCGATTTGATTGTTATTGGCAGTGTCGGCGACGATTCCGAAATCGTTCGGCACGGCTTGCGTTCCGGTTTTATCCGTTCCGACGTAATTGCCGTAAATCAAGTTGCCGGTCGAACCGCTATCAATTTCGATGCCGACGACGTTGTTGGAAACGACGTTGCGGTCGGACGGCAAAATTCCGCCGATTCGATTATTCGGGCTGACGTTGCGAATCTCGATGCCGATTTGTTGTCGCTGCGGCGGCGCGGTTACGCCGTCCGAATTGATGCCGACGTAACAGGCTTGAACTTTGTTGCCGCCGATGCCGCGCCCTAATCCGCTCAGTCCGATTCCCTGCTGAAATCCGACGACGGTTAAGGCGCGAACCGTCGAATTGCCGCCCGCAATCGCCAGACCGAAAGCGTTCGATGTTTGCGAACCGTCAATTTTGATTAAAGGCGTATCCGAATAGCCGGGCTGTGTGTCGCCGAGAATGAAAATTTGTTTGTTAATCTGCGGCAGGGCGGAAGTGATCGTAATCGTCTGCACGCCGCCGCCCGGGATATTGAAATTGATGAGGCTGAAACCGGCGCGGGCGTTCGCTTCCTGAATCGCCGCCCGCAAACTGCATTGTAAATCAGGCGTGTTGACATCCGTATCGCAAACGCCGTCCGCCGTGTTCGCGTCCGCGTCGTCCGTGTTGACGTTGACGACAATCGGCGCGATACACGAATCTTCCAAAGGCGACTGCATATATTCTTCGGGCGAACTAAAACCGTTCGTGCATTGTCCGGCGGCGCAGGAAAATTCGCTCGTGCTGCCGTAACCGTCGGTCGCCGTCGCCGTTATCGCGGAATTTGCGGAAACCGACGCAGAACTCGTGAAATTAAATTGGGCGAATCCGTTGCTGTCGGTCGTGACGACTTTCGTGCCGATGTAAGTCGCACCTTCGCCGTAACCGCTCGGGTCGGCGTTTTGATTCGAGTAAAAATCAATCGCAAACGGCTGCGACGGACTGCTTCGCAATACACTCGGAACGGTTACGTTTTCGCCGCTCTGGACGGGCGCGAACAGCACGGGAAAGTTCTGCAAATCGTTCGCGCCCGCGTCCGCGTCCAGACAATCGTTGGCGGTTACGCCGTCGCCGCGGTTGTAGCCGCCGGTCAAATCAATTCCCAAACCGCTGTTGTCGTGAATCGAATTATTGCGAATCGTATTGCCGAAATAGCCGTTTGAAACCAATACGCCCGCGAAATTATTTCCGCCCGTTCCGTTGTAAGCGATTTGATTGCCTTCCTCCGCCGTCGCGCCGCCGATTTGCGTGCCGAAGCCTTGCAGAAAAATGCCGTTTCCGCCGTTGCCGAGCGGCGCGAGCGAGCGATTCAAACCGATTAAATTATTGACGACTTTAGTTTTTCCGCCCAAATCGTAGACCGAGATGCCGTTGTCAAAAGTATTGCCCGAAACGATATTTCTCGCTTCCGGGCTGGTATCGCCGACGAAGATCTGGTCGCTGAAATTACTAAAAACGTAAATGCCGCCCTGAAAATACGGACTTTGGTTTTGACTGTTGGAAATCGCAAAACTGCCGGTCGTATCCGTGCCGATTAAATTTCCCTCAATATACGCTCTGCTGTATCGTCCGGCGTATTCGCTGGTTACGGCGACACCGACACCGTCGTTCCCCGAAATTAAATTGCCGAGTGGCGGTGCGCCGGGAAAACCCAAACCGACATAAGTCGTGTTCGAGCCTTCGACGACGACGGCTCGACCCACATTTGGGAGAGCCTGACTGCCGTTTTGATTCGTTCCGATAAAATTGCTGAAAACGCCGACCGTTCCGACTCCGCCGCTCGAAACTGAAATATCGCTGCCGTCGCCGTTGCCCGAAATTAAATTACAGAATCCAGTGCAGGCTCCGCCCGGCGTTGTGCCGCCGGGCGCGCCGATGCCGGAAAAAGTCAAACTGTTGACGATGTAAACTATTCCGGTAATTTGACGTAATCCTCCGAGTTGATTGCGCC
>JBPCMK010000004.1:0-27345 GCA_051002375.1 Pyrinomonadaceae bacterium | reverse complement strand
CCGGTTTGATGCCGCATAACCGTTTGAACTTTTCCGCCGACCGATGTTTTATGTTTTCATAGCTCATTACTTTTATTTGAGCTATTACTTACTTGTTGTCAAATATCACTTATGAAAGAGGTCTATTCTTGCGTGGTTAATTTGGAGTTGCGTGAATTCGGTTTCACCCCACGTCAACTCAACCGTTCGTCCGTTTCCGCTCTTAACATTTTCTGTAAATCATTTTCATCGAGCGTATAAATTTCATTGCAAAATCCACACGTCATTTTCGCGCCTTTGTCTTCTGAAAGCATTGAGGCGACTTCTTCTCTCCCAAGCGAATTGATTAGAGAAACGGCGCGGTCAAACGAACAGTTGCAGGCAAATTTAATTTCCCTTTCTTCCAAAATTTCAAAATCAATTTCGCCGAGCGCGAGTTTTACCAAATCCCGCGCCTCTCCACCGTCGCTGATGACGCTCGTGATGTGCGGTGCGTGTTTGATCGTGTCTTCAATCATGGTGATGATGTGTTCGCTTGCGCCCGGCATCATTTGGATTATCACGCCGCCCGAAGCCTTGACGAAAGGCTCTCGGTTACGCAGTAAAACGCCGAGCAGAACCGCCGACGGAATCTGCTCGGACTTTGCCAGATAATATGCGAAATCTTCGGCAATTTCGCCCGACACAATCGGCACAGAACCGATGTATGGCTGGTGGTGCAGACCGATTTCATAACCGGATTCGCGGATGACGTAGAAATTTCCCGCGCCGATAATTCCGTTTACATCGAATTTTCCGTTTTCCTTTGCCGGCAATTCGGCGTGAGGATTTTTTACGTATCCGCGCACCGTTCCGTCAGCAGTCGCCTCGGCGGTAATTCCTTTTACCGCGCCTTCGCATTCGATTTTTACGGTTAAACGGTCGAATTCTTTGAGACTCGCGGCGAACAAAAGCGTTCCCGTTAAAACGCGACCGAGCGCGGCTGAAACCGTCGGCGAAGTTTCGTGTCGGCGAACCGCTTCAGTAACGATTTCGGTGGTGATTGCCGCCATTAAGCGCACCGTTCCGCTCGCGGCTGTGCCTCGAATGAGTTTGTCCATACGATTTATTTTCAGCAAACCGGAAGCTGAAAGTCAAATCTTTAATCGGCGGGAATTTATTTTCAAACGGCGAAAAAAAAATTCAATCGCAAAAGCTAAGGAATTACTTTAACTTACACGATATTTTGGTAAAATTTTTATGACAGGCACAACATATTGTGCATTTTTCTGTTGACAAGCGGATTTGAATCGGGGTATATTGCTTCTCACTTGAGGAAAACCAACAATCTAACTCAAGCTAAAATCTAAAAATCAGTTCTACCAAAACCCGCGTTTTGTGAATGCAAAAAAAGGTCGAAAGAACTAAAATATAATCTAGCTGTCTTTAAAGGGACGCTAGTGAGGGGAGCAGTAATGAGTACAGTCTTTGAGCCTGTGGTGTCGGGTGATTTTGTCGCCAAAAACGGAAAATCGAATGGAAACGGCAGCGGCAGCGGACACGCGACCGCCGTCAAACGCGAAGTCAAACCGATTGGTTTGAACGGTGAAAAAGTCGTCGGCAAACGCTATTCTTTGAAAGACGTGAACGGCGAACCGCTCGAAACTTGGACGGACATCGCGCGTCGCGTCGTCGGGCATGTTTCCCGCGCCGAACAAGACCCGCTGATGCGCGATTATTTTTACAATTCGATGCTGGACATTATGCTTCGGCGCGAATTCGTTCCGAACACGCCTTGTTTGGTCAACGCCGGAAAACCGAAAGGTCAGTTGGCTGCGTGTTTCGTTTTGAATGTTCCCGATTCGATTGAAGGCATTATGGAACACGCGCAGGCGGCGGCAATCATTCACCAAACGGGGGGAGGCACGGGAATGACGTATGAATTTCTGCGTCCCGCAGGCGCGATGGTTAATTCCACACGCGGCGTGGCTTCGGGTCCGGTTTCATTTATGAACATCGTCAACACGATGACCGAAGTCGTCAAACAAGGCGGCGTGCGGCGCGGCGCAAATATGGGTATGATGCGATGCACGCACCCTGATTTATTAAGATTTATTCACGCGAAAAACGACCAGCATTCTCTGACCAATTTCAATATCTCGGTCAACGTAACCGATAAATTTTTGGAAGCGGTTGATAATAAAGAATGGTTTCAAACCGAATTTGACGGCGAGGCTTGGACGCAGCCGATTTTCGATGTGGTTACGGGAAAAGATTACGTCGTCTATCGCCGACCGAGCGGCGAAATGGTAACTTTTGCCGACAAACTCGCGTTTGAAAACGCTGACTTATCCGACTGTGCGATTGAAAACCCGCCGAGCGCGGGAATGATTTTCGCGCCGGACATTTGGAACAGAATAATCGCTTCGGCGCACAAATACGCCGAACCGGGAATCGCTTTTATTGACCAAGTAAATCGCCACAACCATATGATGAATTCGATGGGACAGATTTACGCGAGTAATCCTTGCGGCGAGCAATTTTTACACTTCTCGAATTCTTGCAATCTCGGTTCGGTTGATTTGTCGAAGTTTTATAAAAAGGTCGGCGACGGCACGAATGTTGATGAATGCGTTGATTGGGAAAAACTCGCACGGGTTACGCAACTCAGTACGCAGTTTTTGGACAACGTGATTGATGCGGGCGATTTTCCGCTTGATGATATTGATGATGTCGTCAAACGCACTCGTCCGGTCGGGTTGGGAATTATGGGTTTTGCCGATTTGTGTTTGAAATTGAAAATCACCTACGGCGGTCAGGATTCGATTGATTTGATGAACAAGGTGATGGGTTTTGTTCGCAAGGAAGCGTGGAAGGCTTCGTTGAAAATCGGCGCGGAGAAAGGGGCGTTTCCAGAGTTTGAAGCGAACCGCGAAGCGTATGCGAAATTTATTTACGACGAAAGCGGCATCTCGCGCGACGTTCCTTTAACGCCGCGCAATTACGAAACGACGACGATTGCACCGACCGGAACGATTTCGCTGGTCGCCGAAACTTCGTCGGGGTGTGAACCGAATTTCTCTTGGGCTTACGTTCGGCAGGACACGATTGGCACACGCACTTACGTTCACACATTGGCGGCGGAAGCGTTGGGAGTGGAAGTTGACCAAACCGACGAAAAGTCAATCAAACGCGCCGCGCAATATGTCGTCGAACACGAAAGCGAACTACCCGATTATTTTATTTCGGCGATGGATATTACGTCGAAACAGCACGTTCAGGTTCTCGCCGCGGCGCAGCGCAATGTTGATAATTCGGTGTCGAAAACCTGCAACGGCGCGAGCGACGATACGGTCGAATCGGTTGATGAGCTTTATCGTCTGGCGCGAGATTTGGGCTGCAAATGTGTTTCGTATTACCGCGACGGCTCGCGCGAAGGACAGGTTTTGACTTCGATAAAAACCGAAGAGAAAAAGGAAAAAGCTATCGAAGAAATCGCCGTTGACGAATGCAACGAATTAACGACGATTCCAACTGTCGAAACGAAAGTCAACGCTCAAAAAGCGGAAAAAATCAATCGCCCGCGCGAACTGCAAGGCTCGACGTGGCGCATTCCGTTCGACAACGTAAATTTGTATGTAACGGTCAATCACGACGGCAGCGCGGTATTGGAAGTTTTTGTGACCGGTCCGATTTCCGAAGGTGTCGGCTTGCTCGCCTCCCGAATGCTGCGCGGCGGATTCGATGTCAAAGAAGTCGCCCGCAGTTTGAATAAAGTAACCGGAACGCACGCCGTCTGGTTTAACGAACGACTTTTGACATCGCCCGAACAAGCGATTGCCGAATGTCTGCTTTTAACCGACCGGCGTTTGAAAAATCTGCCGCCGTCAGAAAGACAAATCAGCAAAGCGGTGGAAACTTCCACCGTCGAAACAAAACCGCAGATGTCCGCGCTCATCGGCGAATGTCCCGAATGCAAAGGGCAGATCGAACACGCTTCGGGCTGCGATTTCTGCCGCGATTGCGGCTACTCGAAGTGCAAGTGAGAAAACTGAAAACTGAAAGTTCCCGTTTCAAAAAGCCTGTTGCTGAAAATTATGTAACAGGCTTTTTACATAGCAAAAACTTGACCGAATAAATCGCAGGTGATATTTTTGAGACCTGTTTGACGACACATCGGAAATTTTTCCAAAGACAATTCAGGAGACCAAAATGAAGAAGTTAAATCGCTGCCTGTTCGGTTCGAGTTTGGTATTCGTGTTAGCGATAAACAGTTTTGTTTTCGCGGGCGGAGAAAATGTTTCAAAGCGCGAACGGAGAGCGCAGCAGCCGTTGAAAATAACGGTCGTGCCGTGGGGACCGACGCAGGAAATGGTTGACGCGGCAAAACTGCGCGTCGAACGCAGCGACGCGGCGCAGAAACTTTTGCAAGGCACGAAATATCGAATAATGGGTTTTGAATACATTGACAACGCCGCCGATAAATCGCAGCCGACAACGCCGCCGACTCGCTTTCGCGTCGTTTTTTATGATTATACGAACGACCGAACGCTCGTCGCGGAAAGCGATTTCGCCGGAACGGAAAATGTCGCGGTGCGCGAAGAATCCTTTCAACCGAATCCGAATGACGAGGAATTTAACGAAGCGACGCGGATTATCGAGAGCGACGCGCGATTCACTTCGCTTCTGAGAAATCAAAGATTGCGGGCGTTTCAACCGATGCCGCCGATTACCGTTTTGAGCGGCACGACCGAACGGCTCGTCAATATCGGTTTGGAATCGCAAAGCGGCGCGACTAAAAACGAAGTCGTCAGCGTCAGCATCAAACGCGGCGTGGTTATTCGATATGATTCGGGTGCGCCGGAAACTTCGCTTGCCGCGCCCGAATCCTGCGGCATTCCGTCCGCCGGTCAAGCCAGCACCGGAAACGGAACTGCCGGGCAATATCAATTAACCGTTTCGCAAGACAGAAGCGTGCTTTGGGAGATGCTTGTCATTCGCCCTTCGGCTTCGTCTGGAAATCTTTCGGAACGCTCCGGCATCGAAGTCCGCGACGTAAAATATAAAGGCAAATCGGTTCTCAAACGCGGACACGCTCCCGTCTTGAATGTTCAATATATTCCGCGTCCGGGCGAGACGGCTTGCGGACCTTACCGGGATTGGCAATATCAGGAAGGCGCGTTTAATGCGCCCGCCGAAGGAGCGACCGACCCGGCTCCCGGCGTTCGGATTTTAGCTCCCGGACAAGTCGCCTCGACCGCGCTCGATTCCGGCAGCGATACGGGAAATTTCAACGGCGTAGCGATTTATCAGCAAGATGTCGGTTTCGGAATGGAAACCGTTTTGGTTTTGGAAATGAACGCCGGTTGGTATCGCTATATTATGGAATGGCGGTTTGCGCCCGACGGCACGATTCGCCCGCGTTACGGTTTCGGCGCAACGAACAATAGCTGCGTTTGCTATCGCCATAATCATCATGTTTATTGGCGGTTCGATTTCGACATTGTTACGCCGACGAATAAGATTTTTCAAATCGAACGCGGTCGCAAATTTATGCGCCCGATTACCACCGAAGCCGCTATTTTTAGAAACTATCAAACGAATCGCGGATTTATGATCCAAAACTCGACAAGCGACGAAGCATATGAAATCGTGCCGAACATCTCTGATGGACAGGCTTATTTCACTTATCCTGAAACCGGAAATGTTTCGACTTACGGGGCGGGCGATTTCTGGCTTTTGAAATATCAGGGAACGGCTGACTCGCCGAGCGAACTCGATGACCCGAACAGCAACACGGAAATCAATCTCGCACCGTGGATAAATGGCGAATCGCTCGTTGACCAAGATATTGTCGTTTGGTATGGAGCGCATTTCGTTCACGCCGACGGCGCGGATTTGCTCAACCCAGACCGCAGCGGAAACATCTTGAACAATTCGCACGTCGTCGGTCCCGACCTTCGCCCCGTTCGCTGGTAAATTTATTTACAAAAATAAACAAGGACGAGTAATTCTGGCTCGTCCTTTTATTTTTTTCACGGTTAAAAGAAACGGCGAATTATTTTGAAAATTATAAAACCGGCGAGATGCTTTGGTTATTTAATCGAAAAGTGAGAAAATCAGCATGAACGATTCGTGAAGAAATCTCAGGACAAAGTGAATTCAGAAAACCTACTCGAAAAACTTTTCGCGGGCGACGCGCGAAGCGTGGCGCGGGCAATCACAAAAGTCGAAAACGGCGCGGACGGCGCGACTGAAATAATGAAGGCGGTTTTTCCGAAAACCGGAAAGGCTCTCGTCGTCGGCATTACCGGCTCGCCCGGCGCGGGAAAATCTTCGCTCGTTGACAAGCTCGCGCTTTTTTATAAAGAGCGCGGCGAACGAATCGGAATCGTCTGCGTTGACCCGTCGAGTCCGTTTTCGGGCGGCGCAATTCTCGGCGATAGAATCCGAATGCAAACGCTCGGATTGGACAAAAATGTCTTTATTCGCTCGATGGCGACACGCGGAAATCTCGGCGGATTATCTCGCGCAACGGTTGACGTAGTGGCGATTTTAGATGCGGCGGGTTTTGATGTAGTCATCGTCGAAACCGTCGGTGTCGGACAAGACGAAGTTGAAATCGTCAAAACGGCTGATGTTTCGGTCGTCGTTCTCGTTCCCGGAATGGGCGACGATATTCAAGCGATAAAAGCCGGAATTATGGAAATCGGCGACGTTTTCGTTATCAACAAAGCCGACCGCGAAGGCGTTCTGCGAACCGAAAAAGAACTCGAAGCACTTTTATCTCTCGCGCACCGACCGGATTTTTGGAATCCGCCGATTGTCAAAACCGTGGCGACGGAAAATAAAGGCATCGAAGATTTAGCAAAAGCCATCGAAAGCTACAAAGAATTTCAGAACACAGGCGAAACGAGTTTAGTAAGAAAACAGGCGATTGCGCGGTGGCGTTTGTTGGAGATTTTGCAGGAAAAATTGCTGGCTGACGTTTTAAGCCGAAACGGAACTGCTGAAAAATTAGACAGATTAGCGCAGGAAATTGCCGAAAAGAAAAACAATCCGTATTCGGCGGTCGAGGAAATTTTGAAATAATAATTTTATGGGACAAGTATTTATTTTTGCCAATAGAACTTTGAAAAACCAATTTGAAAAACCAATCAGAAATTCCCTTACCATTTAATTTTGGTTTGACTTGGGCGAAAAGTCTGGAAAAATTTTCCGACAAAGAGCTGGAAGAAATCTTTGATTTTGTAATCAAAGAGAATAACTGGAAAGAAACAGATGAAGTAATCGCGCTTGGTGAATACGGATTACAAATTTCAAGATGAGGTATGTCCGGCACTTCAAAAAAAATTATTTTGTATTCAAAAAACGGTTACTCAAAAAAACACGATGAGTTGCTGAACCGAATAATTGACGAAAAGATTCTTTTGTTTTGTGTTCTCGGAAAAGACTGCGAACTTTGGCACGATATTATGGATGAATTATTCGTGGGCTTAGGTGAGGAAAGAGATTTTTTTATGATTACAACTTGGCATACTAATGAAACTCTTGATGAAGTAATCGAATTTGCCAAAGATTATGATTTTGAAGGAATTGATAACAAAAAGATAGAGATAATTACGGTATGAAAATCAGTCATCTCGGCATCGCCACCAACGGAATTGACGAAGCGTTAAAATTTTGGCAAGACGCGCTCGGCTTGGAAAGCGTTCATACGGAGACGGTCGAAGACCAAAAAGTGCGCGTGGCGATGCTGCCGATTGGCGATACCAGAATCGAACTGCTCGAACCGACGGCGGAAGATTCGCCGATTGCGAAATTTTTGGAAAAACGCGGCGGCGGCATTCATCATATCGCCATCGAGGTCGAAAATATCGAAGCGTCGCTGGCGAAACTAAAAGCGCAGGGCGCACGTTTAATAGATGAAAAACCGCGCGTCGGAGCCGAAGGATGTCTTATCGCATTCGTTCATCCGTCTTCGGCAAACGGAGTTTTATTGGAATTAATTCAAGAAAATAATTAGCCGCAAGAGCCGATTGTTTCCTTAACAAAAATCGAAAATACAAAAAGATAAAAGAGAGGTTTAATAAATTGAATAGTTTAACAAAAGGATTAGCAGTCATCGTCGTTATTTTGGCAATCGGTGTCGGCTTGGTGTTCTGGAAGATAAAAGTCGGCGGACACGAGAACGGTGCGCTGACGCATATTACGAAAGAAGATATGGCGTTGATTTTAAAGGATGCCAACCCGATGCAGCTTAAACAGCTTGCGGCAAGCCCGGATGCGAAAAAGAAAATCGCCGAAAATATCAAACAGCTTTTAGCCGTCGCCAGCCAAGCCAGAAAAGAAGGAATGGCGGACGATCCGGCGGTCAAACAGGAACTCGAAAGCACGCGGGAAATCGTCACCGCCAGCCTTTACGACAAGGAAATAAATAAGGACAAAGGCGAAATGCCGCCGTTCAGCTTTATCACCGAAGACCAAGTAAAGGAATATGAAAGCAAGCCGGGATTCGACGCGGGCTTTCAGCAGTTTCTCGATTCAAAACTCGCGCTCGCTAAAGAAAGCGGTCGCTTTCCAAAGGACAAGCAGTTGAGCGAAGACGAAATCAAAGGCGCGAAGGACGATTACGCGAAAATTAGAATTTACGACGAAGAAGCCAATGCCAAAAAAAACACGCTGGGCGAAGTATTCAATCGCAATCTCCAACTGCAAATCGGACTTCAGCAAGCGCAGTTTTTAGCCAGCCGCTACGCGCAGAAAGTTTTGGCTGACAAGGTAAAAGTAACCGACGACGATGTGAAAAATTACATCGCCTCGCATCCCGAATTCGACACGAAAGATAAAAAGGCAAAAGCCGAAGAAATTTTAAGCCGCGCCAAAGCGGGCGAAGATTTTGCCAAACTAGCTAACGAATATTCCGAAGACCCGGGCAATAAACCGCCGGGCGGCGAGCCGCAGGGCGGGCTTTACAAAGACGTTCCGAAAGGACAAATGGTGCCGGCGTTTGAACAAGCCGCGCTTGCGCTCGAACCCGGACAAATCGCCGACCAACTCGTCGAAACGCCGTTCGGTTATCACATTATCAAGCTCGAAAGAAAAGGCGAAGGAAAAGACAAAAACGGGCAGCCGACTGAAACTTATGATGTGCGTCATATTTTGATCGGGACAACCGTTAACGATCCGTCCAATCCGACGGGTCGCCCCGTTCCGATTGCCGAAAAAGTTAAATCACAGCTTGAAGATGAAAAGCAAAAGCAAGTTCTCGACGAAATCGTGGCGAACAATCCGGTCGAAGTCGCGGAAGATTTCGACATTCCGCAACCTTCGGAAGAAGACCTCAAACAAATGCAGCAGCAAATGATGCAGCAGCAAATGCCGGGCGGAATGCCGCCGAACGGAATGCCGCCCGCGCCGCCGCCGGCAGCCGCGCCGAAGGGCAAAACTCCGGCGAAAACCGCGCCGAAGAAATAAGTAGAAGGCAGAAGGCGGAAGGCAGTTAGCAGTTGGCAGAGAGAACGGTCAGCAATCATTTTTACTGCTATACTGTCTTCTGCTTCCCGCTTTCTGCCTTCCGCTTTCCGCTTTCCGCCAACTGCCAACTGCTTTCTATGAAATTTGGCGATTATCAAATCGAGATAATTCCCGATGCCGAATTCCGGCTCGACGGCGGGGCGATGTTCGGTGTCGTTCCACGAGTTTTGTGGGAAAGAGTTTGCCCGCCCGATGAATTCAACCGGATTCGACTCAATATGAATTGCCTGTTCGTCGAAACGCCGACGGAAAAAATTCTCGTCGAAACCGGCATCGGCGAAAAGTGGACAGAAAGGGAAATTAAAATTTACGGCATTTTTCGCCGCAAATCTTTTGCCGAAACATTGTTTGAAAAGACAGGCTGCACGACCGAAGAAATTTCCATCGTCGTCAACACGCATCTGCATTTCGACCACGCGGGCGGAAATACGATTTCAGATAAAGACGAAAACCCGATTCCGCAATTTCCAAACGCTCGTTATTTCGTTTCAAAGAGCGAATATGAACACGCCGAGAATCCGCACGAGAGAGATCGCGCGAGTTATCTGTCGGAAAATTGGCGACCTTTGATTGAGAGCGGGCAAATTGAATTGAAGCCCGATGAATACGAAGTCGTCGAAGGTTTGCGAATGGAGAAGACGCGCGGACACAATGCTTCGATGCAAACTTTTCGTCTTGAGCGCGGCGGCGAGACGCTTTTCGGTTTTGCGGATTTGATTCCGACTCGACATCATTTACCGCTCGCTTGGATTATGGGTTATGACCTTTATCCGGCGGAAACTTTAGAAGCGAAAAAAATTTTATTGCCGCTTGCCGCGAGGGAAAATTGGTTGTGTTTTTTCTATCACGACTACGACACGCCACTTTGCCGCTTAACAGAAAAAGAGGGAAAATTCTTTTGCGAAGAACTTCCCTCTCGAATCATAAAATAAATTGTTTTTTATCTCGTAAATACGCCCGCCGAGCGCGTCAAATAATCTTGCATCGTAAAGGCGAACATAATCGCCAGCCAGAAGAATCCGGCAATCGCCGTCATCCAAATCAGCTTTGAACTCCAGCGCACGTGCATAAAAATCAGCGCGACGAATGTCATTTTCGTCATAGCTATCAACAACGCTAGTAACGTATTCGCGCCCGGAAAAATAAAATCGAGATCGAAACGCGCGACGACCGAAGTCAAAATCGTTCCGACCACCAGAATGCCGAAAACCATTAAATACAACGGAATCGCAACGATATGATGTGTCGCGTGATCGTGTTCTCCGTGTTCTTCGTGTTTATCTATGTTGTGTTCTGCCATATTTTTTAACCGTGTCCTCCGAAATGTCTGCCGAGCAAATAAAGCAGCGGGAAAAGGAAAATCCAAACAATATCAACAAAGTGCCAATATAAACCGGCAATTTCCACCGGCGCGTAAAATTCCGCCGTGTAACTGTATCGCCAAGCCTTCCACAAAAGCCAGGACATTATGCCCAACCCGATAATCATATGTAGAGCGTGCAAGCCGGTCATCGCAAAATAAATCCAGAAAAAGATGCGAACTTTGTCTTGGAATTTCGCTTGGCTGATTTCGCCGTTTGCCATATAACCGATTTTTTCGCTGTCGGTCAGATAGCCTTCCGCCATAGCTTTATTGGCTAAAGAAATATCCTTCCAGATGAAATCTCCGCGCGGATTGATGTATTCTTCGTCTTCACCCGCTCCGGTCGTGTCGTTTTTACTATATCTTTCGACATATTTTTCGACAGTTCCCGGAAATGGCAGCGAATTTTTTCTTTGCGTTTCCGGGTTGTTCAAACCGAACGGTTGATTTTCGGCGAGTTTTTTGTCAGTCTTCCGATTCAAGCCGGTTACGGGAACGATGCCGTCGTTATATTTTTCCGCGTATTCGTATGCTTTAACGCCTAAAAATGCCACGCCGAAAATCATCGTGATAAATATCAAAATAACTTGCAGATTTCGTTTGCCGAGTTGCGCGTAGTGAACTGCCAGAGCCATCGTTAAACTGCTGACGATGAGAATAAGCGTGTTTGCCATTCCGAGCCATTCGTTTAAATGGTTGCTCCCCGCCGCAAAAGCCATCGGATAGCGCGAACGGAAAACCAGATAAACCGTGAACATTCCGCCGAAGAACATAATTTCTTGGACGAGAAACATCCACATTCCAATCGAAGCTGATTCCTGCTGCTGTCCCATATCTTCAAACTGATGTTGAAGTCCGGGCGGATGATATTCGTGTGTGTCTGCGTGTGCCATTTTTATTTGGGATTTGGGATTTGGGATTTGGGATTTAGCGTCGTTCGTTATGACTCGACCGAGTGAAACGAATCAATCCGCAATCCCAAATCCCAAATCGCTAAACTGTTACCTTATATTTGTTTCTCGCGTCTTCCAAATCCAAGCCGCTTTCTTCGCTAAAGTCGTATGCTTCCCAGGTTACAATCGGCGTTTCGTGGAAATTTTCGGTCGGCGGCGGCGAGGAAGTTCGCCATTCCAAACCGGGCAGAAGCCAAGGATTTGCCGGTGCTTTTTCGCCGAAGAAAATCGAATATGTTAGATAAATCAACGGCAGAATCAAACCGATTGCCAAGACCGACGCGCCCGCCGTCGAGAAGATATTCAAAACCTGAAATTCTTCCGGGTAAGAAGCGTAGCGGCGCGGCATTCCCATATAACCTAAAATAAACTGCGGGAAAAACGTCAGATTAAAACCGACGAAAACAATAATCGCGGCGATTTTGCTCCAGAATTCCGAATATAATTTGCCGGTTATTTTCGACCACCAATAATGCAGACCGCCCAAATATGCCAGAACGCTTGCGCCCACCATCACGTAGTGAAAATGTGCAACGATAAAATATGTGTCGGTTAAATGAACGTCCAAGCCAATCGCGCCAAGAAAAACTCCGGTCAATCCTCCGATTAAAAACAGTCCGATATAAAACAATCCGTAAAGCATCGGCGTATCGTAGGAAATCGAGCCTTTGTAGAGCGTCGCCGTCCAATTGAATACCTTGATTGCGGACGGAATGGCGACGACCATACTCAAAAACGAGAAAACGAGTCCGGCGTAAATTGATTGTCCGCTGACGAATAAATGATGTCCCCAAACGAGAAGGCCGAAAACGGCAATCGCAATCGAGGAAAAGGCGATGAATTCGTAACCGAAAATCTTCTTGCGCGAAAAGTTGGAAATCAATTCCGAGATAACGCCCATTCCCGGCAAAACCATAATATAAACCGCCGGATGTGAATAAAACCAGAATAAATGTTGAAACAAAATCGGATCGCCGCCGATTGCCGGATCAAAAATTCCGACGTGCGCCAGACGCTCCAGAGCCATCAGCAAAATCGTGATGGCGATGACGGGCGTTCCGAGAAGCATCACGAGCGAAGTAGCGTAATGCGACCACACAAAAAGCGGCAGCCGAAACCAAGTCATGCCCGGCGCGCGCATCGTATGAATCGTTACGATAAAATTCAAGCCCGTTAAAATTGACGAAAAACCGTTAATGAAAATTCCTAAACCGACCGCCATCACATAGCTGTTCGAGAACGTCGTCGAATACGGCGTGTAGAAAGTCCAGCCCGTATCAACGCCGCCCTGCATCAACGCCCAAAGCGCGAGGCTTCCGCCAATCATATAAAGATACCAACTCAAAAGATTGATTCGCGGAAACGCCAAATCCTTTGCGCCGATCATAATCGGTATCAGAAAGTTTCCCAAAATTGCCGGAATTGACGGAATCAAAAAGAAGAACACCATCAAAATTCCGTGCTGTGTAAAGACGCGGTTATACGTTCCCGATTCGAGAAGATCGCTCGCCGGAGTCAGCAGTTCGAGACGAATCAAGGAAGCGTAGACTCCGCCCATCGCAAAAAAGGCGGACACTGCAACAAGATACAGAATCGCAATGCGTTTGTGGTCTTTCGTCAACAGCCAAGACTTTATCGTATAGCCGTTAGTTAAATAATTCACTTCCGGTTTCGGTCGGATATTTCCGGTATTGATTGCTTCTACGTTTTGCATAACTACTTTTTTCCCCTTGCTGTAAACTAACTTACGGTTGTCTTTTGGTCGGCTCGGATATATTCGGCGGCGCGTTCGGGTTGCTTCCCTGACTATTCGGATTGCCGCGATTGGCTCGCGGCGCAACCAAACTGTTCGAGTTCGCGCCGCCGCTCTGCATCGTATTATTTCCGCTGCCCGGACTTTGATTCATCGTCGCGCCGCCGGTCGAAGTCGAGCCGCTTTTGCTCGCATTATTGCCGCTCAAAGATTTGATATACGCGATGAGCGAAACGAGTTGTTCTTCGGTAACTTGCCCCTTAAAGGTCGGCATAATCGGCGTGTAACCTTCGACGATTTGGCTCGCCGGATTCAAAATCGAATTGCGAATATACGCATCGTCGGCGTGGACAACTTCGCCGGTCGTCAGTTTTACGTCCGTGTCGTATAAACCTTCGAGATGTGCGCCGCGCTGACTCGCGCCGCCTTCGTGACACGACGCGCAGCCGAGTTTGTTTTCAAACAAATCCTTTCCGGCTTGGACGGGCGTTTCTCCCGAAACATTACCCGCCAGCCAATTATCGAAATCTCTCTGCTCCATGACATAAACATAGCCGCCCATTCCCGAATGATTCAAGCCGCAATACTCCATACATTGCAGACGATATTTTCCGGGTTTCGTCGCATTAAACCAAATCGTCGAATATCTTCCCGGCACGATGTCGGCTTTTGTTCTAAACGCCGGAATAGCGAAATCGTGAATCACGTCTTCGGTCGTCATCGTCAATTTGACGTTGCGCCCGACCGGAATGTGCAGTTCGTTGATTTCTCTCTGACCCGTTTCGTGCTGAATTTTCCACATCCATTGTTTGCCGACGACGTAAATTTCCATCGCCTCGGCAGGCGGACGATATTGGTTATAAAAAACGACTGCACCGCCGAGAAAAATAGTAACCGAGATAATAAACGGAATGATTGACCAAAGCGTTTCGAGTGCCATCGAACCGTGAATTTCCGCGCCCGACATATACTTTTCCTTCTCGCGGTATTTCACGGCGAAAAAGATAATCGCCGCGACGATACCGACGGTAAAAAACGCGCTGATGGCAACCAGATAAAAATACAATCCGTCCACTTGCCAGCCGAAGCTGGAAGCATTTTCAGGAAATATCGGAACCCACGAACTCTGTTGCATAATCTAATTTAAATGAGAAACGAAAAATGAGAAATAATGACTGACAATTATCTTTCATTTCCACGTCGTTAATTTTCATCTCGTAATTCTCATTTCTCATCTCTCATTTTTAGTCTTGTTATAACGCCAAAAAATAAACCACATTCCGCCAATGCCCAATAAAGTCGCAATTCCCAACAATCGCAAAACCTTCAAAATCGCCAAGCCGTATTTTCCGCTTGCCGGATCGTAGTGAAAACAATACAAATAAAGCTGTTCAGCCGGATTGCCGATTTTGCCTTCCGACGAATCAATCAAACCCAATTTCAAATCTTTCGGCGCGTAATCAATGCCGTAAAAATAACGCGACATTTTTCCGTCGGGCGTGGCAATCATAATTCCGCCCGCGTGCGCGAATTGGTTGGTCGCCGCGTCGAATTGATAATTGTAACCGGCGGCTTTCGTTACTTTTTCAATTTCGCTCTCGGTGCCGGTCAAAAAATGCCAGCCGTTTTCCGTTCCCTTGCGCTCGTATCGCGCCACATAACTCGCCTTTTTATTTTTCGCTAAATCCGGCTTGTCATTTTCGCGCGGGTCAAAACTAATCGCCACGACATCGAAATCTTTTCCCGCGTCAAACGAAATTCCTTTTAAACTTCCGGTCAAACCGTTCAGAACTTCGTTGCAGAGCATCGGACATTCGTAATAAACGAGAGCCAAAATAACGGGTCTGCCTTTGCCGAAATAATCGCCGAGTTTGACGGCGTTTCCGTCTTCATCTTTAAAAACCGCATCAAGCGGCAACTGCGAGTTCAGTTTTTGCTCGATGCCGACTTTTCCTAAAATCGGCGGCAAGCCCGTGCTGACTCCAGCTTCATTCGGGTCGTAAGTCTTCGGCGCGTAAAGCGGCGAATTGTAATGCTCGGTCTTTTGCGCCAAAGCATTTGCCGCCAAAACCGAAATCGCTAAAATCATTAAAAGTTTCAGCTTCAAAACTTCTGAAACGACTGAACTCTTTTTCATAAAACCTCAAATCTCAACCGTAAAAATGCAATCAAAAATTAACTTTATTACTTTGTACTTTTGTCTTTTTACTTTTACCTTCTCTTATCCGTCGCCGTCCGTCCCGCGCTCGAATAGGAAACTATCGAACGCGAATCGTCCAACTCATTTTGAACTTGCCCGCCGGTTCGCGCCTTTACGTTTTCTTCCAACAATCTTTTCTTTGCTTCTTCAATCGGCAGCGTAACGATTGTGCCGGTTTTCGGGTCTTTCTGACCTTCGTTCCAAAGCTGTTCCCATTGACGGTGGCGTTCCCGATATTCCGACTGCGACGCTTTGAGTTCCATATTAACGCGACCTTGCTCGCTGTCCACGCCGAAACCGGGCGCGGCTTGCAGACGCGGTTCGGGCGGCAAAACTTCCTGCTCGTTCATCGCCATCGGATTTCTCGTGTCTTTGGTTTCCGCCGCTTGTTTTTCCATCACGTCCTGCAAAAACCACATCAAGCCGAAAGTTATCACAATCAACAGAAACAATCCGACGGCGAAATAAATAATTCCGCGCGTTCCGATAATGTTCGTCTCATACGGCTTGTCGTAATCAACATAAGATTTTTCGTGTTTTGGTTCTGACATAAATTTATTTACAACTTTGTTGCGGTCTTTGACCTTTGTTTTTGCATCTCGACTTGAACAAAAATCAAAGGTCAAATTCCTAATGCCCGTGTCCGTGTTCAATGGCGTTCTCTAAAAACGGGTCGTTCACCGGCACGAGCGGACGACTCATCAGTTGTCCGAAGAAATACCACAGCCAAATTCCGCCGACTCCGATTGGCGCGACAAAATCCATCCAGCTAAGCATAAATGATGCTTCCGTCGGCGTGGCTATTCGCGGACTCGGACCAATCAAATAAAACATATCAATCAGCCGCAGAACTAAAATAAAAATCGCTAATGCCGCCAGCCATTTCGCGTTGCGTTTGATGTCGCGGTTGAGAAGGACAAGAAACGGAAACGCGAAATGAAAGAAAATCAAAATCACCCCGACCGCGCCCCAAACTCCGGTTATTCGCGGCAGATACCATTTCGTTTCTTCGGGAACATTTCCCGACCAGATAATCAGATATTGCGAAAAATTGAAATACGCCCAAATCATTACGAGCGCAAGCATCAATTTCCCGATGTCGTGAAAATGCCGATTTCCCAAAATGCGATTCATTGGTTCTTTGTCCGACAAAAGAGCGAGAATCGCTACCGCAAAGCAGAAAAAACTCAACGCCCAGCCAGCCGCGAACAGCATTCCCCAAATTGTCGAATACCAATGCGGGTCGAGCGTCATCATCCAATCAACCGAGGCAAAGGTAACGACCAGAACATAGAAAAACATCGTCGGACCGGAAAATGCCGTCGCATCACCCAACATCTTCGCCGCCTCTTCATTACTAGCTGCCCGGTCTTGCCGTGCTGACCAACGATTAAGAAAATAGATCATTATGCCCCACAAAACGAAATATAAAGCGGCGCGGGTAATCCACCAGCCGACATTTAGATATATTCGTCTCCATTGAATAGCCGGATCATCGCTCAAATGCGTCCATGAGTAAAGATGGTTTATGCCAATGGCGAGCGGGATAAACAAAAGAACAATTATCGGCAAAGTCCGCATCGCGGCTTCGGCTGTGCGGCGAATCACTACGCCCCACGCGCCGCCCGTTAGATATTGCAAAATCAAAACGCCGAGACCGCCGAGACCGATGCCGCCCCAGAAAATAAATCCTAAAAGCCAAGAGCGCAATGCTTGTTCGCGCTGTTCGGGAAAAATCAGCGCGACGACCAGAATAATCAGCGTGGCAATCGCGCCCACGCCGAGCGCGATTGTGCGCCAGCTATTTACAACTGCGGGCGCGTTAAAATTTTCGTCGTGTCTCATCATTTATCGCCGACCTCCCGGCGCGTTCGCATTTGTCGGCACGGCATTTGTCGGCGCAGTCGCCGTGTTCGTGTTATTCGGATTATTCGCATTAACGCTCGATGTCATTTTTATATTCGCGCCGTTCGGATTTTGGCTGATCTGCAAGGTGCGAATATACGCGACGATTGCCCAACGGTCGGCTGGCGGAACTTGCGATGCGTAGCTGTTCATTTTGCCTTGTCCATTCGTTATCACGTCGAAGAAATGTCCGACCGGAGCATTACGAAGGCGGTCGTCATTGTAAGTCGGCGGCTTGGAAAATCCGCGCTGCACGATCATTCCGTCGCCGTTGCCGACCGGACCGTGGCAGACGATACAGAAAATTCTGTATCTTTGCTCGCCGCGGTCAATCAATTCCTTTGTAACCGGAACGGGAAATTCGTCAACCAAACCGGAAAAATCCGTAACCAAAGTGTTGCCCGATGCGTCGGTCGCCGGAGTCGCCGCCGGTTTCGGAGCGTTTGCAACGACATCGGTTTTGCCCGTGTAAAACGCTTTATCCTCGCGCAAAAATCCGCGCGGCACAGTTCCTTCCGGCAAATCGCGCGAAGCCCGATGATCGCTGAAAAAATCGCTCTGCTTAAAAGCCTTGTAACGCGGCTGGTCTTGCATATCGTAACGACAACCGACTGACAGAAGGCAGAAGGCGGAAAGCAGAAGGCAGAAGATTGCCGACTTGCCGACTTTAAACCCGAAACTTGAAACTCGAAACTTATTCCTCAACATCAAAAACCTCCTGCGGGTTCAAGCTCTGCATAAAACTTTTCGTTGCCTCGTAATCAAATTTCTCGTCGCGTCGCTCAATCAAAAGAAAAAATTTCTCACGGGTCGCTAAAGCAAATCGCGGCACATTGAAAACCGGATGATACGGCTGCGGCAAACCGTTGAGCAAAAACATTCCGAAAACACCAGTAAATGCCGCAAATAAAATCGTTAATTCAAATGAAGGCGGAATAAATGACGGCAAGCTGAAAAATGGACGACCGCCCACGAGAATCGGATATTCATAAACGTGAACGAACCACGTCAGACCTAAGCCAGTTAGAAGTCCGCCGATGCCGCCGCCTAAAACTAAAAACGGGAGAATCGAACGCCGAATGCCGAGTGCTTCGTCAATCTCGTGAAGCGGGAACGGCGAAAAAGCGTCGGTCTTTTTATAACCCGCATCGCGCACCGCCCGCGCCGCGTCAACCAATTCGGTCGCCGTATTATACTCTGCCAATAATCCGTAAATCTCTTCCTTCATATTTTTGAGTTTCAGGTTTCCGGCTTCGAGTTTCAGGTTTTTCGCGTTTTAACTCGAATCCTGAAACTTGAAACTAGAAACCGAATCGCTCTGCAGTCAACCGCGCTTGCTGGCAACCGGCTTGACACGGGTGAGTTGCCCTTTTCGACCAATCGCGGACAAGCGCGGTTGACTGCAAATTTATTTTACAAAAATCTTACCCGTTCGTCGTTTCGATCTCGATTGTGTTTTCTTCAAAATCCTGTTGATGCCCGTGAACATTTGCCGCCGGCAAAAGCGTTCTGACTTCAAAGATGGAAATGACCGGCAAAAATCGGACAAACAGAAAAATCAATGTTAAGAATAATCCGAATGTGCCGAAAAACATTGCTAAATCCCAAACCGTCGGCGAATACATCGCCCAAGACGACGGCAGAAAATCACGATAGATGCTCGTTACGATAATTACGAATCGTTCGAGCCACATACCGATGCTGACGATTATAGAAATTACAAACAACCAGAACGTGCTTTCACGAAAACGCTTAAACCACAAGGACTGAATCGCAATGCCGTTGCAAAAAATCAGCATCCAGTAAAACCACCAATACGGTCCGGTCCAGATGCGATTTTTAATCATAAAATATTCAAATTGGTTCGCGCTATACCAACCGAAAAAGGCTTCCGCTATATAACTGTAAAAAACTATTAAACCGGTCGCCAACATCACCTTGCCCATATAGATAAGGTGCGTGTCGGTAATAAAATCTTTCAGGTTATACCATTTGCGAAGCGGTATACAAAGCATCAAAACCATCGCAAAACCGGCATACACAGCACCGGCAACGAAATATGGCGGAAAGAACGTAGCGTGCCAACCCGGAAGCTGCGAAACCGAAAAGTCAAAACTAACTGTCGAGTGAACCGAAAGAACGAGCGGCGTGGAAAGTCCGGCGAGAAGCAAATACGCAATCTCGTAACGATGCCAATGCCGCGCCGAACCGCGCCAGCCCATCGAAAGAAGTCCGTAAATAGTTCTGAAATATTTGTTTTTCGCGCGGTCGCGCAAAGTCGCAATATCGGGAATCAAACCGACATACCAGAACAGAGCCGAAACCGTCGCATAAGTCGAAACCGCCAAAACGTCCCAAATCAAAGGACTGCGAAATTGGGGCCACATTCCCATCTTGTTCGGATATGGAAACATCCAGTAAGCCAGCCACGGACGACCCGTGTGCAGAAGCGGATAGATACCGGCACAAGCAACCGCAAACAACGTCATCGCTTCGGCAAATCGGTTGATTGACGTGCGCCATTTCTGATTCAAGAGCAGCAGAATCGCCGAAATCAATGTTCCGGCGTGTCCGATTCCGATCCACCAAACAAAGTTGATAATCGGAAACGCCCAGCCGACAGGCTGATTTGTTCCAAAAATTCCGATGCCGGTAACGACCAGATAAGTAATAGATATAAGCAAAATCTGCAAGATAATAAACCCGATGCCAAAGCCTATGAACCAGCCGAACGGCGTTTTCCTTTTCAGAGTTATATCGCCGATTCTGTCCGACACAGTTCCGAACGAATGCTCGCCTTCGACCATCGGCGGATAAATTCTGCGCTGAATTTCTTTGATGTTTTCTGCTTCTTGCATATCTCTTTTCGAGTTTCAGATTTCAAGTTTCAAGTTTCAAGTCGAAAACCAGAAACCAGAAACTCGAAAATAATTTAATGACTGATGTCGCCTTCTTTTTTCTCGCCGATTTTCTTTTCGCTCGTGTGCGCTTGCGGCGGACGGTAATCGGGCATTTCCTTGTTTTGATTTTTCAAACTCGCCAGATAAGTCGTGCGTGGCTGCGTGTTCAAATTGTTCAGCAAAATATAATTGCGCTCGTCTTTTTTCATCTTCACGACCTCGCTCGAAGGGTCATTCAAATCGCCAAACACAATCGCGTCCGCCGGACAAACTGACTGACACGCCGTTACGATTTCACCGTCGCGGACGCGGCGACCATCTTTTTCGGCTTCGATTCGCGCCGATGCGATGCGCTGTGTGCAGTATGTGCATTTTTCCATTACGCCGCGCGAGCGAATTGTAACTTCCGGGTTTCGCATCAATTTATACTGCGGCGTATTCCAATCTTGATAAAGCAAAAAGTTAAATCTTCTCACTTTATACGGACAGTTGTTCGAGCAGTAGCGCGTTCCGATACAGCGGTTATAAACCATATCGTTCAAGCCTTCCGCGCTGTGAACAGTCGCGTGAACCGGACAAACAACCTCGCACGGCGCAACCTCGCACTGCTGACACAAAACGGGTTGGAAATGCGTACCGTCGGGACTGTTCACATCGCCGCTGTAATATGTATCCACTCTGAGCCAGTGCATTTCGCGGCTGCGCTCGACCTGTTCTTTGCCGACGACCGGAATGTTATTTTCCGATTGACACGCGAGAACGCAGGCATTGCAGCCGACGCACGAATTGAGATCAATCGTCATTCCCCATTTGTTGCCCGCGTATTCATAGCGCGGATACATTGATTTATCGTAGCCGCCTTCTTCTTTTTCTTTTTCCTTCGATTCTTCGGCTAATGGTTCAACGCTCTCGATGTCCCAGACGCGCAAGATGTCGCGTCCTTCCATATTAAAATGAATTTGCGTCGAAGCGATTGAAGTTTGCCCGCCGGTTTTCGTTACTTCGCCCGCGCCGAAATACATCGCGTCGGAGCGGCGCACGTCGTAAGCGTTGTAACCCAAATCCGTGCCGATGCGCCCGGCGCGTGTTCGTCCGTAACCGAGATAAATCGTCACCACGTCATCGGGTTGTCCGGGCGCAATCCACATCGGAACATCTTTGGCGATTTCCGCGCCGTTCATTTTCAATCGCACCAATTCGGAAAATGAATTTCCGCCCTTCGTGTTGATAAAGGATATGCCTTGCGAGCCGCCGTTGAATTCTTCCGGGTCGCTCGATTGATTGATGCCCAAACGCTGCGCCGTTCGCGGGCTGATTAAAGCCACGTTTTCCCAGGTGATTTTCGTCAAAGGATTCGGCAATTCCTGCATCCAGCCGTTGTTCGTAAAGCGTCCGTCATAAACGCTCGGGTCGGGCAGAATCGTAATTTCCAGATTGCCGCTATTTGTCGCGGGCGTTGACGGCTGACTCATAAATCCGCCGCCGACCGAAACGGTTTTCGCCGCTGCCGCCGTGTTCGGAATAAATCCGTTGTGAACGACTTTGCGCCAAGTGTCGTCGAAATTTTTCGACGCGCCGGTCGTGTTCGGAGGCTGCGTCGAACTTCCGGTTTGCGCGGCGATAGCTGTTGCAGGCGAAGTTCCGACTCGATTTTGCGCCGTGTTCGATGCCGTTGTCGGAGCAGTTTGATTGGTCGCCGCAGTCGTCGCCATCATTTTCGGCGCGCCGGAAAAACCTTGCTGTTGCCAATGCTCTCTGATAATGTCGAAATCTTTTTTGTCGTAGTTTTCCTTGAAGAAAATCTGCGCGACTTCGTGAATGTTTTTGCCGTCGTAAAGCGGCATAATAAGCGGTTGAACGATTGAAGCCGTTCCGTCGAAAGCTCGCGCGTCGCTCCACGATTCGAGATAATGCTTTTCGGCGACGTGCCACTGGCAAAGCTCGCCCGTTTCGTCAAAGTAACGTCCGAGATGAGCGCGGAACGGAATTTTATTCATTCGTTCGGCATTTAATTTCAAATCGGCGGGCGTGTTATAAACCGGATTGCCGCCGAGAATGACGAGCATTTTCACCGCGCCGCCGTCAATTTCTTTAATCAACTGACGAAGCTGGTCAATCTGCAAAACGTCGGCGAACGGCTGAAACGGTTCGACGTAAGTTACGGTTTTGCCGACATTGCCGAGCGCGTTGTTCATGGCGTAAGCGAGCGCGTGAACAACGCGCGGCTGATTGTCGCCCGCGACGATGATTGATTTTCCGGCGTTCGCTTTTAAATCTTTCGCCATCGCATTTATCCATTGCGAATTTTCCGCGTAAGTCGAAGTCGCGCCGCCAACACCCAACGCTGCCGCAACCGCCTTTGCAATTTCCGGCATTTGAGACGGTTTGACCGCAAGACGATGGTCGGATTTCGCGCCCGTCAAACTCAGCGTCGTCTCGATTGTATAAAGCCGGTTGATTTCTTTTTTCTCTTCGCTGAAGACGCGGGCTTTGTTGTAATCCTTGATGTATCGAACATTAAAGTCCGAGAAAATATCTTTGTCGAGCGAGAGAACTCTCGTCGCTTGGTCGTATTTGTAAATCGGTTTCGCGGTCGTGCCGAAAGCCATTTTTGCGCCCGCCAGCGCATTATCCGAATTGATCGGCTCGTATTGATACCAACGCGCGTTCGGCAGTTCCGTCAAAATCTGCTTCATCTGCGCGACGAGCGTCGGCGACGTTACGGTTTCAGTCAAAAAGCGAATTCCCGCGCCGCCGTCAACGCGGTTTTCGTCAACTTTCGCCCGCAGCGCGGTCATAAAATTCTGCCACGTCGTCGGGTTGCCGCGATATGTAATTTCCTGCGAGCGGTCGGGGTCGTATAAATCGAGAAGCGAGGCTTGCGCCCGCGCGTCGGTCGCGCCGAGACTTTGCGGATGATCTGGATTGCCTTCGATTTTCGTCGGGCGACCTTCGTTCGATTTTGCCAGCAGTCCGGTCGCTTCGCCGCCGAGCGTCATCGCCGTCGCGTAAAAAAGCGGTTTTCCCGGAACGAGTTCTTCCGGCTGGCGAACATATGGGACGATTTTTTCGGCGGGCTGAATGACGCAGCCGCTCAAGCCCGCAAGCGCGAGCGACGCGCCCATTACTTTGATAAAATTGCGGCGGCTCAAACCGTCTTCCCATTCTTCGGCACTTTGGGGATATTCCTCTTTGACGAATTCCTCAAACTCCGGCGTGTCCGCAAATTCCTCGACGCTGCGCCAATAATCCTTTCCGCTTTTACGCAGAATTTTGTCTCGCAATAATGCAAAATTTGTTTTGCTGTCTTTACCGCTCGGCATTTTGTTTTCGATTCCTTAAAAATTTTTGCCACAGAGGACACAGAGAAACATCGAGGGAAAATCAATCAAATAAAAATCTTTGCGCCTATGTTCATCTGCGATTTCATTTTTCTTTCTCTGAGAACTCTATATTCTCTGTGGCTAAATTTAATTTTTCTTACCGATGACAAGTCGAACAACTCGTCAACATTTCCTTCGGGCGAATTTTGTAATTCGCTTTTAACTGCGCTCTTTCGTCGGTCGTTAGATCGTCGTCGCGCCATTCCATATTGTAAATTTCCGATTTCGGGCGAATGAATTTTTCCGGCTCGCGGTGGCACGCCAGGCACCATTCCATCTGCAAAGTGTTTTCCTGAAAAACCGCGGGCATCTCGTCAATCTGTCCGTGGCACGTCGAACAGCCGACACCTTTGGCAATGTGTATGCTGTGGTTGAAATAGGCGAATTCGGGAAGGTCGTGAACTCTGACCCATTCAATCGGTTTGTTATCGCGGTAACTGGCGCGGACGGGTTCGAGATACGGGCTGTCCGACCAGATTTGCGAGTGGCAGTTCATACAAGTCTGCGTCGGCGGAATTCCGGCGGAATACGAAGTTTCGACCGACGTATGACAATAACGGCAGTCAATTCCGTCGTCGCCGACGTGATGTTTATGGCTGAACTGAACCGGCTGCTGTCGTTCGAGATAACGATTCGTCAAATACGAAGAACGGGCAATTTGCGTGTAAGCGTAACTTACCACGCCCGCTATCACAATCGCCGCTACGATACTGATTTTAACGACATTATTTGCTGCGCGATGAAAAACTTGTGCCATTTTTATCCCTTAAACTCAGAGTTTATAGTTCGCCGAGTCCTAGACGATTTTAAAATCTAAGTCGCTGAAGGCGAACCGAATTTTCTTGTATTAAGACCCGAATGCTAAAACTTAATTTAGATTTTACAGAACTTTATAAAATCCGCAAATACACTCTAAAAATAATTCTATTTTTGAGTTTGTGCAAGTTTTCACTAAATAAGTTTTG
The DNA here is from genome assembly GCA_051002375.1 of Pyrinomonadaceae bacterium. Classification (GTDB taxonomy): domain Bacteria; phylum Acidobacteriota; class Blastocatellia; order Pyrinomonadales; family Pyrinomonadaceae. The sequence continues at coordinate 2,428 of JBPCMK010000004.1, read as the reverse complement.
CTGATTAGCTTGATTATTTTTTCGATTATTCAGCCGCGTCATTTGCCAGCAGAGCCGCGCCGATTGTCGCCGCGTTTTCGCCGAGTGCGCTCTCGACAATTTCGGTCGCTTCAAAAGCCGGAGCGAACGTCAGTTCACGCGCCCGCCGCAAAATCGCGTCGAGAACGATGTGTTCGGCACGCATAATTTGACCGCTGACAACGATTTTTTCGATGTTCAAAAGATTTATCACGCCGGCAATCGCCGCGCCGATATAACCGCCCGTGCGGTCGAGCATCAAGCGTGCGAAATCGTCGCCTTCTTCGGCTTCGCGGACGACGTTGGCGATTCTGATTTCGTCCTCGTCGAGTTTCCCTAAAGACGAAGTGCTGTCCTGGTGAAAACGGTTGCGCGTGCGCCGCACGATGTTCGTCGAAGATGCCACGTCTTCCAATCGCATTCCTTCGGAATTAAGAGAGATTTGACCGAATTCTCCGGCGTAGCCCGCCGCGCCGCGCCAGATTTGCCCGTCGAAAATAAACGCGCCGCCGACACCCGTGCCGAGCAAAACGAAAAACAAATTGCGGCTGCCGCGTCCCGCGCCCAATTTATGTTCGCCGTAAGCGGCGGCGTTCGCGTCGTTTTCGACCGTAATTTTTAGATTGGTCGCTTTTTCCAATTCGCCTAAAAAATCAATCGTTTCGTGTTCGGGAATAAAAGTGGAAAAAGCGATGCGCTTTGTTTCCCGATGAACGAGTCCGGGAACGGCAACGCCGATTTTTTCGGGATTGCCGAACTTCCCTTTCGCTTCGTTCAAAAAATTAACGAGCTGCGGAAACGTCGGATTAGATTTATCTATTTTATAACGCAGCGAGTCAATCAAATTTCCGCCCGCCTCGAAACTTCCGGCTTTAAAGGCTGATTTGGAAACTTCCACGCCGACGAGATCTTTCGTGTTTGTGCCGCTTTCGCTCATTGCTTTTTTGATTAGTGTTTAGGTTTGAAAACTAAACGAATTTTAGAGGCTCGGCGGAAAAGAGTCAAACTCTAAAGATATTTCGGATTACGATAAGTTTCGATAATCGAAAATCAAACTGCCGCTTCGGAAATTTGACGCGCCGGAACGAGCAGGATCGGGCATTTCGTTTTTTCGATAACGCGCGTCGGGACGCTGCCGAGCGAAAGTTTTTCGATGCGCTCGACTCCGCCGCGTCCGTGCGTCGCCATCACGATTAAATCGGCTCGCTCGCTTTCGGCAAAGGCGATAATCGTTCGCGCCGGACCCGAGCCGCCGAGCAAGATTTTCGTTCGCGTTTTTTCCGAATCTAATCCGGCGGCGATTCCGTCCAGATACTGCTGCATCGTCGCCGCGTAATTTTCCGATTCCGCGCCTTCCGGCACGGAGATTAAAAGCACTTCGTTGTCGAATTCGTCAGCGAGAAGTTTGACGAGCGGCAAAACGCTTTCGGCTTCCGCCGAGCCGTCGAGCGCGACGATAATTTTTTTGAATTCGGAAAAACGGCTCGCCCAATCGTCGGTCGGGCGAAGCAGCAAAATCGGCAAACTCGTCTGCCCGATTAAACGATGCGAAACGCTCGCCGAAAAAAGACGCTCCAATTCAAAACCGCCGCGCGTGCTGATGACGATTAAATCGGCAGCGTTTTCTTGCGCGAGCCGATTTATTTCCCGCGCCGGTTCGCCTTTCGACGTTACGCAGGCGGCGGAAATCGAATCACTGTTGATTGACTCGACGGTGCGCCGCAGATATTCATCGCAATCTAGCGGAATAGAAACTGTCTTTTCCGCGTTCGCTTTGCCGGATTTTTTTTCTTCCTCGACGGTCGCCAAAACCAAATCCGCCCCGAACGCGCCGGCTAAACGTCTGGCAATCGGAAGCGATTGTTCGGCGAGCATCGAACCGTTGAGCGGAACGAGAATTTTCTTGGGTTTCACGTCCGAGCCGTTGCCATCGTTTGTAAAATCGGGCAGGTATTTCTGCTCGCAGACGAGCAAACCAAGACGGTCTTCGACCGACGGCGGCGCACCGAGTTTTCGGCGGTAATGTGTGAAAACGAAATAAAGTGCCGGGATAAATAAAAGATACGTCCACGCGCCTTCAAAAAAGCGTTCGCGGAAAATAATCAAGGTGGCGGCGGAAGTCAGAAGCGCGGCGATGATTGTCCCGGCGAATGAAATCAAACGGGCGTTCGAGAATTTCCCGCGCAGTTCGCGCAAGAGGCGTTTGCTCGCCGCCCAGCCCGTCATACTCAGCAGAATAAAAACTCCGGCGGCATACAGCGCGAGATAAGTTTCTTCCTGCGTGCCGAACAGCAAAAAGCAGAGAACGACGATGCCGACTTCGAGCCAGACGGGTTTGTCGGCAACGTCAAATTTATTTCGCTCGCCGTAATTTGCGGGAATATATTGGCGGTGGCGCAAACCCAAAGCC
>JBPCMK010000003.1:0-30732 GCA_051002375.1 Pyrinomonadaceae bacterium | reverse complement strand
GATTATGTTGATAAAGCACAACTGCACTACTCGGTCAGACAGATTCTCGGAGCAGTTGGAAGTATTTTGAAAATCAATTTTTCGGACTTCAGTTATTCTATAAGATAATTATGTCCGACTACTTAGTTTCCATTAAATATATTATCCCGATTAAATTAATCAGCCTTTTTCTTGTTTATCTTCGACTCAATTCGCCGGTCGGGAATCAGCCAAATAAGCGCGACGATGACGTAGAGCGCACTCGAAATCCAATGGTTGACGAAGGCTAAACCGATTGCGGCAAGATAAAAGAGCGGTGAAATTTTGCCTTTGATGTCGCTGCCGATGGCGGCGGCGAGTTTGGAATCTTTGCCTTGTTCGGCGATTATCAGATTTTGCAGAATGAGAAAAGCGATTGCCGCCGCAAGCAGAACGATTCCGTAGATGGCGGTCGGCAAAGGCTCGAAATGATTTTCGCCCATCCAGCCGGTAACAAACGGGATAAGCGAAAGCCAGAACAAAAGGTGTAGATTCGCCCAGAGGATTTTGCCGTTGATTTTGTCGGTCGCTTGCAGCAGATGATGGTGGTTATTCCAGTAAATTCCGATATAGATAAAACTCAGAACGTAGGATAAAAACACCGGAAAAATCGGACGCAGTGCTTCCCAATCCGCGCCGTGCGGAATTTTTAATTCCAAAACCATAATCGTAATCAGGATGGCGATAACGCCGTCGCTGAATGCTTCGAGCCGTGTTTTATTCATTAATTTTTCGCCGCCGATTTATTTTGTGTCGCCGCATTAAATATCATTTCTAACACGAATGATTGAAAACGAATCGCTTCAATCGAACGTGCGCGATTTTCCGTATTTGTTTTTTTGTTTATAATCAATTTTCTCGTGAGAAACAAATGCCCGATTCAAAGATAAATTTACAATGCGTCAAAGCCGTTCGATATGTTACGCCTTTGCGCGAAGGCGGTTCGCTGCCGGCGATAATCGAAGCGGATGACGACGGGCTTTATGTGCTGAAATTTCGCGGCGCGGGACAAGGCGTGAAGGCTTTGATTGCGGAACTCGTGGCGGGCGAAATCGGGCGCGTGCTTGGGCTTCGCGTGCCGGAAATCGTGTTTGTCGAACTCGATGCGACGTTGGCGCGAACCGAGCCTGACCCGGAGATTCAGGATTTGATAAAGGCGAGCGACGGAAAAAATCTCGCGCTCGATTATTTGCCCGGCTCGATTACGTTCGACCAACTGATCGAGAAACCGGCGGCGGATTTGGCATCGAAAATCGTTTGGTTCGACGCTTTCACGGCGAATGTTGACCGCACGCCGCGCAACGCGAATATGCTTTTGTGGCACAAAGAATTGTGGCTGATTGACCACGGCGCGGCTTTTTATTTTCATCATAATTGGGACAATTTTCCGAAAAACAGCCGCAATCCTTTTAAAAAAATTAAAGACCATATTCTGCTGCCGTTCGCCGCTGAAATCGAAAAAGCCGACGCTGAATCGAGCGCGAAACTCACGCCCGAAGTGCTGCGCGAAATCGTCGAACTTATTCCTGACGAATGGCTCGATAATCCGATTGAACAGCGCGAAATTTATTATCAATTTTTGACGGAGCGTTTAGCCGCGCCGCGCGAATTTGTGAAGGAGGCGATTGATGCGCGAAAAAATCCGCACGTTTGATTACGCCGTGATTCGCGTCGTGCCGCGCGTCGAGCGCGAAGAATTTTTTAACGTCGGCGTGATTTTGTCGTGTCCGTCGCAAAAGTTTCTCGAAGCGCGTATCGAACTTAATATCGAAAAACTGAAATGTTTCGCGCCGCAGGTTGAAGTGGACGCGATTCGGTCGTATCTCGACATAATTCCGAAAATCTGCGCGGGCGAAATCGGCGCGGGCATCATCGGGCAAATGTCGCAGCGCGAGCGTTTTTACTGGCTGACCGCGCAGCGCAGCACCATCATTCAATCGTCGCCGGTTCACACCGGACTTTGCGCCGACGCGAATGAAACGCTCGAACATTTGCTCGACAAAATGGTTCGATGAAAAAGATTCTTGCGTCAAATTGAATGCCTGCCGGAATTTTCGCGCAAATAAATTTTCCGAATTTATCGAATTAAAAATAAAAGACGCAGGCAATTTTCCGCTCGCGTCTTTTTTGTTTATAATCTGATTTTTTATGAAACCTGAACAAACATCTTATCCGCGCAGTAAAATCAAAATTTTGCTGCTCGAAAATATTTCGGATTCGGCAATCGAAGAATTGCAGCAAAGTGGTTACGTCGAAATCAAAAAACTGCCGGGCGCGTTGAGCGAAGCGGATTTAAGCGAGGCAATCCGGGGCGTTCACATTCTCGGCATCAGGTCGAAAACGCGCGTTACAAAAGCGGTTTTGGACAACGCCGATAAACTGCTGGCAGTCGGCGCGTTCTGCATCGGTGTCAATCAGATTGATTTGAAATCGGCGACGCAAAAAGGCATCGCGGTTTTCAACGCGCCTTATTCAAACACGCGCTCGGTCGCCGAATTGGTGATCGGTTTGTGCGTGATGCTGATTAGAAAAATCACGGACAAAAACATCGCGGCGCATCGCGGCGTTTGGCTCAAAGAAGCTAAGGGAGCGTTTGAACTGCGCGGAAAAACGCTCGGAATTATCGGTTACGGTAACATCGGCTCGCAAATTTCGGTGCTGGCGGAAGCGTTGGGAATGAACGTGATTTATTACGACGTTTTGACGAAACTGCCGCACGGAAACGCCAAGCAAATCCGCGATTTGGAGAATTTATTAAAGCAGTCGAATATCGTAACGCTGCACGTTCCGTCGGACGCGACGACGCGCAATATGATAAACGCCGAAACGCTTTCCGCCGTCAGAAAGGGAACGATTTTTCTCAATTATTCGCGCGGCGATGTCGTAGATTTGGACGCGCTGAAAAAATACATTGACGACGGCACAATCAGCGGCGCGGCGATTGACGTTTTTCCCGAAGAACCGGAACGAAACGGCGATGAATTTTCAACCGTTTTGCAAAATTCGGCGAACGTCATTTTAACGCCGCACATCGGCGGCTCGACCGAAGAAGCGCAGGCGAACATCGGTCTCGACGTAACCGCGAAACTGATAAATTATCTCGAACTCGGCACGTCAAACGGCTCGCACACCGTTCCCGCCGTCAACTTGCCGCCGCAGGACGAAACGCACCGCATTCTGCATATTCACGAAAACATTCCCGGCGTTTTGTCGGAAATAAACTCGAAATTGTCGGAAAAGGGAATCAATATTTTAGGACAATTTCTGAAAACAAACGAAGAAATCGGTTATGTAATTTTGGACATCAACACGCAGCTTTCGCGCGAAGCGTTTGAAATTTTGCGCGAAGTCAAAGGAACGATAAAAACGCGGATGGTTTATTAAATTCAGCGCAATTCTCTCTTCAAAATCTTGCCTGTCGCGGTCATCGGCAGAGTTTCGCGGAATTCGACGATGCGCGGATATTTATAGCTTGCCATATTCGTTTTGCACCATTCGATAATTTCGTTTTCGGCTGCGTTCGCCGCGTCTTTTTTGACGATGAAGGCTTTGATTTCTTCGCCGTGTTCTTCGCTCGGAACGCCGATCACGGCGCACAGGGAAACTGCTTCGTGCGTCATCAAAACTTCTTCGAGTTCGCGCGGATAGACGTTGAAACCGCCGCGCAGAATCATATCTTTTACGCGGTCGGCGATGTAAATAAAACCTTCCGCGTCAATGCGTCCGATGTCGCCCGAATAAAACCAGCCGTCTTTGATGGCGTTCGCGGTCGCTTCCGGTTTTTTGTAATAACCTTTCATAATGTTGTGTCCGCGAATAATGATTTCGCCGAGTTCGCCCGCTTCGACATCTTTTCCATTTTCGTCAACGACGCGAATTTGAATTCCCCAAACCGGAAAACCGACCGAACCGGCGCGAGCCGTTTCGACTTTATTGAAAACGGCGACCGGCGAAGTTTCCGAAAGCCCGTAACCTTCGATAATTTTCGTGTTAAATTTTCGCTCGAATCCGCGCAGAACTTCAACCGGCATCGGCGAACCGCCCGAATTGCAAAGGCGCAGATTCGAGGCGATTTTCGCCAAATCAAATTTGTCGGCATCGGGAAAATTGAGCAACGCCCAATACATCGTCGGCACACCGGCGAAAAACGTGACGTTCGTTTTTTCCATTTGGGCGAGCGCGGCTTCGGGCGTAAAACGCGGCAGTAAATTCAAAGTCGCGCGGTTGTAAAAACCGGCGTTCATCTGCACGGTTTGCCCGAACGAATGAAAAAGCGGCAGTGCGATCAACGCGACATCGTGCGGATGTTTCGGATACATCGTGTCGGAAAGTCGGGCGTTGAGCAGCATATTTAAATGCGTCAATTCCGCGCCTTTCGGCTGTCCGGTCGTGCCGGAAGTGTAAAGAATAACGGCGGTGTCGTCAGGATTCGTCTCAATCGAATCAAATTCGTCCGGCTGATTTTCGACGAATTCGGCGAAAGTTTTAATATTTTCAAACGGCGATTTTTCCGACGGATTCGCTGTTATCAAAATAAAATCTTCGCAGTTTGCGGTTTGATTAAACGCTTCGTAACCGAATTCGCCCATCGGCAAATCCGCCGCGCCCTCGAAACAAAAATACGCCTTCGCGTCCGAATCGGCGAGATGATAAGCAATTTCGCGCCCTTTCAACAAAACATTAATCGGCACAACGACCGCGCCCGTTTTCAAAATGCCGTAATAAATGATCGGGAAAAAAGGCAGATTCGGACACGACAGCGCGACTTTATCATCGCGCTCGATTCCGATTTCGCGCAAAGCGTGAGCAACCTGACTCGCTTTCGCGTTAATTTCGGCGTAAGTCATCTGCGCGTCGCCGCAAATAACGGCGATTCGTTCGGGAACGGCGCGTGCGCTGTCTTCGAGTAAAATTGAAAGATTTAGCATAATTTTTAAAAGTGATTCACAGGGATTAAAGGGATAAACAAGGATAAAAGAAAAGATTTTTATTATCCCTGTTTATCCCTTTAATCCCTGTGAATTTTCTTCCGTGTTCGGCATCGAACGCGCGATTATTTTCTCGACATCAACGCCGGCTGGCAAAGTTCCGAAACTCGAATAACTTTCCGAAAGACGCGAATCGCAAAAAGCCTCGCCGACAAAATCAGGCGCGTTTCTGAGCAGAATTGACGCTTGCAAAGCCAACGCCAATCGTTCGACTACGCGCCGCGCCCGAAATTCTAAATTGTCCGCGTCGAGTAATTCGCGTTCGATGTTTCGCGCAAAATAATCGAAATTTTTGTTCGCGCCGCTCGCCGATTTTATTTCGTTTAATAAAATTTCGACGCTTTCTTTTTCCTTTTGCATCGAGCGCAAAACGTCGAGACATTGGACGTTTCCCGAACCTTCCCAAATCGAATTAACGGGCGCGTCGCGGTAAAGTCTGGGCAAAACCGATTCTTCGACATAACCGTTGCCGCCCAAACATTCCATTGCTTCGCCAACCGCGAAAACGGCGCGTTTGCAAATCCAGAATTTGCCGATTGCCGTCGCCACGCGCGTGAAAATTTTCGCTTCGTCGCTCGATTTCGATTCGTCAAAACCACGCGCCAGACGAAACGCAAAAGCCGTCGCCGCTTCGGATTCGAGCGACAAATCAGCCAGCACGTTTCGCATCAACGGCTGTTCGATTAATAATTTTCCGAACGCTTTTCGATGAGCGCAATAATGCAGACTTTCGGCGACGGCGTGGCGCAAAGTTCCGCTCGAACCAACCGCGCAATCGAGCCGCGTGTGGCGCACCATTTCCATAATATTTGAAACGCCGCGACCTTCTTCGCCGATGATTTGCGCGTAAGCTGAGTGAAATTCGACTTCCGCCGAAGCGTTCGATTTATTGCCGAGTTTGTCTTTCAAACGCTGAATATAAAAAGCGTTTTTCCCCGCGTCAGGTGTAAAACGCGGCAGCAGAAAACACGAAATTCCTTTCGTCGTCTGCGCCAAAACCAAAAACGCATCGCACATCGGCGCGGAGCAAAACCATTTTCTGCCAGTGATTTTATATTCGCCTCGCTCGTTTAATTTTTCGGCAAAAGTGATATTGGCGCGAATATCGCTTCCGCCTTGCGGTTCGGTCATCGCCATTCCGAAAGTCGCGCCGCGTTTTTCCGTCGCCGGAACGAATCTCGAATCGTATTCGTTCGATAAAACTCGCGGCAGCCATTCGTCGCTGATTTTCGATTCGATTTTCAAAGACGGCACGACCGCGAACGTCATTGTTATCGGACAACTCGTTCCTTCATCAACCTGCTGTTTCAAAAACGCCAACGCCGAACGCGCCACATACGCGCCGTTGCGTTCGCTCGTCCACGCCAGCGAATGCGTCTCATTTTCGATTCCGATTCGCATCAATTCGTGATAAGCCGGATGAAATTCCACCGCATCGAGACGGTTTCCGAAACGGTCGTGAGTTCGCAAAACAGGCGGATTTTTGTTCGCCGCGTTGCCGAGTTCGAGCGTTTCCGCGCTTCCCAAAATCCTCCCGAATTTTCGCGCGTGTTCGTTGTTCCACGCGCCGCCGTTCGCTTCGACCGCTTCGCGCAAAGCCGCGTCGGACGCGAAAAGATTGTAGTTTTCTAAAATCGGCGGCTGATTCAGTGATTTGCCAAACGCGAATTCGTTTGTTTTCGACATCGTTCGTGTTCTCTCTCGGATTAAATGACTTTTGAGTTTTGTCTAAACATAAATTACTTTATAACAAGTGTATAAAACAACTTTCTGCCGAAAAATTACGGCAAATTTCGATTTATTATGAAATTCTATCCGACGTTTCAAACGCTTTTTCAGCAATTTGCAATTTTGTTCTCGGCAATTTTCTTAACCGTTTCAATCGCCAACGCGCAATGGCAAAAGCAAACGATTGACACGAAAGCGAGTTTGCGCGGGCTTTCGGTCGTCAGCGAAAACGTCGTTTGGGCGAGCGGAACTGGCGGAACTTTTTTAAAAACCGTTGACGGCGGAAAAACTTGGACAGTCGGCAAAATTCTTGACGCGAAGAAATTAGATTTCCGCGATGTCGAAGCGTTTGATGCAAACACGGCTTATCTTTTGAGCATCGGCGAAGGCGAGAGTTCGCGGATTTATAAAACGATTAACGGCGGGAAAACTTGGAAACTGCAATTCAAAAATGAAAACCCGAAAGCGTTTTTCGATGCGTTCGCTTTTTGGGATTCGACTCACGGAATTGCGATGAGCGATCCGGTTGACGGGAAATATCTTTTGCTCGAAACGACGGACGGCGAAACGTGGAAGATTTTGAATAATGAAAAAATGCCCGCCGCCAAATCCGGCGAAGCGGCGTTTGCGGCGAGTGGAACTTGTATTTTATCGCAGGGAAAAAATGATGTTTGGATTGTTTCCGGCGGAAACGACGCGCGAGTTTTTCGCTCGACAAATCGCGGTTTGAATTGGTCGGTCGCCGACACGCCGATTGTTTCGGGAACTGCCGGAAGCGGAATTTTTTCGATTGCGATGTTTGATAAAAAGCGCGGCGCAATCGTCGGCGGAAATTACGAAAAGCCCGACGAGATAAATAATAATTTAGCTTTTACAAGCGACGGCGGCGCAAGCTGGATTTTGGGAAAAGGCTTAAACGGTTATCGTTCGGGCGCGGCGTTTGTTGATAAAAACATTTTGATTGCCGTCGGTTCAAGTGGTTCGGATATTTCAACGGACGACGGGAAAACTTGGAAAAATCTCGACAAGGAAAATTACAACTCCGTCGCGGCGAAAGGCAAAAATTCAGTTTGGGCAGTCGGCGCGGACGGTCTGGTCGCAAAACTTTTGATAAAATAAAATGACGGCGAAAACTACTTTGGAAAAATCAAATAAAATTTTAAACTGCACGTCGGAAACTTCGCTGACGCGCGAGCAATTTTTGCAGCTTTACCGCTTTTTGAAAATGACGCGGATGTTTGACGAAATTACCGTTCGGCTGAAACGACAAGCGAAATTGACGGGCGGCGTTTTCACGAGTTTAGGACAGGAAGCGACGGCGGTCGGAACGGCTTTCGCGCTTGAAGCGCAGGATTTTATCGCGCCTTTGATACGCGACATCGGCGCGGTTTTTGTGAAGGGAATTTTGCCGCGCACGATTTTCGCGCAGTATTTAGGAAAAGCAAACGCGCCGAGCCGAGCGACCGACGTGCAGTTTCATTTCGCTGATTTGGAAAAAGGTTTCGTCGGTCCGATTTCTCATCTCGGCGATATGATTCCGGTGATGACGGGCGTTTTGATTGCGGCGAGAATGAAACGGGAAAATCGCGTCGCCGTCGCGTATATCGGCGAAGGCGCGTCTTCGACGGGAGCGTTTCACGAAGGCGTAAATTTCGCCGCCGTGCAAAAGCTGCCACTGATTACGATTATCGAAAATAACGGTTACGCTTATTCCACACCAGCGAGAAATCAATGCGCCGCCGCGTCGTTTGTTGATAAAGCTGTCGGTTACGGAATTTTAGGTTTGCAGTGCGACGGCAACGATATTGTCGCCTGTTACGAAACGATGAAACAGGCGGTCGAACACGCTCGCTCCGGCGGCGGCGCGGTTTTAATCGAAGCGTTGACGTATCGCCGCAAAGGACACGCCGAACACGATAATCAAAGTTACGTTCCCGAAGGCGAGATTGAATTTTGGGCGCGGAACAATGATCCGATTGACCGCTGCGAAAGATTTTTGATTGAAGAAAAATACGCGACGCGGGAAATTTTGGACGAAACGAAAAAGGAAATTGCGGATTATCTGCAAGCGGAACTCGACATCGCCGAAGCCGCGCCTTTTCCCGACGCGGAAACGGCGGCGTATAATGTTTTTGATAATTCATTTGTGCCGCCCGCGTTCAAGAAAAAAGTTTTGGAGAAATAAAAATGGATTTTAACGGACACAGCGATTTTAAAAACTTAAAAGACGCGAACAATCTGATTCCCGACCGCGCCGAGATGGAATGCGAAGAGCTTTTCGCGCAAGCCGACAAATTATTAAACGACGGCGTGATAATGGAAGCGGTCGAAAAACTTTCGCAAATCTTGAAACGCAATACGCGTTTCGGCAAAGCCTACAATCATCTCGGCTGGGTTTATGAAACGAAATATAAGAATCTGCCGCGCGCCGAAGAATACTACAAAGCCGCGATGGATTACGCGCCTTATTACAACGCGACTTATTTGAATTACTGTTATTTTTTGTCGAATCTCGGACGCTTTGACGAACTCAAAGCGCATCTCGATAAAATGTCCGGCATCGCCGGAATCGCCAAAGATACGCTTTATAACGAATACGCGATGATGTATGAAATGCAGAGTGTTCCGCAGACGGCGGCTGATTATTATCAAAAGGCGGCGATGGTAACTCTCGATTCGGGCAAACTCGACAAATACAAGGAGAGCATCGAACGCTGCCGGAAAAAATTGGAATTACTGAATCCTTCGAGCAGTTTTTAAAGCGAAAAATTTATGCGGCAAAACTTCACGAGCATTCCATTTAAAACCGAAAGCGGTCTGTCGCAGATTGACGGAATGGGCAAATTTTCGTCCGCCGGAATTGTTCTCGAATTTGAGTCCAAGCTGTTCGGCATTATCAAAAGCGGCGTTAAGGAAACGCGCATCGCGCTCGATGAAATTTTAGACGTGAAATTTCGCAAAGGGTTTTTGAAAAAGTGGGCGCGAATCGAAATTCGTTTGAAAAGTTTCGCCAAATTGAGCGAGATGCCGAACAAGGACGGAAAAATTACTTTGAAAATTAAACGTGATGATTACGAACTCGCCCGCGAAGCAGTCGAGCGATTGCAGAAAGATTTAGCCGAACATCGAGAATCTTTGCCGCCGCCGAAAACGCCCGTCAGCCGTCTTTTCGACGAAGAATTTGAAACGAATCAATTGAAAAACGAGAGCGGCGAGCAAACTGCAAAGGAGAAATTTTGAAATTCAAACTGCCCGAAATTCCGCCGCCGAAACTCATCAACGCTCTGCGCGGATTTAATCTTTTGCCTGCCATTGTTTTTATGCCGACGCGCCGCCGCTGCGACGAAGCGGCGACCGAAGTCGCGCTCGACAAATCGCAAAAATCCGACGCGGAAAAACAACAAAAACGGCAGGAAATTTATCAGGAATTTCTCGCCGAATTTCCCGAAATCAAAACTCATAAACACCGCAAGATTTTAATCAACGGCGGCATCGCGGCGCACCACGCTGGACATATTCCGGCGTGGAAATTGTTAGTCGAAAAGATGATGTCGCAAGGATTATTGAACGCGATTTTTGCGACTTCGACCGTCGCCGCCGGAGTTGATTTTCCGGCGCGAACCGTCGTCATTTCAAACGCCGACACGCGCGGCAACGACGGCTGGCGTTCTTTGCAGGCGAGTGAGGTGCAGCAGATGACCGGACGCGCCGGACGACGCGGAAAAGATAATGTCGGTTTCGTCGTGCTTGCGCCGTCGAATTTTCAAAATCCGCCGAAGATCGCCGAGCTTTTGAAATCGCCGCCGAACGCGCTCGAAAGTAAATTTCGCGCGACTTACACGAGCTTTCTGAATTTGCTCGATGCCTTCGGTGAATTCAAAGCGGTGCGCGATATTGCCGAAAAAAGTTTCGCGTTTCGGGAAACGGCACAGACGGTTTCAAAGCTCGAAAAACAAATCGAACAGCGGCGGCAAATGTTAAAAACGAAAATCGAACGAAGCGAATTCGATTTGACGATTGAAGACGTTCGCGGCTTTGAAAGATTGACGCAGGCGCGTCTGCGGCTCGAAGAAAGACTGCCGAACACGCGCAATGACGCGCGGCGCGGATGGCTCGAAGAATTTCTGGAGGCGGGCAGAATCGTTACGAAAAGCCGCAACAGCAAACGCCTCTTTTTAGTCTTGAGCGTATTCGGAGAAAAGGTGGCAGCGATGCGCGATGATGGCAACGGCGCAACGCTTTCGCTCGCGCATATCGGGCGCGTCTACGCCGACAAATATCCAATAAAAGAAGAATCGCTCGACCGTGCTTTCGATGATATTGCGGAAGGAAAAAACACGCCGCTCAGAGAACCGAAAACTTCGCCTGACAAAAACAGCACGGATGAAGCGGTTGATATTATCAATTCTTTAATCGAAAAATTCACCGGCGAAAACGCGGACGAAAACGAGAAGAAAAACAAGACGAGTTTTTTGTGGAATGTTTGGGAAGACGCGGAATTTTTGGAGAAAACAGGGTGCGATATTGATACTTTAAAAAACGAAATCTGGCTGCCGTTCGAGCATCGCGCCAAAGTTCTCGATCATTTCGGCTATCTCGATTTTGCCGCGCAGAAGGTTACGGAGTCGGGCAAATGGCTCGCGGATTTGCGCGTTGACCGTCCGCTGCTCGTCGGCGAAGCGTTGCGGCGCGGGATTTTTAACAATCTCCAAACCAAACAAATCGCCGGTTTGATGGCAGCACTCGCGGCTGATTCGGACAGAAATTACGGCGAGCTTTATCTGTCGGACGAACTGTTGGAAACGCTGACGAAATTTGAAGATGTTATCTTCGACGTTTCAAACATCGAATGGAAAAACGGAGTCGAACCCGCGCCGGAGATGAATTTTTCCGCCGCTGCCGCCGCCGAATCGTGGGCGGGCGGAATGATTTGGAGCGACCTTGTTTTCAAAACCAAAGCCGAAGAAGGCGATCTCGTGCGCCTGCTCTCGCGCACCGGCGAAGCGTTGATGCAGGTTGCTCACCAAAAAGACTCAAACGCCGAAGCCGCCGCGATTGCCCGTCGAACCGCCGAAATTATTCTGCGCGAGCCGATTCGATAATTCATCACTTCTTAACAACTATTAACTGACAACCGGCAACTAATTTTGTTATCATTTTATCGGGTTGAAAATTTTATGGAAGTTTTGTTGGCAGACGAATACGGATTTTGTTTCGGCGTGGAGCGCGCCGTCGAGATGGTCGAAGAAGCATTGGGCGAGGGCGATACGGTTCGCACTCTAGGTCCGCTGATTCATAACGACCAGGAAATGGCGCGGCTGGCGACGCACGGCGTGGCGACGATTAGCGAGCCGGTGCAAATCAAACGCGGCGAGACAGCCGTTATTCGCGCTCACGGCGTTACGCCGCAAGTCGAATCCGAATTGCGCGAAAAAGCGTCGAAGGTAGTTGACGCGACTTGTCCGTTTGTTACGAAGGTTCAGAAATTGGCTTCGCGGGCGGCGGCGCAGGATCGCCACGTTGTCGTCGTCGGCAATCCCGAACACCCGGAAATGATCGGTGTTTTCGGCTACGCGCCGGAACATTCGTTTATTGTCCGCGATGCTGAAGAAGTCGCCAATCTTCCGAAATTAAAAAATCCGCTCGTCGTTTCGCAGACGACAATCAAACTGCAAAATTTTTACGATGTCGCCGAAGCCGTCAAAGCGAAAACCGACGACGAGGTGCAGATTGTCAATACGATTTGCTCGGCGACGCGCGACCGGCAAGACGCGGCTCGCGCTCTGGCGGGCGAAGTCGAGGCGTTTTATATTATCGGCGGCAGGCATTCGTCAAACAGCCGCAAACTGCTCGCCGTTTGCCAAGAACAGTGCGCGAAAAGTTTTTTGATTGAAACCGAAGATGAAATTAACGAAGATGATTTGCGCGGCATCAAGCGAGTCGGCTTGACGGCTGGCGCGTCAACGCCGAATTGGTTAATCGAAAAGGTCAAAGGACGACTTGAGGAAATCGGCGAACGATAGCCAGAAGGCGGAAGGCAGTTTTATTGAGTGAAATTAAATTGAGCGTTTGTAAATGAATTGATTCACATTTACAAACGCTCAATTTTATACCAACCGCTTTCTACCAAATGAACTAAGGATTGGCTTCGGCAAATTTCGGGAGCGAAATTGATTGATTTAGATAGACGCTGAATTCCGTTCCTGATTTGACTTCGGCGTTTTCGCCTTTGGTTTGGTTTTCGGTAATGCCGCCCGCGACCGCGCCGATAATGCCGCCAATCAACGCGCCTTTGCCGCCGCCGATTGCTCCGCCGAGAACCGCGCCGCCTGCGCCGCCGCCGCCGATAAAGATAAGTTTGCGATGATTCATTTTATCGCCCGACGCAGTGCTTTCGTTGTCGCTTTTCGCGCTTTTGCTGTCGAGGTCGGTCAGCGAACCGTTAAGGGCGCGGCGTGTTCCGTTCGGCAATTTAACGTCTATAAAACTCGCGTTAATCTCGCCCGGTTTGCCGCCTTTGCTCGCCGGTTTCACCAAATCAACCCGTCCGGTAACGGTGCTTCCCGTCGGAATGACGATAACGCCCGTGCTGGAATAAACCGGCTCGGTAACGGTCGTCGTGAAGCGGTCGCCGACCCGCGCAGTTTTTGAATTGATTGTTTCATTCATACGGACGCGAAACGTCGTGCCTCTCTCGACGCTGTATAATCTCGTGGTCGGTCTGACAACCGTCGTTCTTCTCACGGTCTTTCGGCGAATCACCGGCTTGCGTCTCTGCGCCAAACCGTCAACCGTGCCGAAAACAAAAAACGCCGCTAAAATCGCCACGATAAATTTTACGTTTAATAGTTTTTTCATCTCTCTCTCCATCCTTTTTTTTATTTGATTCGAGTTTAAAAAAACTTCTCGAAAAATCGCCTTTATGACGCTTTACGCGATTGAACGGTTGTCCCGATTCTCAACGCTCGGCGTTTGAGTCTTCAGTTTAAGCCGAAGTTTTTCGCCGCGCAAACGGAAATTTTATTTTCGCGCAAATAAAATTTGAAAACTCCTCTTATTCGGAGTATATTCTAGCAACAATTCATTTCGTTTCTCTCTTTTCGACTTAGCCCTTGGTCTCGCTTGAGACCGGGGGCTGAGTTGTTTTAGAGAAGAATTTTAACAAGTTTTTGCAATAGATTTCTCTGTTATGCGAATTTTCCGCTGGTCGCTTCTTCTTTTCGCGCTTAACTTAATAGACGCGCTTTTAACCGTCTATTGGGTTCACAACGGTTTTGCAACGGAAAGCAATCAACTGATGGCTGGGCTTCTCGAACTCGGTTACGCGCCGTTTCTGGCGGTCAAAATTTCGGTCGGCGCAATCGCGGCAATCGTGCTGTGGCGTTGGGGAAATCTCCGGCTCGCAAGATACGGCTTGACGCTGGTTTTAGCGATTTACATTAGTTTGATGGGCGTTCATTTTTTAACCGGACTCACCGCTTTCGGATTTATCTCGAAAAATGTCGTTAATAATTTTTCAACTTGGTCGCATTCCTTTTTCGCTTTTTTCAGATAGTTAATTTTTCAAATCAAACGACGGCTCGGCTTCAAATCAGTTTGAAACAAGCCGCCGTTTTTTTTCGTAATCTAAAGACGCAACGCGCTTTGAAAAATTCAGCATCAAAGAATAAATTTTTATTTTTACATACAAAAGGGAAAAGCATTTATGTCAAAAAAAGCAGTTTATCAATTATCCGCCAGACAGATTTTATTTCTGGCGTTAGCGTCGGCGTTTATCGCCGCCGGAGTAATGTTTGGTTTGAGTGATTTTGGCGGCGTTTGGCGTTTGCGCGATAATGCAAATGTCGCGCTGGCGGAAAACGCGCCGCTGCCGCAAGGAATCAGCGAGCCGTCAACGGTCAGCGACGAGCAGAACAATATCGAAGTTTATCGAACGCTTGCGCCCGGCGTGGCTTTTATCACTTCGACTTCTTATCAACAAGATTTTTTCGGCGAAGTTCAGGAAGGTCGCGGTTCGGGTTCGGGTTCGGTGATTGATAATCAAGGTCATATTTTAACCAATTATCACGTCATTGAAGGAGCACAAAAATTAACGGTCAGTTTGGGCGGCGACAAAGTTTACACGGCAAAAGTCGTGGGCGGCGACCCCGATACGGATTTGGCGGTGATTCAAATCGAAGCACCGAAGGAAGGTTTGACGATTATTCCAATCGGCGAATCTGATAAACTTTCGGTCGGTCAAAAAGTTCTGGCTATCGGCAATCCGTTCGGTTTGGACAGAACTTTAACGACCGGCGTGATTTCCGGTTTGCAGCGTCCGATTCATTCCGTTCCGATTCCGGGAAGTCCCAACGGACGAGTCATTGAAGGCGCGATCCAAACCGATGCGTCAATCAATCCGGGCAATTCCGGCGGACCGCTTCTGGACAAATACGGAAAAATGATTGGCATAAATTCTCAAATTCTGTCGCCTTCGGGCGGCTCGAACGGAGTCGGGTTTGCTATTCCGGTCAATATCGCCAAGCGTGTCGTGCCGCAGTTAATTCAATTCGGCGAAGTCCGCCGCCCGAATCTCGGCGCGGAACTTTACAGCGTCGAACAATTAGGCAGACAGGTTGAACTTCCCATCGAGAGCGGTTTGCTCGTTCGCAAAACTTTGGCGGGAGGCGCGTCGCAGAGCGCGGGCATTCGCGGGATTACCCGAAGCGCGGACGGCGACATCGTTTTGGGCGACATTATCACTTCGATTGACGGGCAAAAGGTCAGCGATTTAGATGATGTTTATAAGTTTCTCGATAAAAAACAAATCGGCGATACGATTCAAGTCGAAGTTTATCGCAACGGCAAAACGATGACCGTTCCCGTCAAACTTCTTCCTTTGCCGCAAGCATCGCAAGCGCGTCCGGTGCGCCGTTCGTAAGCGATTATTAACAGTCGGCGGTCGGCTATCGAGCGATAATTATTTGAATTTGCATTCGGAAATTATCCCTCGTCGTCCGCCGATTTTTATTTTATGGAAAAGCTCGAATTAAATGATTTTTATAACGACGGTTTCGGTTGGATTTGCAAACCGTGCGAACGCGAACTCGAAGAGCAAAATGTTTCAAACGATAAAGCATCGCGTTTGATGAAAGAAGGCGAAGCCGAAAGCAAACAGCCGAGGTTTTCCAATCTCGCGCTGGCAAAATGGACGGATGCCGCAGCGCGGACTTTAATTTGTCCGCGCTGCGGCATTACGGAACTCGCCGATAAATTTTGATTGATAGAAAATTGACCGAATGCAAAAAAGGCTTCTCTATTTCGAGAAGCCTTTTTTGTTTATAAAAAGTATTGCTAATTATTAAATTCCGAAGAGACGCGGCGGAGCTTTTCTTTGCAGAAGTTTCCGCAGTTTAAGACGGGCTTTGTGCAGTTGCGATTTGGAAGTTCCGACCGAGCAGCCGAGAATTTTCGCCACTTCTTCGTGTTCGTAGCCTTCGACATCGTGCAGCACAAACACGCTTTTGTAACCGGCAGGTAACTGCTCGATGGCATTTTCGATGGCGATTTTGTCAACCACCGGCATCTTCGACGGGTTTTCCGTTCCGCCGACGATCTGCACCGGCGTTTCACCTTCTTCCGTGGTTTTTTCAAATTTCACATTGCGCTTGCGAAAGTGCATCAAAACCTGATTGACCGTCAAGCGGTGCAGCCAGGTCGTAAAAGCCGAATCGCCGCGAAAACTGCCGATTTTGCGATGAAGCTGAATAAAAACATCTTGCGTTAAATCTTCAGCTTCGGTCGCGTTTTGCAGCATTCGCAAACAAATCGAATAAACGCGGCGATGATGGCGATTGTAAATTTCTTCAAACGCCGTCATATTTCCTTTGGCGGCGGCTTGCGTCAGCTCGAAATCCTTCGCCGATTTTACGTCGAGTTTGTTTGCCGCTTTAAGAAAACCTTGGTTGTTTTTCTCGGTCTCCGGCGCGTCGCGGAAAATCGGATATTCTAAAGTTTCTGTTGTCGTTGTCATTTTCAAATTCCCCCTCGTTCTACTGGTTATCAACTATCGTGCCAGAAATGATTATCAAAATAAACACAGATAATACACGCATTTTAAGCCGTTTAGTTGCATTTTCTTAGACATATTTTTATATTCGCCCGACATCAAAGTTTAGATTTAAACCAAAGCGTGTAACAATCGCCGCATCTCATACACGGCGCGAATTATGTATGAATTTGTTACTGATTGCCGACGATTTTCAAAAGATGCTAGTATCATTATTCCGAAGAATAACTGAAAAATTCCCGTGCGGAGAGAATTATCAAAGATGAAAAGGACTTGGTTTTTTAGGTTTTTAGTTTTAACTTTGACGGCTGCGTCGCTGGTTTGCGGCGTTTTTGCACAAGCGAATAAAACGCCGCAGATAAAGAGCCGCGAAGTTTCCGACGATGACATTCCCGTTTTGACGAAACATCTGCCCGATTGGGAAAACGCGCGAAATCGTTCGACTTATATTCTAAATCAAGCGGATTTGCGAAACGCGCTCGGCTCGCGTCCCGCTCTTGATTTGATTGAATTTGAAAGCGGGACGGAAGCCGTTACCGCGCCTTACGAGCAGGGAAAACTTCTCTTAATCGAATTCACCACGCCGCAGGCTTCGGTTGATGCTGACGAAAAAATCAAACAGACGCTTTCGGAAACGCCGCAAACTTCATTGACCGTTTATCGCCGCATCGGAAATTATAACGCCTTCGTTTTTGACGCGCGTGATGAAGCGTCGGCAAACGCTCTGCTTGACCAAATAAAATACGAAAAAGATATTCAATGGCTGGGCAGAAATCCGTTTTTGCTGAGACGCGCCGAACGCGCCTTTGTCGAATCAACCGCCAATTTATTTTTAGCGACGACGACGGCGATTGTCGGCGGAATCGGACTTTCGGTTTTGGCGGGAATCGCCGTCGGCATTTTCTTTTTTTATCTGCGCGAACGGAAACGCGCGGCGATGGAAACTTTCTCCGACGCGGGCGGAATGACTCGTTTGAATCTCGACGGTTTTACGCCGCAAACTCCGTCCGAAAGATTACTCAAAGATTGAAAAGTTGAAAAGTTGAAAAGTGAAAAGGTGAAAAAGTGAAAAAGTATGGTTGCGTATGTGCCGCCTTTTTTTCTCCTTTTCACTTTTCCACGCTTTTACTTTTCCACGCTTGGACGGCTTCCGCCGCGCCCGCGTGCATAATTTCGGGACGATGATAACGCCAGTGTTTTTCAAATTCTTCGCCGCTCATTTCCGCGTGATTTTCTTTTTCTTTTTCCTTCAAAAAATTTTCGCACCACTCGCGCATTTCCGAATTTTGATTCAACGCGGTTCGCGCTCCGTGCATCAAATTGTCGCGTTCCATAAATTGGTTCTCCTTGTGTTAGAGTTTTTCGAGACGAAAACTTTTTCGCAAAAATTGCGTTAAAACAATAGTTTAGATTTTTTATTTGGAGTATTTAAGCGTGAAAAAACTTTTCCTGAATTCGCTGCTCGTTTTATCAATTTTCGCTTCCGTCAATTTTGCACAAACCGCCGCCGACAAGCAAGCGGCGACGGCGACCGCGCCGGCAAAAGCGCAGACGAACGATGTCGTTCCGTTTGTCAATAAGACTTTGCCGAACGGGCTGGAAGTCATCGTTCTGCCCGACAAAAGCGTGCCGATTGCGACGGTCGAACTCGACGTTCGCAACGGTTCTTTTACCGAGCCGCCGGAACTCAACGGCTTGTCGCATCTGTTTGAACATATGTTTTTCAAACCGAACGAAGCGAGTTTGATTTTCCAATGCGAATCCGCCATCAATTCCGGTCAGATTTCCGATTACGGCAGACGATTCTGCGCCGAGCCTTTAAAATTAAAATCGCAAATCGGCAGCGTCGCTTACTTAAACGATGCCGACCAATTAAATTTTTACAACGGTTCGACGCGCGAGGAAGTGGTTGATTATTTTTACACGCCGACCAGCCCGTATGTCGGAAGCGCGATGCGTTTTATCAACGACTCGGTGCGCTATCCGACGTTTGACGAGCAGGAATTCGCTGAAGAAAAACAAGTCGTCATTGGCGAACTCGACCGCCACGAATCGAATCCGGCTTATTATCTGAATCAAACGCTGATGGACAAACTTTTCTATAAATATCCGACGCGCAAGATGCCTGCCGGAACGCGCGAAACCGTCGCGGCGGCGACAACCGCGCAGATGCGTCTGATTCAGTCGAGATATTACGTGCCGAACAATTCGGCACTCGTCGTTACGGGCGACGTTAACCCGGACGAGATTTTCCACCTTGCCGAACAGATTTTCGGCGGTTGGGAGCGGCGAAAAATTGACCCGTTCAAAGAATTTCCGCTCGTCGAACATCCGCCATTGCCGAAAAGTGAAGGAATTGTCGTCGAACAGCCCGTCCAAAACGTGCTGATTCAAATCGGCTGGCAAGGTCCTTCGGTTGGAAAAGACGACGCGGCGACTTACGCGGCGGACACTTTTTCATATATTTTGTCGCAGCCGAATTCGCATTTTCAACGCGCTTTGATTGATTCCGGTTTGGCAACCGTCGCCGATGTCAGTTATTACACGCAGCGCAATGTCGGACCGATTTTACTGACCTTGCAGACAACGCCCGAAAAAGCGAAAGCCGCGTTGAAAGCCGCCTACGCGGAAGTCGCGCAGTTCGATAAACCGGATTATTTTACTGACGAAGAATTAAAAAACGCCAAGATGATTCTCGAAGCGAGAGATTTATTCGACCGCGAGAAATCGAGCGAATACGCGCACACGCTCGGCTTTTGGTGGTCTTCGACCGGCATAGATTATTTTCGCGGCTATTACAAAAATCTCCGCGCCACGTCGCGCGAAAATATTGACCGCTATGTGAAAACTTATATGCAGGGCAAACCGCACGTCGGCGTTGCGCTCATCTCGACCGAAGCGCAGGCAAAGGCGAAAATTACGCCGGAAGATTTGATTGGAAAATAAAATTTATGAAAGCATTTATTAATCAGTGGTCAATAATCGGCAAATTCGTTTTGCCGGCATTCGTTATTTTTACGTTTGTATTCTCAGGCTACGCGCAGACGGGCAGAACGAGCATCGCCGAACAAGCCAATCTCGTTACGGAATTCGATGTTAACGGCTTAAAGGTTTTAGTCAAACGCCGTCTGAATACGCCGACGGTTGCCGCCGGACTTTTCATTCGCGGCGGCGCGAGAAATTTAACTGATAAAACGGCGGGCATCGAAAATCTGATGCTCGAAACTTCGACCGAAGCGAGCAAAAAATTTCCGCGCGAAGCTCTGCGGCGCGAGCTTTCAAGCACGGGAAGCGGACTCGGCGCGGGCGTGAGCAACGACTATAGCGTTCTCAGTCTTGCCTCGACCAGAAAAAATTTCGACCGCTCGTGGGACGTTTTTACGGACATCGCGCTCAATCCGTCTTTCGCGCCGGAAGACATCGAACAGGCGCGTTCGGCGATTTTGAGCAAACTGCGCGAGCAGGAAACCGACAGCGATAATTTTTTGCAGATTCTTCAAGACCGCATCGTTTATGTCAACCATCCTTATTCAAACGACGTGGACGGAACGATTGAAAACATCAGCCGTTTCACCGCGAAGGATTTGAGCGATTATCACCAAAAAGTTATGCAGACTTCGCGCCTTCTGCTCGTCGTCGTCGGCGACATTGACCCGAAGGAAGTCGAGACGCGCGTCGCCGCCACATTCGGGAAATTGCCGCGCGGCGATTACAAAGAATCGTCGTTTCCCGTGCTTGATTTTTCAAAGCCGACTCTGGACGTTACCGCCCGCACTCTGCCGACAAATTTTATTCAAGGCGTATTCAACGCGCCGTCGCTCGCTAATCCAGATTATTACGCGATGCGCGTCGCCGTAACGGTTTTGCAAAGCCGCGTCAATCAGGAAGTCCGCGTCAAACGCCAGCTTTCTTACGCGCCCGACGCGCGGCTCGGTGCATATCTTTCAAACACGGGCAACATTTACGTAACTGCCGTTGACGCAAATCAAGCGGTCAGCGTGATGCTGAATGAAATAAATAATTTGAAAAAAGAACAAATTTCCGACGACGCAATCGAAGGCATCGCCGGATTTTATTTGACGCAATATTACATTGACCAGCAGACAAACGCCGCGCAAGCCGCCGAATTTGCCAAATACGAACTCGTCGGCGGCGGTTGGCGCAATGCGTTTTCTTTTCTCGATAAAATCCGGCAGGTTACGCCCGCCGAAGTGCAGGCGGTCGCGCAAAAATATATGAAAAATCTTCGCTTCGTCGTCATCGGCAATCCGTCGGCGATAAACCGCGACATTTTTCTGCAAAATAGTTAGAAAGCGAAAAGGCGAAATAAAAAGTTAGAAATCGGTTCTTTGCTTTTTACTTCGCCTTTTACTTTTGAATCTTTTCAACCTGCATCACCTTCAAACTTTCGCGCCAATTCTCATTCAAGTTAAATCGGTAAATTTCGATTTCCGGCGATACGGTTTGCGCCAGAAAAGAAAAATCATAGTGATAACTCAAAGTCGGAGCGACTAAAAACACGAGCGCGGGTTTGTCGGAGATTGCCAAATCGCCGAAGATTTTCGCCTTTTGCAGATTGCCGCTTCGTCGCTGGAGTTCGATTTTTCGCCAGTAGTCAACGGCTTGAAAAATCATCTCGCGGTCGGGCGCGACTTTTAATTCGATGACGATTAAACGTCCGTCGCGGCGCAGAGCGAGCAAGTCAATTTTATCGCCTCCGGCGCGAAATTGGTTGTAAATCGGCGACAAAATAAGATTGCCGTCGAGCAATTTAATGTTGCGCCGGAGAATTGATTCGAGCCACGCTTCGGGCGCGAGGCGAAAAAAATCGTGGCGTTTATTTGCCGAATCAAAGCGGCGATAAGTTTCAAGATTTTCGAGCGTATCGAAAAATTCCGCTCGCGTCTGCTCGTTCAAAATTCGCCGCTCGCGCTCGATTCCGAACCACGCTTTTTCCGCGTCGCCGATTTTGCGGACACGCGCGAAAGGCAAACCGAGAAAGCGCAAAGTTTCGCCGTGTCGCGTGAAAAGCGCGAAAATTTTATCAGGCGCGAGTTTGATGATTTCCGTTGCCGCGCGGCTCGTTTGCGGATTTTCCGGCGGAGAAATTTTCGGCGGTTTTTCGCGCCAGAGATTTGCCAAAACGATTGGCGGCTTTTCGGAAATTTCTTCGCTTCGCCGCTTTGCGTCTCCGCGAACAATTTCCTTAATCGCAATTTTCGATTTCCAATGTTCCCGAAGCAAAGCGTGAAGTTTTCGCAAGTTTTTGTAGAGCTTTTTCTCCGCCAAAATCCAAACAATTTGAATCGAATTTTGGCGGCGCGTTTCAAGTTTAGCGAGCCACAAAATTGCAAAGGTCAAAAGATTTTCCGGCACGGCGGCAGCGGAAACATCGGCGAGCGCGGCGATTTGTTTTCGGTTTGAATCTTCAAAAACGATTTGAGCGAAACGTCCGTTTTTTTCGTTTAAGGCGACACGAACGAGTTTTGATTTCGGATTTTGAGCGACGATTAAACGCGCGATTTGGTTGGCTTTTTCGAGCCGCGCAAGTTCGACCTCCGCAGCCAGAACGCCGGTCGGAATTCGCGGCGCGAATTTTATTTTTTCGCGCTCGCGCCCAAAATTGCGCGTCAAATCGAGCGTGATTTTTTCGTCTTCGATTTTATAACCGGCGACGCGCCAAACTTGAAAACCTTTGTCGTCCGTAAAGCCGAAAAGAATTTTTTCGCGCTCGAAATCGAGTTCGATTTCTTCGCGCCGCAGAGCGAAACTCGTTCCCGATTGATGAATCAAAAGCCACTCGTTGTGCGCGTCGAGCGTTTCGATAATTTCAGCGAAAGAGTTTTCGAGGTTCATTTTAATTTTCGCATCAAAAATTTTATCATCGCTTCCGCCCAGAGCGCGTAGCCGTGCGCCGAAGGGTGAATGCCGTCGCTGAAAAAATCGTCTTCGACCGTTCCGGCTTCGTCGTAATAAAAGACGTTTTCCATTTCCCGCGCGATATTTTTCGCGTTTTCGTGATGCAGTTTCGAGACGCGCCAAAGGACGAATTTCAAAGTCGGCGGCAACGCTCTGAAATCAATTACGCGCGGTGTGTTCGCCAGCAAAATTATCGCGTTCGGATATTTCCCGCGCAAGATTTCAATCAGCTTCGCCATTCCGTTTCGCCAGCGATTCGGGCTGCTGATTTTGAAAGTATCGTTGCCGCCGAGCGCGACGACGACGAAATCCATCAGCACGTCGGGCAGATGCGGAACAAGCCTTTGCAAAGTTTCGCCAACGGTGATTCCGCTTTCGCCGAGAACGTGCCAGCGCACGCTTTTTTTTAATTCCAAACTTAAAAATTTCGCAAGTTGTCCGCCGAGAGCTTCGGCGTGATTGCTCGCGCCGACACCGGCGACGGTTGATTCGCCGATTGCCAGAAGATTTATAGCTTCCGCGTGATCGCCGAACTGTCCGACGGTTTCGCCCATCGCGTCCGGCAGTCTGCCAATGCGCCGCCGAACGCGCTGTCCTTGCCAGTAAAGAAAAGGCGCGAACGGCAAAACAGCGATTCCGCCGATGATATAAAAAGTTTGAAGCAACTTCGGATTCATTAAAAAATTATACAAATTTGTTTTGAGTTCCGCCTTTAGGCGGCGGTTTTAAATTTTATAAAGAAAAGCCGCCTAAAGGCGGAACTCAAAACTTTTCTGTGTGATAAAATTTTACTTGTGCCGACAGTTTCGTCAAATTCGATAAAATTTTTTCTCGCCTTAAGTTTGCTTCTCGTTTCGTCGTGCGGTTTTTGGCAGTCGAAAACCGAAGCCACGCCAACGCCGCCCGCGCCGGAGGAATTGAAAACGGACGTTCCGTTTTCGACGAAAGAGCCGGAAAATTACCAAACCGAAATCGTCGTTACGACCGGCGGAATTGAAGATGTAACTTTTACGGCGCGAAACGGCGCGAATCGTTTGACGATTTTTGATTATCAAACGAAAAATGAATTCGCGCTATTAAATATCGGCGGCGGTCAAACCTTTTTAATCAATCGCAGTCAGAAAAATTATGCCGAAAACGAATCGGCGAATATTTCCGATGCGAGAGGCGAAACCTTAAATGATTTTCTGACCAACGAATGGCTCGACCAAAAACGCGGCGCGAAATTTGAGATGCTCGGCGCGGAAAATAATTTCACGAAATATCGCGTTCGTCTCGACGAGGCGTTAAATTCTGAAATTATAATTTCGGTTGACGAACAAATCGGTTTGCCCGTTAAGCAGGAATTTTACAGTGTCAACGGCGAGCAAAAGATTTTGACTTTAACGGCGGAATTGAAAAATTTCAAGCGGCAAACCGAAGCAAGTTTTTTTGAAGTTCCGAAGGATTATCGTAAAGTTTCAATCAAGGAATTTCAGGAAATTTTGCGGCGCGAGCGAATGGAAAAATGATTGACGAAGAGAAAAAACGAATTGCGTTTGAAACGGTAAAAACCACGCCGTATTTAAAATTGCTCGGCATCGAACTCGTCGAAATTGAAAAAGGGCGAGCCGTGATGAGTCTTGAAATGCAGGAAAAATTGCGCCAGCCGCACGGACTTTTGCACGGCGGCGCGACCGCTTCATTGATTGACACGGCGATGGCGTTGGCGGTAGTCAGTGTTTTGGCGGACGACGAAAAGGCTTCGACGGTTGATTTGACCGTTCAATATCTGCGTCCGCACACGAGCGGCAAAATCACCTGCGCGGCGAAAATTACGCGGGCGGGAAAAAGGCTTTTGTTCGTTTCGGCGGAAGTCTTTAACGAAGAAGAAAAATTGATGGCGACCGCGCTTTCGACTTATACGAAAATATAAACAGAATGGAAGAACTAAAAAAATTCACTCGCTATTTCGCGCCCTACAAATATCACATCATTTCTGGAATTTTGTTTATTCTCGTTTCGATGGCGTTCGGGCTTTTGATTCCATATTACGTCGGGCGGGCGATTGATGATTTGAGCGCGGAGATAACTTGGAACAAAATCGTTTTTTATCCGCTGCTGATTTTGTCAATCAATTTTGTGAGCGGCATTTTTTTGTTCTGGCAAAGGCGACTTTTGATAAACACTTCGCGCCACATCGAATATGATATGCGCCGCGATTTTTACGCCGCGCTTGTCAATCAACCGCTCGAATATTTTCAAAACACGCGCGTCGGTGATCTGATGGCACGGGCAACGAACGACTTGAGTGCAGTCAGACAAATCGTCGGACCGATGATTTTGTATTCGTGTCAAGCAATTTTCGCGCTGGCGATTGTGCTGCCGATTCTTTTGAAAACAAACGTCAAACTGACTTTGCTGCTGTTGATTCCGATGCCGTTTGTTTCCTTGACCGTGAAATTTTTGGGCGCACGAATTCACGTTCGCTTTGAAAAAATCCAAGAATTTTTCTCGAACATTACGGCGCGGGCGCAGGAAAATCTGTCGGGCGTGCGCGTCGTTCGCGCCTACGCGCAGGAAGACGCGGAAATTGAAAAATTTCAAGAATTAAACCGCGAGTATGCGAAACGCAACATTGCGCTCGTCAAATACGGCGCGGCGATGCGACCTCTGCTTTTCTTTTTTATCGGTTTGGGTTTCGTGATAATCGTCGCCGTCGGCGTTCCGATGGCGGTGCGCGGCGAGATTTCCGCCGGTGATTTTACGGCTTTTATTCTTTATCTGCAACGAATGATCTGGTATCTCATCGCGCTCGGCTACGTCGTCAATCTTTATCAGCGCGGCACGGCGAGTTTGAAAAGATTCAATGAGATTTTGCAGACCGACCCGACGATCAAAGACGCGCCCGACGCTGCGCCGCAGCCGAAGATAAAAGGCGAAATCGAATTCCGCGATTTGAATTTCGCCTACGACGGAGCGCCGGTTTTGAAACATATAAATTTGAAAATCAACGCGGGCGAAACGGTTGCGTTTGTCGGCAAAACGGGAAGCGGAAAATCAACTTTGATAAGTTTGATTCCGCGCCTTTTAGACGCGCCCGAAGGAACGATTTTGATTGACGACATTCCTATCAGAAAATTTCCGCTCGAACAACTTAGAAAATCAATCGGCGTTGTGCCGCAGGAAACTTTTTTGTTTTCGGACACGCTCGCCGAGAACATCGCGTTCGGCGTGGATAGGCGGAATGCGGAATTAGAAATCAAAGAACCGTCGGCAAACGGAAATCCGCAATTTGTTACTGAAGATGCCGCATTCCGCATTCCGCATTCCGCAATCGAACGGGCGGCGGAGATTGCCGGTCTCGCCGCCGACATCGAAGATTTTCCGTACAAATATGAACAGATTGTCGGCGAGCGCGGCATCACGCTTTCGGGCGGACAAAAGCAGCGCACGGCAATTGCACGCGCGATAATGCGAAATCCGCGAATTTTAATTCTCGACGACAGCTTATCGGCGGTTGACACATACACGGAAGAAAAAATTCTGAACGGTTTGCGCGACGTTCGCCAAAACCGCACGACCTTGATCGTTTCGCACCGCATTTCGACCGTCCGCGACGCGGATTTTATATGCGTTCTGCACAACGGTCGAATCGTTGAGCGCGGAACGCACGAAGAATTGATCGCATTAAACGGCGAGTATGCCGATTTATACGAACGTCAATTATTGGAGGAAGAATTGGAGGCGACACAATAGAATGCAAAATCAAAACAAAAACGTCGAACAACAATATCAAACTTTAATTGTTCTCTGGTTCGCGCTGCTGGTTTCGCAACTGATGTTTCTGGTTGTTTTGTTTTTCGCCAAACGCGAAATTTACAATTTTGATTTTTCCAAATCTCCGCTCGGCGAAAATTCGATGATAATTATTATTTTCGCGGTTTTGGGGCTTTCGATGTTTTTAACGTCGTTCGTTTTGCGAAAGAAATTTCTCGATCAAGCCGTCGCCGAACAAAAGCCGCCGCTCGTCCAAACCGCAATGATTATCGGCTGCGCGTTGTGCGAAGCCGTTTCGCTGATCGGCTTGGTTTTGGCGTTCGCTTTTAATTACCAATACTTTTTTCTCTGGTTCGCGCTCGGCATCTTGGGCATCATTCTTCACTTTCCGCGCCGCGATAATCTCATCGTCGCGAGCTACAAGTAATTAGACGGATTGACAACGCGCCCGAAATGAAAAATAGCCGCTTCGATTTAACGAAACGACTACTCTAAAATGTATTAAAGATTTGTCTTAAAATTGATTGATAAAATTTTGTAAATTAACTTTTCCTACCCATTCTACTGACTTTTACGCGGCGGCTGCCGAAACGTCTGGCTTCCGAACAGCTTGGGACCCAAATATCTAACGTGCGTCCGCGAACCGCGCCGCCCGTGTCGGCGACCGTGTAAGTTCCGCTATACGAACCGGCATCAACTTGGATGCGTGTGCCGAGCGGCAGAATGCGCGTATCGGCGGCGACGATTCCGCGCCGGACGCTGCCGCCCGTCGCCGTTCTGCCTTGCAGACAATACGCCGTCGCCCGATATGAAACCGAGTCGGAAAAGTTATTGTTGTTTTTGTTATTGTTTATTTCGATTGTATTTTGAACTTGAATTTGTTCTTGTTGATTAAGTAATTGTTGTTGTGTATTTTGTTGCGAATCAATCGCTAAGGTTACGGCTTCGGCGGTCGGTTGAAAGTAAAATAAAAACATTACTGTCAACATAATCGCGCCAAGGAACGTAATTCCTCCAGCTAGATTTTTCATTTATTGTTTTGCTCCTAATTGTTGGTTTGTTTCTTCCATTCGAGCCTTTGCAAAAATCGCTTCCCGACGGCTTGAATAGACGGACGCGGAATGTTCCGCGAAGAGTTTTTCAAAAAAACATTTGTAGATACTATCATTTTCGGACGCGGCTTGTCTAATCGTGAAAAATGCGTTTGAACAAACACGGCGCGGACAAATTGACAAACGCGCTTTTATTATTAGACTTCGCGCGGCTAATTTCGTATATTTCAAACGACGAAGTTTAAAACATTAGAGGGAGAATAAATTTCATTATGCAAGAACGCCGGCGAGGCTCGCGCTACAACATTTCCTTTCCGATTCGCGTCGCGTGGAAGGACGAACAAGGACGCGAAATTGTTCAGGAAGGCTTGACGGAAAACGTCGGGCTGCAAGGCACTCTGGTTTTTCTGCCGCGTGCGCTTCCGTCGGTCGGAAGCAAGGTGAATCTAACTATCACGGAAAAAGCCGACGATGAAGTCAGCGTTACGGCGCAGGTTATCCGGCTTGAACGCAACGCCGCGCATCCGCAAGCCGCGTTTCAATTAACCGATTCGCTGCGGCTCTGGAAAAAGAAGGTTTGGGAATACGCGGGCGCAATTCTCGCCGCCGAAAAGCCGGAAGAATTCGACGATTGGAATTAGTCGGGAGCGCGGACGGCTCGTCCGCAAAGATTGCGAATGCAATCTAAAACCTTCAATCTACATTCGATGTTGATTTTTACTCGAAACATTCATTCGCGCTTTGCGCTCAATGCGGACGAGCCGTCCGCGCTCCCGGTTAGGAAAATATGAAAATTCTTGTTCTCGGCGCGGGACGAATGGGACACGGCGCGGCTTTCGATTTGATTTATAATTCGCCCGAAGTCGAAGCCGTAACCGTTGCCGATTTCGATTTCGCCAAAGCCGAACAAATCGCCGCCAACATCAACAGTCCGAAACTCCAGGCAAAGCAAATTGACGTTTCAAATTACGCCGATGTCTTGAATTTGATGCACGGACACGACGCGGCGATTTCGTGCGTTAATTATTGGTATAACCTCGAACTGACGAAAGCCGCGATTGAAACCGCGACAAATTTTTGCGACCTTGGCGGAAACAATTACGTTGTTGACGCGCAGCTTGCGCTCGATGCGGCGGCGAAAAACGCCGGAATAAATATCATTCCCGATTGCGGACTCGCGCCCGGAATGGTTTCGGTTCTGGCGATGCGCGGCGCAAACCGTTTTGACGAAATCGAAGAAATTCACATTCGCGTCGGCGGTTTGCCGCAAAATCCGAAACCGCCTTTAAATTACCAACTCGTTTTTTCGGTCGAAGGTTTAATCAATGAATACGTCGAAACCGCACGAGTTATACGCGGCGGCGAAATTACTGAAGTCGAATCAATGACCGAACTCGAAACTTTGGAATTTAAAGATTTCCCCGCGCTCGAAGCGTTTCAAACTTCGGGCGGAACTTCGACTTTGCCCGACACATTTTCAGGGAAAATCAAAGAACTCGATTACAAAACGATTCGCTACGCCGGACACTGCGACAGATTCAAAACGATGATTGATTTGGGTTTGTGTACGAGCGATGAAATCGTCGCCGATTATGTCAAAGTAAAACCCCGAAAGATTTTGGGCGAGCTTCTGCAAAGAAATCTTCCGGCAGACGAGCCGGATTATGTTTTGATTCGGCTGGAATTTGTCGGCACAAAAGATAATACGCGAAAGCGATTGCGTTATGACATCGTTGACAAATACGACGAAGCGACAAACCTCAGCGCGATGATGCGGACGACGGCTTTTCCCGCTTCGATTATCGCGCAAATGGCGGCACGCGGCGACGTGCAAATGCGCGGCGCGACTCCGCAGGAAAAAGCGATTGACGCTGATAAATTTGTCGCGGAATTGACGAGAAGAAATATCAAGCTAAACGAATCATAAATGTTTCGTTCAGGAAAATAATTTTTTAGACTTGACAATTTTCGCATTTGTAACTAAACTTATTACAATTATGGCAGCCAACAGTCAATTTGCAATAGCGGTTCACATTTTGACTATTCTTGCCAAAGAAGGCGAAGAAAATAATGTGAAGTCCGATATTATCGCCGAGAGCGTAAAGACGAATCCGGTGGTTATCAGGCGGCTTCTCGGCGATTTGAGCCAAGCGAATTTAGTCGTTTCGCAGACCGGCGCAAACGGTGGAACGCGCCTTGCAAAATGCCCGAAGCAGATAAGTTTGGCGGACGTTCACCAAGCGATTTCGTGCGGAAAAACTTTCGCGCTTCATCGGCAGACGAACGACGACTGTCCGATTGGGAAAAATATTCAATGCGTTTTGGAAAAATTACAGTTAGAGATTAATGATGTCGTCGAAGCAAAGCTCGCGCAGTTTTCTTTGCAGGATATTTTGCGGGCGGTCATAAAGGTCGGCTGTAATAAAAGAAAAGTTTTGAACTAATTTTTTGATTATATTTGTATCAAAAGACGTTACAAAAGTATTAAATACTAAAGAGGAAAACAAAAAATGGAAACGGTAAAACTCGAAAAGATACGGCAAAGAGGCGTTAATTATTCATTATCAATTACTCATTGTTCATTATTAAATGAAAACGATTTTCTCTGTTAATCAGTGAACAATTAACAACGAATAATTAACAATGTTTCCTGACACATCGGCATTTTTTTTTCGAGTGCAAATCGCTTCCAAATAAAGTTTGGAGTAAAAAAGATGAATTCATTTTTAATCGCGTGGTCGCCGCGCATTTTGAGCGTTTTAAGAATTATCGCGGGCTTTCTACTCATCTGGCACGGCAGTCAGAAACTTTTCAATTTTCCGCCCGCGCCGCAAGGCGGAGGCGGCGAGCTTTCGGGGCTGATGCTGGTTGCCGGAATTTTGGAATTTTTCGGCGGCTTGCTGTTTCTGCTTGGCTTATTCACGCGCCCTGTCGCTTTTCTTTTGAGTGGTATGCTGGCGGTCGCTTATTTTATGGTTCACGCGCCGGGCAATTTTTTGCCGCTTCTTAATAAAGGCGAACTCGCGGTAATTTATTGCTTTGTTTTCTTTTATTTTATTTTTGCGGGCGGCGGCGCGTGGAGTTTGGATAATTTAATTGAAGTCTGTGCAAATTAAAGTTCTTTGATAACAACAGTTTAGATTTTCAGTTTCGTCAGCGGAGGCAGAAATCCGAAGATTTCTGCCATCCTTTTGGTGATGAAACCTAAATTTTCTGACGA
>JBPCMK010000002.1:0-7675 GCA_051002375.1 Pyrinomonadaceae bacterium | reverse complement strand
ATCAAACGAGATGAAAACTCTCTGCCCGAACGCTTGACGCGCTATCGAAGCGAGTTGAACGAACAGCAGTTTCGCGTCGTCACGGCACAGCCGAAAGCCGCGCTGGTTGTTGCGGGCGCGGGAACAGGGAAAACCAGAACGATAACTTATCGCGTCGCGTATTTAATCGAGCAGGGCGTTTCGCCGCAGAGAATTCTGCTCGCCACGTTCACCAATCGCGCCGCGAGAGAAATGTTAAAGCGTGTCGAAATGCTCACTGGCTCGCAAAACGTCCACAAAATTTGGGGCGGAACATTTCACCGCATTGCGAATTTGATTTTAAGAAGACACGCCGTTTCAATCGGTTTCAATTCAAATTATTCGATTCTCGACGCGGAAGATGCCAGAGATTTTATTAACGTCTGCATCGAAGAAGCGGCGATTGACACGAAAGCGAAACGATTTCCGAAAGCCGAAGTCGTGCAAAATATAATTTCTTACGCGAACAACACCGACCAGACAATCGAAGATGTCATCATCAAAAAATATCCGTATTTTGAAATGCTCGCGCAGCAAATCAAGCGCGTTGATTTCGTTTATATGGAGCGAAAAAAAGAACGCAACGTGATGGATTACGACGACTTGCTTTTGAATTGGAAACGACTTTTAATCGAAAAACCCGACATCGCCAATGTCTACGCCGAACAGTTTCAGCACATTCTCGTTGACGAGTATCAGGACACGAACAAACTGCAAGCCGAGCTAATAGATTTGCTTGCCGTCAAACACAAAAACGTGATGGTCGTCGGCGACGACGCGCAATCAATTTTCGCGTGGCGCGGCGCGGAATTTGCCAACATTTACGAATTTCCGAAACGCTATCCGCAGGCGGAGACTTACAAACTCGAATTAAATTATCGAAGCACGCCGGAAATTCTCGGACTTGCCAACGTCTCGATTGCGAATAATCGAAAACAGTTTCCGAAAACTTTGCAGGCGATAAAAAAATCGAAAGGCTTTCTACCCGCGCTCGTTCCGTGCAGCGATGTCGAGCAGCAATCGGTTTTTATCGCGTCGAGAATTTTAGAGTTAAGAGATGAAGGAACTTCGCTCGAAGAAATCGGCGTGTTGTATCGCTCGCATTATCATTCGATTGAATTGCAGTTGGAACTCACGCGCCGCAACATTCCGTATCGCGTTCAATCCGGCGTGAGATTTTTCGAGCAGGCGCACATCAAAGACGTGATTTCATATTTGCGAATCATCGTCAATCCGCGCGACGAGTTGGCGTGGAAGCGAATCTTAAAAATGATTCCCAGCGTCGGCAATCAAACGGCGAATAAAATTTACGAGTCTTTGGCTTATGCCGAAAACCCGTTCGCGCTCGTCAAACGGGAAGATTTCAAATATCAGCCGCGCGGCAAAGAAAACTGGAAAAACTTTGTCGAACTGCTTGAAAAAATCACGACCGACGACAATCGAAATAATCCTGCTAAACAAATCGAGTTGATTTTAACCAACGGCTACGAACAGCATCTGCTCGAAAATTACGAAAACGCCGAAGCGAGATTAGAGGATTTGAAAGGCTTGGCGATGTATGCCGCGCGTTACACTTCGACCGAAGATTTCCTCTCGGAACTCGCGCTGCTTTCGACCGAACGCTTTAAAGAACCGACCGGCATCGTCGGCGAAGATGTCGTCTCCGGCGGCGAAGAAGACGAGCTTTTAACTTTAACGTCAGTTCATCAAGCGAAAGGCTTGGAATGGAAAGTCGTCTTTATAATTTGGGCGGCGGAAGGCAAATTTCCCAGCCCGCGCTCGCTCAAAGAAATTGACAGCGAGGAAGAAGAAAGACGTTTGTGGTATGTCGCTTTGACCAGAGCGCAGGACGAACTTTATTTAACTTATCCGCTGATGATAATTGATTACAATCGTCAAACCGTTTTGCAAAAACCGTCGCGCTTTATCACCGAATGCCCGCCCGCGCTCGTCGAAGTTTGGAGTCTCGAAGAAGACGCGCCGAAATTTGACGCGCCGATTTTAACCGAAGAAAACAAGCAGGATTTTATAAATTAAATTTCAGGTGCGGTTTAATGTCAGAACCACCTGCCTCAAGCGGTCGGATTGGCGATTAGCGATTGCGGGTTTGCCTTTATCAATCAACTAATCCGCAATCCGAAATCTCAAATCCCGAATCGAATCGCCCGCTCACGCCGGCGGTTCTGACTTGGCGCATTTTTTGAGAATCGCTGTCAATATAAATGGCAGACGACAAACAGCGAATTTCAATTTTTTATTTATTTCTTATTTATTAAAACTTTTCACCTTAAAGCAACCAATCGAAAAACTCGCCGCATCAAGGTAGATAACTCGTCCGAACGAAAGGCGCGAAATCAAAAAAGCGCGGAAACAAAATCAAAAACAATTTGTCTGTAAATGACAAACGCTCGATATTTTAATTCGCAAGCGTGAGGATACGTCTATGTCAAAAAGGAATTTTCATAAAAATTTATTCGAGATTACGAGTCCGTGTTCGCAGGATTGGGACGCGATGAAAGGCAATGACAAAGTGCGTTTTTGCGAGCATTGCGCACTGGAGGTCAACAATCTCTCGGCGGCGCGGCGCAAAGACGCGTTGCGTTTGATGCGCCAATCGAAGGGCGGAATTTGCGTTCGCTACGTGAAAAATCCGTCGAACAATCAGCCTGTTTTCGCCGACCGTCTTTACCAAATCGCGCGTCGTGCGCCGCGTCTGGCAGTCGGCGCGATGACGGCGGCATTGAGTCTTTCGACAGTGGCTTACGCGCAGAACGAGCCGCAATCGCCGAATGTCGCAGGCGACATAGGACAAGTTAGAAGGGAAAAGAAATCTGATGAAAATAAAACCGAAAACCCGACTGCGAGCATTTCGGGAACGGTTAAAGACATAACCGGCGCGGTCGTGCCGGGTGTTGTCGTTACGCTCGTTGGCGAACGAGATTCGTTTAATAAAACAGCTACCTCCAACGACGAAGGATTTTACGAATTCGTCAATCTCGCGCCGGGAACTTACACGATAAAAGTCGAAGCCGCACGCGGTTTTACGAATACGCAAATCGAAGGACTCGCCATCTCCGGCGGCGCAAATCTTCAAAGCGACGTAGAAATGCAAGTTAGCGGCGTAAACGAAACGGTCGGCGGAATCGGAATGATTGAATACGAGCTTCCGCTTCTGAAAGCCGTTTCGGAAGACAACCTAGCGGAAATTAAATCTTTGCTCGCGGGCGGCGCGGACGTGAACGGCAGAGAAAAAAATTCCGGCAAGATAACCGCGCTTTTCATCGCCGTCGAAAACGGGAACATCGAAACGGTTAAAACGCTGCTCGAATTCGGAGCGAAAATTAACGCCCGCGACGAAGAAAAACAGACGGCGTTGATGCGTCTCGACGACGATGCCGCGCCCGAACTCGTCAAATTACTTTTGAGCTACGGCGCAAAAATCAAAGCGGTTGATGATGAAGACAGCAATGTTCTACATCACGTCGCTGTGCTGGTCAAGCCAGAAGTTTTGCAGATTTTGATTGACGAAGGCGCGGACATTGACGCGCAAAATCGAGAAGGGCAAACGCCTCTGATGATTGCCGCCGACTACGAAAATCTCGAATCGGTCAAGGCTTTGCTCGATGCCGGCGCAAATGTTAATCTGCGCGACAAAACAGGCAAAACCGCGCTCGGCATCGCTCTGGAAAACGAATATAAAGAAATTGCGGAACTGCTGATTTCTCACGGAGCGCAAGAATAATTTTAATGAAAAAGGCAAAAGTTTTTCGCTTTTGCCTTTTGATTTTTAATCGTAGTATTCAAGTCCTAAATGCGTAATCAAATCTTCGCCCTTCAGATGCCGCAGAGTGTTTTTCAGCTTCATTAATTGAATGAAAATATCGTGTTCCGGGTAGAGTCCGGGCGCGGTTTGCGGGGCTTTGAAATAGAACGAGAGCCATTCCTGAATGCCTTTCATTTTCGCGCGTTGGGCTAAATCCATAAACAGCGCGAGGTCGAGAACGAGCGGCGCGGCGAGTATCGAATCGCGGCACATAAAGTCAATCTTGATCTGCATTTTATAGCCGAGCCAGCCGAAAATATCTATCGCGTCCCAGCCTTCTTTGTTGTCGCCGCGCGGCGGATAATAATTGATGCGGACGACGTGCGCGAAATCTTTGTAGAGTTCGGGATAAACGTCGGGCTGCAAAATGTGTTCGAGAACCGAGAGTTTCGATTCTTCTTTGGTCTTGAAATTTTCGGGGTCGTCCAAGACTTCGCCGTCGCGGTTTCCTAAAATGTTTGTCGAATACCAGCCTTCGAGTCCGAGCATTCTCGATTTCAAACCGGGCGCGATGATTGTCTTCATCAAAGTTTGCCCCGTTTTGAAATCCTTGCCGCAAATCGGCACATTGTTGTCTTCGGCGAGCTTCGTTAAAGCAGGAATATCACCCGTCAAATTCGGTGCGCCGTTGGCAAACGGGACTTTCGATTTCAAAGCGGCGTAAGCGTAAATCATCAAAGACGCGATGCGCGAATCGTCGTCATACATCGCTTTCTCGAACGCTTCGATGTCGTTGTGAATCTCCGACGGTTCGATAAAAATTTCCGTCGAAGCCGCCCACACCATCACTAATCTGTCGCAGCCTTTTTCTTCTTTGAACTTGGCGATGTCGGCGATAAGCTGTTCGGCGAGTTCCATTTTGTTCTTGCCGGTTTTGACATTTTCGCCCGTGATGCGCTTGACGTAATTTTGCTCGAAAACCGCCGCCATCGGTTTCAGAGATTCGAGCTGTTCGCGCAAATCTTCGATTTGCGATTTCTCCAAAACTCCGGCGTTGAGCGCGGCTTCATAAGCCGAATCCGAGAAAATATCCCACGCGCCGAACACCACATCGTCAAGATTTGCGAGCGGCACA
Organism: Pyrinomonadaceae bacterium; assembly: GCA_051002375.1. Classification (GTDB taxonomy): domain Bacteria; phylum Acidobacteriota; class Blastocatellia; order Pyrinomonadales; family Pyrinomonadaceae. Next base: position 2,759 of record JBPCMK010000002.1, on the reverse strand, counting down.
AAGTCTTTTATTTTCGGACAGCGATTGTCCGTCCGCTTGCCGAGACGAATCGTTCCCATCTGCGTCAAACTGCCAATCGGTTCGGCTTTCCCTTTGCGAATCGCTTCCACACCCGCCACAAACGTCGTGCTGACCGCGCCGAGTCCGACCAGCAGAATTCCGAGCTTGCCCGTTGCGGGGGCAATATCTACACCTTTTTCAACCATTAATTTATCTCCAATAAGTAAAGGGAAATGATAACTTTACGAAAATGTTAAGGCAAATGTAGGAAGGAAATAGCTGCGGACGGCTATTCTTAACTTCGATAAATCCGGTAATCAATCTCCGCGAAAATGTTGTCGCGGCTTTCGATTTCTGCGAGCATCGCTTTATTGATGTCGCCCGTTTCGATTTGGTCGGCGAGCAGATTGAAGCGGTGAATATGCGCTTTGAAACGGCGGGAAGAATATTCGACCGTTGTGCCTTGATAAATCTGAAACGCCCAATCGCTCGACTGCGCGAGTAATAATTCACGCGCTAATTGATTTAAAACGCGGCGTTGCATTTCATTCGGTTGATGAAAACGATTTGCCAATTCGGTCATCCGGCGTTCCGCGTCGTGGCTGTATGGATACATCCACGCGCTTTTTTCGTTGAGCCAGACTTTGTAATAGCCGTTTGCGCCCCAACTCGAAGCCGACGGCTGTTGAATCTGAATCGGAATTTGCGCGTCGAGAAAATCGCCGGGCGTAATCGGCTCGACCAAATCCTTTTTGTAATGCAGTTCGCGAAACAGAAAATCTAAAAACTGCGGACCTTCAAACCACCAATGACCGTAGAGTTCCGCGTCATACGGCGCGACGACGAGCGGCGGATGTCCTTCAAAAGTTTCTCTGAGTTTGTAGGCTTGTTTGACGCGCTTGCCGACGAAATCAATCGCATCTTTGGCGACTTGTTCATTTGCCCAATTCGGAACGTATGGTTGTTTGTCGCCGGTCGAGACATCGCGCCCGGTGATGCGATAGTATTTCAAACCGAGATGACGGCGCGTCGCGTCTTTGTGCAGATGCGGTTTCAGATATTCGAGCGGCAAATCCCAACCGACATCGCGGTAAAATTCGCGGTAATTGGCGTTGCCCGGATAACCGACTTCCGCGCTCCAGACTTGTTCCGATGTTTCGACATCGCGGGCGAAAACCGCCACGCCGTTCGGACACACGACCGGCGCGTGAACGCCGTAACGCGGGCGCGGTTCGCCGTAAAGAATGGCGTGTGAATCGGAGACGAAATACTCGATGCCCGCTTCTTTCAAAAGCGTTTCGATGCCCGGTTCGTAAGCGCATTCGGGCAGCCAGATGCCGCGCGGTTTGCGCTGAAAATGTTTACGGTAATTCTTGACCGCGATTTCGATTTGCGCGCGTCTGGCTTCGGTCGTCGAGATTAAAGGCAGAAAGCCGTGCGTCGCGCCGCAGGTGATGATTTCCAGAACGCCTTCTTCTTGAAGATCGCGGAAGGCGTTGATGAGATTTCGATTGTATTTATCGTTCCAGAGCAGAAGCGACGCGCCGAGATTATCAACATACATTTTGACGACATCAACGAATTGCGGTTCTTCCCGTTGAACGCGGACGAGTTCTTTGCGCGACAAAGCGAGCAGGTTTGCGAGATGGCGCGTGTAGCGTTCTTCTAACAATTTATCGGCGAGCATCTCGCACAAAGGCGGCGAGATGTTCATTGCAAGACGCGGCTTCATTCCGGTTTCATGCAAGTTTTGAAAGATATAAATCAACGGCAGATAGACTTCCGTAATCGCTTCATACAGCCAATCTTCTTCGAGAAATTCGGGGTATTCGGGATGGCGCACGAACGGCAGGTGCGCGTGCAGAACAAGGCTGAAATATCCAATCGGCATAAAAGATTCGGCGCGGAAGAAATTTTCAAACACAGATTAACATAAAATTCTTTTTGCTGCTCATCTTTCATATTCGACGACAAATCTCTCAATCGGTTCTTCCTCGTCGCCGGGCATCGTTTCAAAATGCGTCTGCCGGAAATCGTTCGTTTCAAAGCGAGACAAATCGCGGCGCGACAAAGCCCACGGCAGTTCGAGCGGAACTTCATCGTCTGCGCGTCCGCGCGTTACGACGATTAATCTGCCGCGCGGCGCGACGAAATTCGCAATCGCGTCAATCACGCGCGGGCGCATTTCGAGCGGCAAAGGCTGAATCGTATAAACTTCAAGGACGAATTCAAACGCCTGAAACCAACCGCGCGGCGGATTAAACAAATCGGCGACGTGAAAATCAATCGAAGTTTCGGCGTGTAACTTCTTCGCCCATTCGATTGCCGTCTGTGAGATGTCGAACGCCGTTACGTTAAAGCCCAAATCATATAAATATCGCGCGTCGTCGCCGAGACCGCAGCCGACGACCAAAGCCTTTCTTTCATCGCCGCGCAGATTTGTCTTTTCCGCCCAAGCGCGTAAGAAACGGTTCGGCTCTAAATCCGCCCAGGGGATTTTCTCATTATCGCCGCCCGCTTCCTTGTAAAGCGCGTCAAACCAGCCGGTCGCATCGCCGCGTTCGATAAACCCGGCGGCTAGTTGTTTAGCGTGTTCTCGTATCTCCGTTTCGGTTTCGTTTTCTTTCATAAATCTGACCGCTTATTACTTTAGCTAGAAAAAAAGCGCGAAAAAAGAAAAAGCGTTTTCGCCGGGAGCGCACGCATCCTTGCGTGCTTGAAGCGCGAAAGCGCGAAAAAAACATATAACAATATGAAGC
>JBPCMK010000001.1:0-2948 GCA_051002375.1 Pyrinomonadaceae bacterium | reverse complement strand
CCTTCGGCGAAAGCGTAGCCGACGAAGACTTGTCCGAATTTTGAAGACGAGCGATTAGCGTGTAAAAACTGCACGAAATGTCCGGGATAAACTTCGTGAACCGATGTGAAAAGCAGACTGCCTTTGCCCGGAATATACGCTTCCTGTTTTTCTTTTGACCACGATGGATTCGGCGGCGAAACATAATAAGTCGAAGGCAGACCGGTTTCATAAGGACCCGGAATGTTGATATAAGCGAAATTCCAAGCCTTATACGGCGGGGCTTGCGCGACTTTGGCTTCTTCCGTGCCGGGAATCGTAACGACATCTTTTTCCTGTATAAATTTCCGCAGATCGCCGAGTTGTTTTGTCGCCGCGTCAACGACGTTTGTTCCTTCGGCTTTATCAGCCGAAGCCTTCGCCATACATTGCTGCAAAGTTTGATTTGGCGCGAATTTGGCGCAAGCGTCCTTGAGCGCATTCGTATTTCTATCCAAATCCTGCTTGGCGATTTCTTCGAGTTTGGCAAGGTCAATGTCAACGCCTTCGGTCTGTTTGAGCATCGCTTTGAACTTGTCCGCGCCGAGCGCGAAGTTATCGTTGGCAGATTTTTCCTGTTCCGCTAAGTAAGCGTCGAAATCTTTCACCGCTTTAATCGCGCCGTCGTTGGCTTCTTTAAAATCTTTCTGCGACTGTTCATCTTTGACCGATTCAAAAACTTTCGGCACGTCTTTTTCATAAAAATCCGCCAGACCGCCAATCGTCGTTCTGCCGATTTTTATCAAAGTTTTCGCCATCGGCATTTTCAAATTCGCTTTGATTTGATTAAGCGCGTTCGGCACGTTTCGGGCGTAAAGCGTATAAGATTTTATTCTGGCTTCGAGCGGCGCGTATTCGCGTGAAACGTAAACGTCCGGGTCAATCGCGTCCGAATAATAATATGGATTCGTGTGCGGCTGGTCAGCCGTTTCGCGCCAGAACAAATCTTTATCAATTTGCGCGATTAAATAATCACGCTCAAAACGCTGTCGTTCGTCAAGCGCATCGTCCTTAAAAGCGGCGGTTTTATCGCGTTCCGAATGCAGCCGCGCAATTTCTTTTTTCAAGCCGTCTTCGCTCCAATCGGGAAGTTTGCCGTCAAAATCGTGCTTGCCCGAATAAACCGCAAACGTCGGATTGGCGGCGAAATAATCATTCAAAAATTGATTAACGTAAGCGTCCCATTGACTATTAGCCGTCGAATTTATATTTGTATTCGTGTTCGCCGTTTGGTTTGACGGCGGCGCGGGTTGCGTTTGGCAAGCGGCAAAGAAAATCGCCGAAGCCAAAACCAAAAAGTAAAAATTTAATTTCATAATAATTGCTCCTAATTTCGCGGGCGGAATGCCCAAATCTTTTTAACTAAATGAAGCCTGTGAATAAATCGGCTGGAGTTTTGAGTTCCGTCTTTAGGCGGTTTCTTGGCGTAAAAGCCGCCTAAAGGCGGAACTCAAAACTCTTACGCTAATTCCGATTAAACTCCAACGCTTCATTCAAAGTTATTTTTAAACTTTTCAACAATTCTTCGCGCGTCCGTTCTTGACAATTCACGCCGGGAATTTCCTCAATCCAGCCAATCCACCAATCGCCGTCTTGCTTAACAATCGCTTTATATTTATTTTTCATATCAATACAAATTTCCCTCGCGCTTGCGTCCCGTGTAATCCACATAAACGACTTTCAGTTCCGTGTAAAAATCGAGCGATGTCGAACCTTGTTCGCGTGCGCCGATGCCAGTCATTTTTACGCCGCCGAACGGAATGTGCGCTTCGCCGCCGGTGGTCGGTGAATTGATGTGCGTCATTCCGGTTTCGATTTCTTGGACGAATCGGAAAATCAAATTCGGGTCATTGGTGAAAATCGAAGACGTTAAGCCGTATTGTGAATCGTTGGCGACCGTCATCGCTTCGTCAAAATCTTTCACGCGCAAAACCGACAAAACGGGACCGAAAATTTCTTCCTGCGCGATTCGCATATCGGGCGTAACTTTATCGAAAACCGTCGGCTCGATAAAATATCCGTTTTCCAGATTTTCGCCGCTTGCGCGTCGTCCGCCGCAGAGCATTTCCGCGCCATCTTCGCGTCCGATGTCAATGTATTTCAGAACCGTGTTGAATTGTTTTTCGTCAACGCTCGGTCCCATTTCGGTTGCGGAATCCGCGCCGTCGCCGATACGCATTTGCTTTGCTTTTTCGATGATTTTGCTGACAAATTCATCGGCAATTTTGTCAATCACGACCGCGCGGCTGGTTGCCGTGCAGCGTTGTCCGGTCGAGCCGAACGCGCCGTTGGCGGTTGATTCGACGGCTAAATCTAGGTCGCAGTCGTCCATCACGACGACCGGATTTTTGCCGCCCATTTCGCATTGGACTTTCGCGCCGCGCTTTGCCGCTTGCTCGTATAATTTAATTCCGATTTCGGTCGAGCCTGTAAAAGAAATTGCTTTGACCGCCGCGTGATTGGCGATTTCGTCACCGATTTCCGAGCCTTTGCCCAAAACTAAATTTAAAACGCCTTTTGGAAGTCTCGCTTCTTCAAAAAGTTCGCAGATGCGAACTGCCGTTGCAGGCGTGACTTCTGCCGGTTTGAAAACAACCGTGTTTCCCGCAACGAGCGCGGGCGCGATTTTCCAGACCGGAATCGCCACGGGAAAATTCCAGGGCGTGATAAGCGCGACCACGCCGTGAGGTTGCTTTAGTGTGTAAGCGAAAGTGACGGGAAGTTCCGATTGAATCGTTTCGCCGTTCAAACGGAGCGATTCGCCCGCGCAAAACTCGGCGACGTTAATAGCTCTTGAAAGTTCGCCGCGCGATTCGGCAATTGTTTTTCCTTCTTCGCGCGTCAAAATTTGCGCCAAATCTTCTTTGTTGTCTTCGAGCAGTCGCGCCGCTTTTGCCGCAATGCGCCCGCGCGTCGGCGCAGGCGTATTT